>JANWWU010000105.1 GCA_025055595.1 Planctomycetota bacterium | reverse complement strand
CCCGCCGCCCCCGCATGGCGGCGCGCGGGCCACCCGCCGCAACGGGTGGCGCGGGGTGGCCGCGGCGCCGCTCGCCGCCCTGGTGGCTCCGGTGCGGGGGGGCGCGGGGCGCGCGGAACCCGCGCCCCGCGCCGCGGCCCCGCCGCCGCCCCCGCCGCGCGCGCCGCGGATCGCGATCGTCGGCGCCGGCCTGGCCGGGCTGGTCTGCGCGCATGTCCTGCAGCGGGGCGGCATCGCCTGCACGCTCTACGAGGGCGCGAGCCGGGTCGGCGGACGGGTGCTGACGGCGCGCGATCGCTGGGGCGGCAGCGCCGCGGTCGAGCTCGGCGGCGAGTTCATCGACAGCGGGCACCGCGTGCTGCGCCACCTCGCGCAAGACTGCGGGTTGGCGCTCGACGACCTCGTCGAGCTGACGGCGGGCCTGGAGGCCGAGCGCTGGTGGTTCCAGGGCCGCCTGCTCAGCGAGGCCGAGATCGTCCGCCTCTTCAAGCCGGTGGCGGAGCGCATCGTCGCCGCCCTCGCGCGCGAGGAGGACCCGGCGTTCTTCGCCGAGGTCGATCAGCAGAGCATCATCGCCTGGCTCGAGGCCAACGGCGCCGATCCGCTGCTCGTCTCCCTGCTCGACGAGGCCTACACCGGCGAGTACGGGCTGCCGGCCAGCGAGCAGTCGGCCTGGAACCTGTTGTGGCTGATCGACGCCAAGCAACCGCAGCCCTTCCGCGTCTACGGCGACTCCGATGAGCGCTACCACCTGCGCTCCGGCAACGATGCGCTGGTGAAGGCGCTGTCGTCGCGGCTCGGCGCCGAGGCGCTGCGCCTCCAGCACCGCCTGACCGCGGTGCGCGCGCGCGGCGACGAGCTGCAGCTCGAGTTCGCGGTCGCTGGCAGCGCGCAGACGGCGGTCGTCGACTACGCGGTGCTGGCGATCCCCTTCACGACCCTGCGCGAGGTCGCGCTCGAGATCGAGCTGCCGGCCGAACAGCGGCAGATGATCGCCGAGCTCGGCTATGGCACCAACGCCAAGGTGATCGGCGCCTTCCGCGAGCCGCTGTGGCGGACGCGCCATCGCGCCAGCGGCAACTTCTTCGCCGATGGCGGGATGCAGGAGTTCTGGGACCCCGGCTACGGCCAGGCGTTGCCTGGCGGCATGCTGACGCACTTCGCCGGCGGCGCGACCGGCCTGCGGATGTGCGAGGTGTCGCCCGAGCAGTGGATGCGCGAGCGGTTGGCGTTGATCGACGCCGTGTTCCCCGGAGCCGCCGCGGCCTATGTGCCCGACCAGGCGATCGCCATGCACTGGCCGCGGGTGCCGTGGGCCAAGGGCAGCTATGCCTGCTACCGCGTCGGGCAGGCGCGGTGGAGCGGCAGCGAGGGCCAGCGCGCCGGCCGCGTGTTCTTCGCCGGCGAGCACACCTCGGTCGATTTCCAGGGCTACATGGAGGGCGCCGCGGAGAGCGGGTGGCGCGCCGCCAACGAGATCCTCGCCGACCTCGGCCGCAGCGAGGTGCCGCTGCCGGCCTGAGCTTCAGACATCGATGCGGTGGCTGACGGCGAGCGCGTGGCGCTCGATGTAGGCGCGGCGCGGCGCGACGCGCTCGCCCATCAGAATGCTGAATACGCGTTCGGCTTCGACGGCGTCGCCGATCGTCACGCGCTTGAGCGAGCGACGCGCGGGATCGAGCGTCGTCTCCCACAGCTCCTCGGGGTTCATCTCGCCGAGGCCCTTGTAGCGCTGGATGTCCATGCCGCGGCTGCCGAACTCGCGGACTGCGGCGAGCACCGCGCGCAGGCCAGCGACCTGCCGCTCCTCCTTCGCATCGCGGATCAGGAAGCGCGCCGCGTCTCCCGGGCGGTCGTCGAGGTCCTCGGCCTGGTAGCCGAGCGCGGCGAGCCGCTGCAGATCGCGCTCGATCGCCGCTCGCTCGACGAACTCGATGATCTCCGGCGGCTCGGCGCCCTCCTCGCGCACCGTCGCCAGCGCCGCGTCGAGCGCCGCGGAGTCGGCGAGGAAGCGGATCGTCTCCTTGCAACGCAGCTGGTAGAGCGGCAGCGTGCCGTCGGCGTCGCGCAGCGCGAGGTACTCGCGCAGCGTCAGATCCTTGAAGGCGAGGCTGCGCTCGTGCTCGAGCAGCGCGGAGACGACGGCGAGCAGGTCCTGCAGCTGCTGAGCGGAGAGCTCGCGCTGGCCTCGGCTGTCGAGCAGCGCGGCGTCGTTGCTGCCGAGGCGGACGATCTCCTGCTCGAGACGTCTGCCGTCATAGACATACTCGGTGTGCCGGCCGCGCTTGACCTTGTAGAGCGGCGGCTGCGCGATCCACAGCCGGCCGTGCTCGATCAGCTGCGGCAGATGGCGGAAGAAGAACACGAGCAGCAGGGTACGGATGTGGCTGCCGTCGTGATCGGCGTCGGTCATGATCACGATCTTGCCGTAGCGCAGGTTGCCGAGGTTGAAGTCCTCGCCGACCGAAGTGCCGATCGCGGTGATCAGGGCGGCGAGGTCGGCATGCTCGAAGACGCGGTGGGCGCGCGCCTTCTCGGCATTGATCACCTTGCCTTTCAGCGGCAGGATGGCCTGGAAGCGGGCATCGGAGCCGCGCTTGGCCGAGCCGCCGGCGGAGTCGCCCTCGACGATGAACAGCTCGCTCTCCTCCAGGCTGTGGCTCTGGCAGTCGCGCAGCTTGTCGGGCAGCGAGGATGCGGTCAGCAGGTTCTTGCGGCGGCGGATCGCCTCGCGCGCGCGGCGCGCCGCCTCGCGGCCTTCCGCCGCCTGCAGCGCGCGCTGCACGAGCAGCTGCGCGAAGCGGGGATGACGCTCGAGGTGTTCTCTGAGCTGCTCGCCGAAGCAGCTCGACAGCGGGGCCTGGATGGCATCGGTGATCAGCTTGTCCTTCGTCTGATTGCTGAAGGAGGGCTGCGGCAGCTTGACCGAGACGATCGCGGTCAGGCCCTCGCGCCAGTCCTCGCCGCTCGGCGCCGTTTCGCCCTTGAGCAGGCCGTGTTCGCGCGCATAGCCGTTCATCACGCGCGTCAGCGTCGCGCGGAAGGCCTCGAGGTGGGTGCCGCCGTCGCGATTGCGGATGTTGTTGGCGAAGCACAGGACGTGCTCGTCGTAGCCGTCATGGTACTGCCAAGCGACCTCGATGTCGAGCTCGAGGGGTTTCTGCAGCTCGGCCTTGAAGTGCACGATCTCGTGCAGGACCTCCTTGCCTTGATTGAGCAGCCGCACGAAGCCGGCGAGGCCGTCGGTCGACCAGAACACCTCGCTGCGTCCCTCGGTGCGCTCATCGATCAGGACGATGCGGACCTTGGGATTGAGGAAGGCGAGCTCGCGCAGGCGGCTGGCGATGACGTCCCAGTCGAACACCGTGTTGGCGCCGAAGATCAGCGGATCGGGCTTGAAGCGTACGGTGGTGCCGCGCGCCGCGCTGTCGCCGACGACGGTCAGCGGTCCCTGCGGCTCGCCGCGCGCGAAGCGCATGCGGTAGTGGCGTCCGCCGCGATGGACATCGACGACCAGCCACTCGCTGACCGCGTTGACGCAGGACACGCCGACGCCGTGCAGGCCGCCGGACTTCTTATAGACCCCGCTCTTGAACTTGCCGCCGGCATGCAGGACGGTCAGCGCGACCTCCAAGGCGCTCTTGCCCGGCATCTCCGGATGCTCTTCGACTGGGATGCCGCGGCCGTTGTCGGTGACGCTGAGCGCACCGTCGCCGTGGATCGTCACCGTGACCTCGGTGCAGTACCCGGCCAGCGCTTCGTCGATCGCGTTGTCGACCACCTCCCACACCAGCTGATACAGCCCCTGGCCTTCGGGGTTGCCGATGTACATGCCGGGGCGCCGGCGCACCGCCTCCAGGCCCTCCAGGATCTCGATCGCGCTCGCGCTATAGTCGTCGGCACTGGCCTGGGCTGCCGCAGGAACTTCTTGCATTGCTTGAGCTTATCGCAAAAGCGCGGCCTGCAATCAAGCCTTCAAGTCGCTTGCTGCCAGCACAGGGCGCCGCCGCCCTGCTCGTCGACGAAGACGAAGACGACCCCGCCGTCGCCGAGCCCGAGGTCGACGATGTCGCCGGCGATCCGATGATGGAAGCGGTGCGGACGCCCCATGATGCGGTCGATGTCCAAGGGTTCGTTCGTCCACAAGGGATAGCCGCCGAGCTTCGTGCAGTCGCAGCCGATCTCATCGACGAGGTCGACCCAGGCATCGCTGGCCTCGAGGTCGAGCCCGGTCGGATCGATGTCGAGGTCGACAGGCTCTTCCATCCGCTCGCCGAGCGCTACCTTGATGCCCTTCCAGTCTCCTGGGCAGACGCCGTTGAGAACGGAGAGCTGGATGTCCTTGGCCGGCACGACGACGACGCAGTTGTCTCCGCTCCCCGGGCGGTCATCGAAGGTTTCCGAGCGATCGCTGCGGTCCATGAACGCAAGCACCAGGCGATCGCTGCCGGGCTCCAAGGGCAGGGCGCTGACCAAGGCCATCGGCATCCCAGTGCGCTTGCCGCGCGGGTGCTGATAGCCCATCTTGACATGGCCGCCGATCTGGCCGATGGCCGCACGCGGGTTGGGCGCGCGCACGAGGCGATAGGAGATCCGAAGCTGGGTCATGGCGGCGATTGTGGGCGTGCGCCGCGCGCGCAAGTTCGCCCGCCGGCGGGCGCCGACGCCGCAGCGGGAGAAAGGATTTGCACAGGACGGGGGGGGGATGTATAAAGCACTTCGACGCGGCGAGTTCCCTGAAGCCGGGGGGCGCCGAGGAGGTTCCCATGACGACCGACAAGAAGACTTCCGCCACCAATGGCAATGGCAAGGCCGCCGCCAAGAAGAAGGCTCCGGCCAAGGCCAAGGCTGCGAAGGGCGCGAGCAAGCCCGCGGCGAAGAAGAGCGCGAAGAAGGAAAAGAAGGCCGCCGGCGGCGAGTGAGCGCGGTCAAGGCGCCAGCTGCAGCTTCCACGCCAGATGGCCGTGGAAGTCGGGGGGGTGGAGTTCGGACAGCGCGGCAGGGTCGCTGCGTGTCAGCGTCGCCAGCGCTGTACCGCGATCGGGATCCCACCAGCTGAGCGTCGCTGAACCGCAGCGCAGGCCTTCCGGCAGGCGGATGCGCCCCGCTGTCACCAGGGGAGGGGTGCCGCCGTCACGGGCCCAGGTCTCGGCGACCACATAGCCGAGGAGGCGTCCCGCGCTCAGCCAGGCGCGGGCCCACAGCCGATGGCCGGGGGCGGCGGCATCGAGTGCCTGGCTCTGGGCACGCGGGTCGCGGAGGTCCTCGCCAGCGACGAAGGCGCGTAAGGCGCGATACGGCTGCCAGTGGTCCCCCTGATCAACCCACTCCCACCACCAGTAGAGCGGGGCGCCAGCGTGACCGCTGACCAGGGCGATCCAGCCGCCGAGACGGAAGTCGACTTCGCGCGCCGCCGCCGGCTGGCCGCTGCTGGTGCCGCCGAACTCCGTGACCAGCACGGGCTTGCGCCAGCGCTGCAGGCCGCGTGCCGGATCCTGCAGGACGCCGCCGAGCAGCTCCAGCGGCCCCCAGCTGCCGGGTCCGCTGCCGCGATAGGCATCGATCGTCAAGAGCTCGATGCCGGGCAGAGCCGCGACGCTGGCGTGGACGCGCCGATAGTCACCCGACCAGTGCGTGGTGATCGGTCTCCCAGAAGGGTCGAGCGCACGGAGCTCGGCGGCTGCCTCAGCGTGCCACTGCGCGAGGCTCTCGGCCGTGCCGGCCGTCAGGTCGATCTCGCTCCACAGCTTCCACCCCCACAGCGCCGGATGATCGGCGTAACGGGCGACGAGGTAGCGACGGAGCCGTGACTGCAGGGCGCGCGCGGCAGGGTGGGTAAAGACCTCTCCAGGCTGCTGGCAGGGACCGCCGTGCGCGGCGTTGAGCGGGTTCCAGCGCCACTCGCGGTCCGTCCGGTCGCTGGCCTGCCCGTGGTTGTGCAGGACGAGCAGCACGCGGATGCCGCGCTGCCAGGCCGCATCGAGGATGCGGTCGAGCCGCTCGGCGTGGATCTGATTGAGCGCGCGCAGCCCATGATACCCCGGCCAATCAGGGTGCCAGAGCAGGCCGAGATTCCACGAACTCATCCAGATCTCGACGGCGTCGATGCCGGCGGCCGCCAGGCGGTCGAACAGCGCCGCATAGACGAAGAGCCCGCGCGGCGGCGTCAGACGGGTGCCAAGGCGCTCTGCACTGCGCAGATCGTAAGGGTTGTGGAGGTTGAGCCCGATCGGCCACCACCAGCGACCGTCGATCTGCAAGAAGCGTCCATCGGATGGGTCGATACGGACGAGGTTGGTGCTCGCCGCGCCAGCGGCGACGACATCCGGCAAGGCGACTTGCGCTTCGCTGCCGTTCGCCCAGCGCGCGTGCAGCTGCAGCTGGTGGCGGCCAGGCTGGCGGGGCCGGAAGCGGCAGACCAACCTTGCGGCGGCCAGCGGGGCGGCAGCTTCTCGATCTCCGAGGTCGGTGAACGACATCGGCACGCGGACGAAGCCCTGCACCGTTCGCTGGGAGCCATCGGGTTCGGCGATGCGCAGTGTCAACTGCGGATCCTCTCCCCAGCCGCGGAGGGGAGGATCGCTCTCGACCTCGACTTCATAGCGCTCGCCGACTGCTAGCTGGGAGGGTCCGGGCCATATCGCCCGCAGCCGCTCCCGCGTCGGCGCGGGCGGCGACGCCTCCTGCTCCAGCCAGCTCGCCGTGCAGCGCAGCCTGGCTTGGCTAGCCTGCACCGAGGCGAAGGTCAGATGCAGGCGCGACGGTGGCGTCAAACAGCTCAAGGGGGGGGAGCCGGCGACGAAGGCCTCCGGCGACAGGGACAGCGTCCAGCGGTGGGTGCCGGGGGACACAGCCCTGGCCAGGCTCAGCTGGCCCCAACCGCCGTCGCGCTCGGCGATCGCTGCGATCGCGCTGAGATCGGCCGGAGCTTCCTCAGGGACCTCGACAGTCAATGTGCACGCGCGGGCGGTCTCCGGAATGTCCCAGCTGACGACCGTCGTCGCGGGAGCACGGAGCGTGATCTCGACAGCGCCAAGCGGCACACAGCAGAGCACGAGCACGGCGCCGCCCAGCGTCCGCCTCATGCGTTCAGCGCACAGAACTCGTCGATCCGCGCGCGCAGCGCGTGGTAGTCGTTGACGACCGCAAACTGCGGAAAATCGCGGGCCACCGCGGCGCTGGGCCGGTAGAGGATGCCGTCATCAGCGGCCGCGAGCATCGTCGTGTCGTTGTACGAGTCGCCGACCGCGCAGACGCGGAAGTGCAAGCTGCGCAAGGCTTCGACGCTGCGCCGCTTCTGGTCTGGAAGGCGCAGGCGATAGTCGACGATGCGCTGTTTGCCGTCGATCACCAGGCTGTGGCACCACAGCGTCGGCCAGTCGAGTTTCGCCAGCAAGGGCTGCGCGAACTGCTGAAAAGTGTCGGACAAGATGATCACCGGCATCCGCGCGCGCAGCTCGCGCAGGAACTCCGCGGCTCCTGGCAGCGGATCGAGGGTCGCGATCACCGCTTGGATGTCGGGGAGCGTGATGCGGTGTTCATCGAGGATGCGCAGCCGCCCGCGCATCAGCTTGTCGTAGTCCGGTTCGTCGCGCGTCGTGCGACGCAGCGCCGGAATGCCGGTCCGTTCCGCAACCGCGATCCAGATCTCGGGGACGAGAACGCCCTCGAGATCCATCGCCAGTAAAGGCAGCATCGACATAGGAACCTGAGCCTGCGCGGCGAGCGATCGAAGCAAGCGCAGGTTCACTCGGAGGGAACGACGATCCAGCGCCAGCTGCCATCGAACCAGACGCGCACGAGGATTTCGCCGTCTTGGCGCAGCCAGCGCTGCGCCGTCGCGGCATCGGGCACCGCCCGCCGTTCGATCTCCGTGATCACCATCCCTTCGCGCAGGCCGGCGCGCTCGGCCCGGCTGTTCGGTGCAACGGCGACGATCAGCGCCCCGCGCACCCGTGCCGGGATGCGGTATTCTTGTCGTGCTTGCACGGTGAGATCTTGCAGCTCGACGCCGATCCCGCTGCTGGCGGGTTCGACGCTCGCGCTGTCCTGCGGCTGCTCGCCGACCGTCAGCTGCAGGGTGAGTTCGCGACGATCGCGCAGGACCGCGACCTCGATGGTGGTGCCGGGGGCGAGGCCGGCGACATGCAGGCGCAGCTGCTGCGGGTCATGGACCTGCAGGGCGCCGACCCGAATGATGACATCGCCTTCTTGCAGCCCGGCGCGCGCTGCCGGACTCTCGGGCACCACCTCGGAGACCAGGGCCCCACGCCCGGGCTCGACGCCGAACTTGCGTGCCAGCTCCGGGGTGACGGGCCCGATGTGGACGCCGAAGTAGCCGCGGACCACGCGCCCGCCCTTGACCAGCTGCTGGACGACCTGCTGCATGAGGTTCGACGGCACGGCGAAGCCGATGCCGATATTGCCGCCGCTGCGTGAATAGATGGCAGTATTGATACCGATCAGCCGGCCCAGGCTGTCGACCAGGGCGCCGCCGCTGTTGCCGGGGTTGATCGAGGCGTCGGTCTGAATGAAGTCCTCATAGTCGGCGAGGCCGAGGTTGCTGCGCCCTTTGGCGCTGACGATGCCCATGCTGACGGTTTGTCCGACGCCGAAGGGGTTGCCGATGGCGAAGACGAGATCGCCGACCCGCACCCGATCGCTGTCGGCGATGACGATCGGCCGCAGCTGCGGGGCCTCGATGCGCAGCAGCGCGAGGTCGGTTTTCGGGTCGGCGCCGACGAGGCGCGCCGTCACCCGCCGCGCCTGTTCGACGAGCTGGACCTCGATCGTCGTCGCCCCCTCGATGACGTGGTGGTTGGTGACGACCAGCCCATCGGCGGCGATGATCACCCCGGACCCCTGGCCGGTGACCGTCGGCGGCGAACCATCGCGCTGCGGGGGGAAGGGCCATGGCAGATCGCGAAAGAAATGGCGCCACAGGGGGTCGTTGTCGAAAAAGGGTTGGATCATTCGCTGCCGAGCCGGTGCTGTGCGACTCGCATACACCGTGACCACCGAGGGCGCCACCGTTTCGATCATCGGCGCATAGCTGAACACCTCGCCGCCGCTCACCGATGCCGCGCTGAACACGGCACAGCAGATCGTCAAGGCGAGCACTGAAGAAACGCTGCTCGCCGCACCGCACGCTTTCATCCCCCGTCCTCCTGACCATGAAGACGGCACTGCTTCTCGAAGCTGACCAGGGGATCTGGAGGCTGGTGCGCTCGCGGTTGGAAGCGCCGACCGCGCTATTCCATCGACTGCAAAATCAAGCCGATGGTTGCGCGCTTCTCCTTAGGCAAGCGATGGACCATCACCGCCAGGCGATCGTTCATGATCGCTTCTGCCTGCTCGAGAAAGGCGAGGATACGGGCTGCGGTCGGCGAACGGTTGCGCGCGGCGCTCGACCGGCTGCGCGTGGGCGCACGCTTCTGCTCTTCGCCGCTGCGCTCAGGAAGCAACTTCTGCACTTCTTCCACGCTGAGACCGAGCAGGGCGGCGTATTTGCTCAAGCTGCGAGCATTCGGCACGCTCTCCCCCTTGAGAACCGCCCGAAATGCCGGCAAGCTCAGCCCGACTTGCCGAGCTGCGGCCGTCGCGCTGATCCCCTCGGTGGCCAACTTGTTGCGAATCGCTTCCGCGAATGTCGTCATGGCGTCCTCCTCGCGGGCGCACGAGATGTTCCATCCATGCACAGAATGTTACAGTCAACGGATGCAAAGCAAGGAAGCATCCTGGTTGCGGCTGGGGGTCTGGGGGCTGCTCGGTGCGATCGGCGGGTTGGCTGCCGGGGAAGGGCCCTTTGTGAATGCGCCATTGCGCGATGGCTGGCAGGAGTTGGCGCCAGGACTCTATCGCCCCCCGGCAGGCGGCGGCTGGGAGGCTCGGCTCGGCGTGCGGATGATCGAGGAAGACCCGGCGACGGCGCGGCTTCGCCTGCAGGAAGCCTGGACGACGATGTTCGAGGCGTTGGCGATCCTGGACGATGATGCGCTGCCCCTCGGTGGCCGGGTATGGCAGCGCTTGCGGGTGCAGTACCGCATCGCTGATCTGCCGTGGGAGCAGACGGCGTGGATCGGTCGCGTCGGACCACGCACGCTGATGCTGGTGCTGGCGCATGCTGCCGACGCCGACCCGCGCGAGGGCTGGCGGGCCGAGATCGAGGCTGTCCTCGGCGCACTGCCGGCTGTTACACCCTGATGAGATCCTCTTGCTGCGGTTCGACTTGTTCGGGAGACAGCGGTACCACAATATTGTCATCGTCTATGCCCAAGGCCTTGATCGTCGACGACTCCGGAGCCTCGCGCGCCCTGCTCAAAGGCATCCTCGTGCAGCAGGGCTTCACGGTCTGCGAGGCCCAGGACGGAGAGTCCGGCTTGCGCACCTTGCTCGCCGAGTGGCCGATCGACCTCGTGCTGCTCGACTGGCACATGGAGCCGATGAACGGACCTGCCTTTCTGCGCGAGTTGCGCGACGATCCCCGGACGGTCGGCGTGCCGGTGATCGTCATCACCGCCGAAGCAAGCCGCAGTGCGGTCGTCGATGCCGCGACCATCGGCGTGCAGGGCTACATCATCAAGCCGTTCGACCGGCAGCTCGTCGCGCGGCGCATCGCCGCCCTCGGACTGACCGCCTCCGACCCCAGCTGACGCGATGCGCATCCCCCTCGCACAGGCCGAGCCCGGAATGGTGCTTGCGGCGCCGGTGATCGGGCCGGGCGGCAAGCAGCTCGCTGCCGCGGGCACGGCGCTGACTGCCCAGCAGGTCGCGCTGCTGCGCACCTGGGGCATCGCTGCGGTCGAGGTCGTCGAGCGCCGCAGCACGCCTGATCCGGCAGCGCTCGCTGCGGCGCAGCGTCAGGTCGCAGTGCGCTTCCGCGGCCAGCCGGTCGACCACCCCTTGGTGCGCGCGCTGTTTCAGGCCGCCGTTCAGCGACAGCTACATGGTGGCGGACGCTGATGCCGACCATCGCCGACATCCTCGCTGCCGCTGGGGAACTGAAGGCGCTACCGAGGGCCTGGCAGCACATCGATGCTGTCTTGGCCCGCGAGGCGGCGACCAGCGAGCAGATCGCCGCTGCCGTTGCTGCCGACCCGCCCCTGGCGGCGCGGGTGCTGAAGCTCGCCAACAGTCCGCTCTACGGCTTCAGCCGCCGCGTCGAGCGCCTGTCGCAGGCGGTGCACATGATCGGCACGCGGCAGCTGCGCGAGCTCGCGCTGGCGATGGCGGTGGTCGACCTCGTGCAAGGGTGTGGCGCGGCGCGCGCGCTGGTGTTCTCGTACCTGCGGCGCAGCCTGGCGGTGGCGCTGACCGCGCGCTCTCTCGCCCAGCGCCGGCGAGAGGCCAATGTCGAGCGCTTGTTCGTCAGCGGCCTGCTCCATGACCTCGGTTGGTTCGCCCTGTTTCTCGCCGACGCCGAGCTCGCGCAGCGCTGCCTCGCGCAGGCGCGCAGCCGCGGCGAGTCCGTCGAGCGCAGCGAGGCGCGGGAGCTCGGCTTCGATCACGCGGCGATCGGCGAAGCGCTGCTGCAGCAGTGGCGCCTGCCGCAGTCCTTGAGCGAGCCGGTGCGCTGGCACCACGCGCCGGCGCTCGCCAACAGCCAGCGCGTCGAATGCGCGCTGATCCATGTCGCGATGGTGACCTGCGAGCTGGTCGGCGTCATCGATGCCCTCGGACTGACGACGCCACTGGACGGCAGCGCCTGGGACCTGCTCGGCCTCGAGCCGACCGCCTGCGTCGACAGCGTGCGCGAAGCCGAGGATGCCTTGGCGGCGATGATCGACATCTTCGTCGGAGCCGGTGAATGAGCGCGCTGCTCGAAGCCCTCGTCTCGTTCGAAGCGAGCTTGGCGACGCGCCAGGAACCGGCCGGCGTCCTGCACGCCCTGCTCGATCACCTGCCGAGCTTGTTGCCGCTGCGTGCGGTGGCGCTGGTGACGATCGACGACGCGACGCTGCTGCCGACAATTGCGTTGCGTCGACCCTCGACCGCACAGGAGCTCGACCAGGAGCTTGCCCGTATCGTCGAGGACGGCAGCTTCGCGCTGGCCCTGCGCCGCGGCGAGGCGGTCGTTGCCGAGCGCAGCGACCGCAGCCTGCTGCTCGTTCAGGCCTGCGCCGACCCCGAGCACCTCGCCGGCCTCGTGCTCGCGATCGTCGAGCGCGTGGACAGCGAGCAGCTCGCCCTGCTCGCCGTGCTCGCCGCGCGCACGGCGACGGCGCACCACAATCGCGAGCTGCTGGCCCAGCAGCGCGCGCATGCGGCGCAGCTGGAGCGGATGGTCGCCGAGCGCACGCGCGAACTGGCAGCAGCGCTCGAGAAGGCCGAAACGGCTTCCCGCGCCAAGAGCGCCTTCTTGGCGACGATGAGCCACGAGCTGCGCACGCCCTTGAACGGGATCATCGGCCTGACCGATACCTTGATGACCGACGAGCGCGATGCCGTGCGCCGCGAGCGCCTCGCGGTGGTGCGCAGCTGCGCCGAGGCCCTGCTCGCCCAGATCGAGGGCATCCTCGACTTCTCGCGCATCGAGGCCGGGAAGCTGGAGCTTGTCAACACCGAATGCGATCCGGAAGCGATCGCGGTCGGCGTCCTGCGCGCCCTCGCGCCGCGCGCTGCCAGCAAGGGCCTGCAGTTGCTCTGGCTGCCGAGCGCCGATTTTCCGGCGCGCGTCTGGCTCGATGACCATCGCCTGCAGCAGGTGCTGACCAACCTTGTCGGCAACGCTGTCAAGTTCACCGAGCGCGGGCGGGTGATCGTCCGCGGCGCGGCGCAGTGCCAGGACGGGCGCTGGCAGCTCGCCTTCACTGTCGACGACAGCGGTCCCGGCATCGCGCCCGAGGTCCAGGCGCGGCTGTTCACGCCGTTCAGCCAGGGCGATGCGCGGATCAATCGCCGCTACGGCGGCACGGGCCTGGGCCTCAGCATCGCGCGGCATCTCTGCCGGGCGATGGGCGGCGACATCGCGCTGGAGAGCGCGGTCGGTGTCGGGTCGCGCTTCACCGCCCGCGTCAGCAGCGAGCGCGGGGTCCCGTGGGAGCGCTCGTCCTCGGCCCTGCCGCGCATCGCGGTGTTGGCTTCGGGCTGGCTGAAGGAAGCCGCGCTCGCCTGCCTGCAGAGGCTCGGGACGCAGCCGTGCGCGGCGGCGCAGGCCGAGGTCTTGCTGGTCGATGCGAGCGATGCGCCGGCGGTAGCCGAGGCCGCGGCCCTGCCTGAAGCGTCGCTGCTGCTGGCGATCTCGCCGACGGCCTCATCGGCCCCCGCCGCCCTGGCGGCGCGGCGGCACGCCACCGTGCTCGTGCCCTTCGCGACGCGCGATCTCGCCGAAGCGCTGGCGAAGCTCGCGGCTGCGGCCAGCGACCGCGCTTCCCGCCCGGCGGAAGCGGCCCCGCCGCTGGCCGGCCTGCAGGTTCTCGCTGCCGACGACCAGGAGGTCAATCGCTTGGTGCTCGAGCTGTTGCTGCAGCGGCTCGGCGTCGCGGCGCTGATCGTCGATGGCGGGGCGGCGGCGGTCGCCCTCTCGACCGCACGCCGCTGGGACGCCATCCTGCTCGACTGCCAGATGCCCGATGTCGATGGCTTCACGGCGGCGGCACGGATCCGCGCCTTCGGGGTGCGCGCGCCGCTGATCGCGGTCACCGCCGATGCCTCGGAGCGCGACCGCGAACACTGTCTGGCGCACGGCTTCGATGACTTCGTGCCCAAGCCGGTGGAGCTGGCGCAGCTCGCCGCCGCGCTGTCCCGCCAGTGCCGCCGCGCGCCAGAGGCGGCGGAGCCGGCGCCGAGCGAGCAGCTCGCGGCGCTGCGCGCCGAGATCGGCGGCGAGGCCTTTGCCGCCGTGGTCCAGGCCTTCCTCGCCGAGCTGCCGGCGCATCTCGCAGCGATCGCCGATGCGGTCGCGCAGGGCGATCTGCCCCTGGTGGCGCGTCACGCGCACGCGGTCAAGGGCGATGCCGCCAATCTCCGCTTGCGGGAGCTGGCGGCGGCGGCGAAACGCCTCGAGCAAGCGGCCAAGGCCGGCGACCGCGAGGCGCTGGCGCCGGCCGCCGAGGAGCTGCGTCGCGCATGGTCGGCGTGCGCGCCGTTGTTGTCGGCTACCGCGGCTTCATGATGCCGTAACCACCAACCAGCGAACGACCCATGGGCACCGCGACCCTGATCATCGACGGCAAGAGCTACGAGCTGCCGACCTTCGTCGGCAGCGAAGGCGAGCGCGCGATCGACATCAGCAAGCTGCGCGAGAAGACCGGCTACATCACCTACGATCCCGGCCTCGGCAACACCGGGATGTGCAAGTCGGCGATCACCTACATCGATGGCGACGCCGGGATCCTGCGCTACCGCGGCATCCCGATCGAGCAGTTCGCCGAGCATCCGAACTTCATCGAAGTCGCATGGCTGCTGATCTTCGGCCGCCTGCCGACGAAGGACGAGCTCGCGCGCTTCTCCGAGCGCCTGACGCAGAACGCGCCGCTGCACGAGGCGATGCGCCATCACTTCGAGGGCTTCCCGGTCAACGCCCCGCCGATGGCCGTCGTCTCGGCGATGATCTCGACGCTGTCGTGCTTCCACTACCACCTGTTCAACGACGACAGCCAGTTCGAAGAGCTCGCGGCGCGCCTGATCTCCAAGGTGCGGACGATCGCCGCCTACGCCTACAAGCGCAGCATCGGGCGGCCCTACATCTACCCCGATCCGCGCCTGCGCTACTGCGCGAATCTCCTGCACATGATGTTCTCGATGCCCTACGACCAGTACATCGTCGATCCCGACATCGAGGACGCGCTCAACCTCGTGTTCATCCTGCACGCCGATCACGAGCAGAACTGCTCGACGACGGCGGTGCGCGTCGTCGGTTCCTCGCGCGCCAACCTCTTCGCCTCGTGCGCCGCCGGGGTCTGCGCGCTGTGGGGCCCGCTGCACGGCGGGGCCAATGTCGAAGTCATGGAGATGCTCGAGAAGATCCATCAGGGCGGACTGACGCCGGAGAAGTACATCGAGCTTGCCAAGGACAAGAGCAGCCCGGTGCGCCTGATGGGCTTCGGCCATCGCGTCTACAAGAACTACGATCCCCGCGCCAAGATGCTCAAGGCCGCCTGCGATCGCGTGTTCGCCAAGCTCAAGCGCCGCGACCCGCTGCTCGACATCGCGCGCAAGCTCGAGGAGCTCGCGCTCAAGGACTCCTACTTCATCGAGCGCAAGCTCTATCCGAATGTCGATTTCTACTCCGGCATCCTGTTCCGCGCCATCGGCATCCCGACCGAGATGTTCACCGTGATGTTCGCCATCGGTCGCCTGCCTGGCTGGATCGCGCAGTGGAAGGAGCAGCACGACGAAGCCAACGCCAAGATCGTGCGGCCCCGCCAGATCTACACCGGCGAGACGCAGCACGACTATGTGCCCTTCGAGCAGCGCCGGGCCCCGAGCGCTTAAGGCCTGGACAGGTACGCCGGCGGGGTATACTTCGGCTCTCGCCGTTGTGGGGGTATAGCTCAGCTGGTAGAGCGGATCGTTCGCAATGATCAGGTCAGGAGTTCGAATCTCCTTACCTCCACCAGAAGCTCACGCAGCGCCGCCGAACGCGCCGGCGGGGCGGCAAGGAGCAAGCAGCTCGTAGAGGCGGCGGGGCGTGCGTCGTCGGGGCCATGAGCCGCCCGGCGGCGCAGCGCGCCGGCGAGCCGGGTTCGCCCGCGCGCGAAGGGCGCGGGCGTCGAGCGCGGGATGGCAGGGCGCAGGGCGCGGGCCGCCTCACGGCACGAAGCTCGGCAGCTCGCTGTCGACGCGCGAGACGACCAGGCGCAGCTCGGTCCCGAGGCGGTTGTTGAGGGTATCCTCGATGAAACGCAGAGTGCCGCCGATCGAAGACGAGCAGGAGCCGCAGGCTCCGTGGTACTGCACGACCAGTTGATCGCCAACGAGGTCGACGAGCTCGATGCCGCCGCCGTCGCTGGCCAGGGCCGGCCGCACCTCGGCATCGAGCACCGCCTCGATGCGGCGCACCTTCTCGAAGAGCCCGATCTCGCTCCACGGCAGCTCGTCCAGGCGGCGCGTCTTTCCGCCGCGCAGCCGCTCATAGGACTGCAGGGCCTTGCCGACGATGACGAAGGGACGGTCGCCATCGATCGCGACCGGGAAGGCCGGCGTCGCGCCGTCGCCGCGCAGGCGCGCCTCGGCAGCGCGCGGGCTGATGGTCTGCGCCGCTTCGGCCAGCAGCTGGCCCTCGAGCAGCTCGCACATGACATCGTAGGCCGCGAGCAGGTCGCCCTCGGCGTTGGAGCGGAAGCGCGCGCGGCGGACGACGCCGGCCTCGTCGAGCAGCAGCATCAGGCGAATGTGCTCGGGCGTGCCGTCGGCGCCATGCACGGCTTCGATCAGGCGGCAGCCCTCGGCTGCGGCATCGCGCTCCGTCAGGTCGCCGACATGGCGCAGCGCGGCGAGCCGTTCACGGACGGCGAGGGAAGTCACGATGCTCATTCTCGACTGCGCCCGACGCTGTCCATGCCGTCAGCAGCGGCGCTGCACGAGCGGGGGTTCGGTCGACTGGCAGGCGGCGGCGATCTCGCGGATGCGCGCTGCCATGCTGGCGAGCCCGTTGGCGCGGTTCGGCGAGAGGTGGGCGTGCAGGCCGATGTCGGCGAGGAAGTCCGGCGGCGCGCCGAGGATCTCGCGCGGGCTGTGGCCGCTGTACACCTGCAGCAGCAGCGCGATCAGGCCGCGGACGAGGACGGCATCGCTGTCGGCCCGCAGATGCACGCAGCCGTCGCGGAAATCGTGGACCATCCACACCTGGCTGCTGCAGCCGCGCACCCGATGCTCCTCCGTGCGCAGCTCCTCCGGCAGCGGCGGCAGGGCGCGCGCCATCGCGATCAGCCGCGCATAGCGCGCTTCCCAGTCGGGCAGCGCGGCGAACTCCTCGACCAGGGCGGCCTGCTTCTCCAGGATCGAGGGCATGCACGCGATCGTGGACTGCCGTCCGAGCCGTCCAGCATCAGGGCATGGAGCCACGCCGCGAGCTGGAGCAGCTGGCGCGGGAGCTGGCGCGCCACGACGAGCTCTACTATCGCCACGCTGCGCCCGAGATCAGCGACAGCGCCTACGACGAGCTGCGCGAGCGCTACGACCGCCTCGCCGCCGCCCTCGGCCTGCCGCCTTGGCAGCAGCGACCGGGCGACGATCGCACGCCCGGCTTCGCCACGGTGCGCCACCGCATCCCGATGCTGTCGCTCGAGAAGGTCGCCGACGGACCCGATGGCGGGGCTGAGCAGCAGCTGCTGGCTTGGGAGGAGCGCACGCGACGGGCGCTCGCGCTGCCCGCTCGCAGCGCGTTGGCGCTGCTGGTCGAGCCGAAGATCGACGGCGTCTCGGTCTCGCTGATCTACCGCGAAGGGCGCCTGCGCACCGCGGCGACCCGCGGCGACGGCCTGGAAGGCGACGACATCACGGCGCAGGTGCTGGCGAGCGGCGCCGTGCCCGCGCGGGTCCCGGCGCAGCATCCCTTCGAGGTGCGCGGCGAGCTGTACCTTCCGGAAGCCGCCTTCAGCGCGCTGCGCGAGCGCAGCGCGGACGACGGCCGCCCGCTGGCGAATCCGCGCAATGCCTGCGCGGGCCTGCTCAAGCGCAAGGACGCCGACAGCCTCGCTGGCCTCGGCATCGCCGCGTTCCTCTATCACCTCGCCTGGGCGGAAGGGACGGAGGAACCGGCGACGCAGTCGGCGGCCCTCGCCTGGATGCGCGCGCAGGGCTTCCCCGTCAATCCGCACGCCGAGGTCGTGCACGGCGCGGCCGCCGCCGCCGCCCGCTGCCGCGCCTTCGCCGAGCGCCGCTTCCAGCTCGGTTACGGCATCGACGGCATGGTGATCAAGGTCGACGAGCGGCGCTTCCACGCCGTGCTCGGCGCCACCGAGCACCACCCGCGCTGGGGCATCGCCTGGAAGTTCCCGCCCGAGCGCCGCGCGACCGAACTGCTCGATGTCGTCGCCCAGGTCGGCAAGAGCGGGCGCATCACCCCGGTGGCGGTGCTCGCGCCGGTGCCGCTCGCCGGCACCACGGTATCGCGCGCCAGCCTGCACAACTACGGCGAGGTCGCGCGCAAGGGCATCCGGATCGGCGACCAGGTGTGGGTCGAGAAAGCCGGCGACATCATCCCGCAGGTGGTCGGGGTCGTCGCTGGCGCCGCGGCGCGCGCGGGGCGGCCGATCGCGCCGCCCGCCGCCTGCCCCTCCTGCGGCACGCCGCCACTGCTCGACGACAGCGGCGCGCGCTGCCCCAATCCCGCCTGCCCGGCCCAGCTGATCGAACGGCTCAAGCACTACGCCTCGCGCGCGGCGATGGACATCGCCGGGCTCGGCGACGCGGTGGTGACGCAGCTGGTCGACAAGCTCGGCGTGCGCTCGCCGGCGGATCTCTACCGGCTCGACGTCGAGCAGCTGGCGAGCCTCGAGCGGCTGGGCGAAAAGAGCGCGCGCAACCTGGTGGCGGCGATCGCCGAGAGCAAGCAGCGCGGCCTGGCGCGGCTGCTGGTCGGCCTCGCGCTCGAGCATGTCGGCGAGAAGCTGGCGGAGGACCTCGCGCAGCGCTTCGGCAGCATGGAGGCGCTGCTGGCGGTCCGCGATCTCGGCGAGCTGACCGCGATCGAGGGCGTCGGCGAGCGGACGGCGCAGGCGATCATCGCGCAGCTCGCCAATCCCGCGGTGCGCGCCGTGATCGCCGCGCTCGCCGAGGCCGGCGTCGAGATGCACGCGCGCCGCGCCGCCGTCCGCGCCGTGCCCGGCATCGCCGGCAAGAGCTTCGTGCTGACCGGGACCCTGGCGACGATGACGCGCGAGGAGGCGGCGCGGCAGATCGTCGCCGCCGGCGGCACGGTCTCGAATAGCGTCTCGCGCAAGACCGACTTCGTCGTCGTCGGTCGCGATCCCGGCAGCAAGCTGGCGAAGGCGCGCGCGCTCGGCATCCCGCTGCTCGATGAAGAGGGCTTGCGCGCGCTGCTTGCTGGTCAGTGACGGCGCGGGAAGCGCGCTGCCGCACGCTGGCGCTCGCGCTGCTGGCCGAGCAGCCGCTCGAGCAGCGTCAGGATCTCGGCATCGCAGGCCGCGTGATCGGGCGGATCGGCGCGGAAGACGATGACGCAGTCCCAGCCGGCGAGCCGCTCCTTGAGCCGCAGACGGAACAGCTCGCGCACCCAGCGTTTCAGCGTATGGCGGCGCACCGCGGTCCGCGCGACCTTGCTCGAGACCATGATGCCGAGACGGGCGCAGCGCGTGCGGCCATCGCTGAGGCGGCCGCGCGCGCGCAGGCACAGCTGGCAGAAGGCGCCGTGCGCGCGCTGGCCCTGCGCGAAGGCGCGCGTGAAGTCGCTTCCATGATGAAAGCGGGCGGCGGGAGGAAAGCGCTGGTCAGGCATCGGGCAGCAACCCTGTCAAGCTCCGCGGCGCGCGCAAGGGGGGCATTGCTCGACGCCGCTCACGGCACTATGCTGAAGGCGATGACGGACTGCGTCCCCGTGCTCGTCGGCACCGTCGGTCTGGTCCAGGGCGAGCGCTACACGCTCGCCGAGGGCGTGCCGGTCGTCATCGGTCGCAGCCGCTCCTGCGATATCAGTTTGCGGCGCATCCCGGCCTATCTGAACGCGCCGCCCGAGCAGCGCGATGCCGACCACGACTTCAACACCGTCAGCCGGCGGCACGCGCGCATCGAGATCCAGGGCCAGCGCGCGCGCATCGAGGATCTGTCGACCAACGGCACCTTCGTCAACGGCGAGTTCGTCATGGGCAGCACCGAAGTCGATCTCGCGGCCGGCGCCTGCAGCATCCGCCTGGGATCGCGCGAGAGCTTCGAACTCAAGCTGGTGCCGAAGCAAGAAGCCGAGGTCGCGCAGGCGGCAGCGGCGGGCGACCGCCGATGATCATGCGACAGAGCCCGCGCGACGCGCCGGACGATGGTGACGCATGCATCAGCTCTACGAACTGAATGTCCGGACTTGGGCGAGTGAGCGCGCGGCCGAGCTCGGTCGGCCCGCGACCCTCGACGATCTGCCCGACGCCTGGCTGCAGCACCTCAGCGAGAACGGGTTCACCTGGCTGTACCTGATGGGCGTGTGGCCGACCGGCCCGCTGGCGCGCGCCGCCTCGCTCGCCGATGTCTCCTTGCGCCAGTATCTCGTCTCGGTGATCCCCAATCTCTGCGACGACGATATCTGCGGCAACCCGCTCGCGCCGGCCCTCTACGCCTGCGACCCGGCGCTGGGCGGCGAGGCGGCGCTGGCGCGGCTGCGCGAGCGCGCGCGCTCCTTCGGGCTCTCACTGATGCTCGACTTCGTGCCCAATCATGTCGGCCTCGATCATCCGTGGGTGCGCGAGCATCCCGAGTGGTTCATCCGCGGCGAGCGCTGGCAGGCCGAGCGCGAGCCGGAGTCCTGGGTGCTGCTCGGCGAGCAGGTGTTCGCCCACGGCCGCGATCCGAACTTCGCGCCCTGGCGCAGCACCGTCCAGCTCGACTATTCGCGTCCCGAGGTGCATGACGCGATGATCGCGCTCGCCAGCGACATCGCGGCGCGCTGCGATGGCCTGCGCTGCGATGTCGCGATGCTGCTCCTGCCCGATGTCTTCGCCGGCACCTGGCATCGTCCGATGCCGCCGTTCTGGAAGCGCTGCCTGGCCGAGGTGCGCGCCCAGCACCCCGGCACGCTGTTCATGGCCGAGGTGTACTGGAACCGCGAGTACGAGCTGCAGCAGGCCGGCTTCGATTTCACCTACGACAAGATCCTCTACGACCGGCTGCTCGCTGGCGACAGCTGGGCGATCCGCGCGCACCTGCGCGCGGCCTACGACTATCAGTCGCACTGCGTGCACTTCCTCGAGAACCACGAGGAGCAGCGAGCGGCGGCGCGCTTCCCCAACCCCGATCACCATCGCGGCGCGCTGTTCATCACCGGCATGGTGCCGGGCATGCTGCTGTGCCACTACGGCCAAGAAGAAGGGCGCATGCTGCACTCCTCGCTGCATGCGCGGCGCCGCCCGCCGGAGGCCGGCAGCGAGCCGCACCGGCGGGCTTACCAGGACCTCCTGCGCCTGCTCAGCGAACGCGCGCGCCAGGACGGCAGCTGGCATCTCTGCGAGTGCCGCCAGGGATCCCCGCTGGTCGGCCTGCTGTGGACCTTGCCATCGCATCACAGCCTGCTCGTCGTCGTCAATACCAGCTGGGGCGATGCCTCGGGGTGCTTGGACCTCGGCCCCCTGGCGGGACGGGCGCTGCAGCTGGAGGAGATGTTCAGCGAGGAGAGCCGCAAGCTCAGCGCCGAGGAGAGCCAGCAGAGCGGCTTGTGCCTGAACTTGCCGCCCTGGGGCACACGCGCCTATCGGATCGCCGACTGGTGACCGACGGCGATGCCTGGCCGCTGGACCCTGCTGGCGCTCGCCATCGCGACCGCCGTCGCGATCAGCGGCGCGCTCGCCGCCTTCCTCGCGCTGCCGCAGGATCTCCTGCTGCCGCTGCAGCGCTGGCTGGCGCCGCCGCGCATGCCGGCGGAGGCGCTGAGCGATCTGCAGGCGCGCTGCTTGCAGCTGGCGGCCGAGAACGCCGCCCTGCGCGAACGCCTGCGGCAGTATGCGGAGATCGCCGGCGAGAGCGGCCTGCCGCCACCGCGCGTCGTCGCGGCGCGCGGGCGGGTGGTCGCGCGCACCCAGCGCACGGGCCGGCGCTTCGTCGAGCTCGATGTCGGCAGCGCCGACGGCGTGGTGCGCGATGCCCCGGTCGTCGATGGCTGGCGCCTGGTCGGCGTCGTCGTCGGGGTGCGGGAGCGGCGCTGCCTGGTGCGCGAGCTCGCTGACAGCGAATCGCGCGTGCCGGCGGCGATCCTCGGACCGGAGGGCTTGATCAGCGAGGGGGTGCTCAGCGGCAGCGGGCTGCCGGGCACGGCGCGGCTCGCCTTCGTCGAGGACCGCGAGGGTCGGCGCATCGAACCCGGCATGGCGGTGGTCAGCGCCCGCGATGCGGCCCTGCCCTACGGCCTGGCGATCGGGCGCATCGCGCAGGCGACACGGGGGGCTCGCGGCGAGCACTGGCGGATCGAGGTCGAGCTGCTGGCTGACAGCGCGCGGACCGACAGCCTGCTCGTCCTGCGCGTTCCGCCGCCGGCGGCGGCCGCGCCGTGACATGCGCCGCGTCTCGCGCTTCGCGCCGACGCCCTCGGGCCGCGCCCATCCCGGGACCCTGCTTGCGGCGCTGCTCGCCTGGCTCGATGCTCGGCAGCGCGGCGCCGAGTTCATCGTCCGGCTGGAAGATCTCGACCGCGAACGATGCTCGCCGGCATATGCCGAGGCGCTGCTCGAGGACTTGCGCTGGTTCGGCCTCGACTGGGACCGCGTGGAGCGGCAGCAGGAGCATGGCGCAGCGCACGCTGCCGCCCTCGATGCCTTGGCGGCGCAGGGGCGCCTGTACCCGAGCAGCCTGAGCCGCCGCGAGCTGGCACAGGGCGGACGGCGCGCGCCCGACGGCGGCTGGTGGTACGACAACCGCGAGCGCGGCCGACCGCTGCCGCCCGGCGGCTGGCGGGCCTGCCGCGAGCCGATCCGCTGTCGGCTGGACGACGGTTGCATCGCGCTGCGCGATGAATCGGGACTGGATCTCAGCCAGGATCCCGCCGCCGCCTGCGGCGACCCGATCGTGCGGCGCCGCGATGGCATCGTCAGCTATGCGCTGGCCGTCGTCGTCGATGACGCGCGCAGCGGAGTCGATCGCGTCGTGCGCGGTCGCGACATCGCCCCCGGCACCGCGACCCAGGTCGCCTTGCAGCGCCTGCTCGGGCTGCCGACCCCGGTCTATCGGCATCATCTGCTGGTGATGGAGGCCGAGGGCGGCAAGTTGTCGAAATCGCACGGAGCGATCGGCGGGGCGGCGCTGCGGGCGGTCGCTCCCGAGCGGCTGTGCGGCTATCTCGCCTTCCTCGCCGGCTTGGCGCCGCGCGGCGCGCGCTGCCGTCCGCGCGAGCTGCTGGCGAGCTTCGCTTGGCAGCAGGTGGCGACGCGCGATGCCATCTTCTCGCTGGCGGAGCTGCTCAGCGCCGCCGGCGACGGATGATCCAGATCGCCAGCGGGATGACGAGCAGCGCCAGCCCCATGCCGCCGCCGCAGCCGCGGGATTCGCGGGTGCTCAGGACGCTGACGCGGAACTCGCGCACCGCGCGCACCGCGCCGTCGCTGGCGATGATCTGGATGATGGCGAAGCCGCGATCCTGGCGCGGGGTGCCGCTGATGCGGTAGGTGCCGAGGCCGTTGCCGCCGGGGCCGCTGACGCTCAGCGCGCTGTCAGGCAAGAAGTCCTGGTTCAGGCTGATCACCTGCACCTGCAGCCGTTCCGGATCCCCCACTGGCAGGCCGGCAGCGACATCGACATCGAACACGGTCGCTTGCGTCGTGAAGCCGACGCCGGCGGGCACGACGATATCCGCCACTTCGGAGATCGTCGGACGATGCGAGTAGCGGATGATCCGGTCGTCTTCCGGCGGATTCGGCTTCATGCGACGCGTCGTCCGCGTTTCTGGGAAGTTCGGCGAGGCGACGCGCGTCGGCAGCAGGACATGCGGCTCATCGAAGGCATCGCTGCCGCCAGCGCGACCGACGACGATCGCGGGGTTGGCGACGAAAAGGCGCGCGCGGCCGGGCGTGTCGGCCGACAGCAGCTCGCTCGGCAGGGTCGCCCGCTGTTCGCCGTCATTGACGAAGGCGAAGGGCAGCTCGCGCGGGTCGCCGTCGGGGACGTAGGCTTGCAGCGCGCTGTCGTAGCGCAGCGGCTGCCAGTAGACTTGGCAGACGGGGATCTGCCCCTGGCTGCGCGCGAAGCCGCTGCCGAGGATCCGGATGGTCTGCGGGCCTTCCTTGAGCGGCAGCCCATCCGGCCGCGTCGCCGCGATGCGCGGCACTGGATACGCGACATGCCCCCAGATCTGCAGGTCGACCGAACGGACTCGCGCCTGCGGCGGATTGCCGGCGATCACCTCGCTGCCATCGGCGAGGATGAAGCCTTGCGGGTCGGCGGCCGGATCGTAGGGCACATCGTCACGCTCGTCGATGATCCGCAGGGTCCAGGTGCCGTTGACGGCGGTCTCATTGGCGTGGAAGAACTCGGTGAAGGTCCACTTCTCCGAGCTGCTCGTCTGTCCGGGGAGGGGGGGGCTGACGAACGCCTGCCGTCCCGGGCGCTGGCGGCCGAGGATCGCCTCCGTGCCGTTGGGCGAGCGCAGGCGGAACAGGTAGTCGCCCCAGTTGAACAGGCCGTTGGTGTTGCTCGTGGGACCTTGGAAGCGCGGCTTGCTGACGAGCGGTTCATAGACGACGGTCCCATCGTCGCGGACGATGCGCTCCCAGGCCGGGGCCCCGCCGGGGTAGGCGTTGGGACCGAGGCCCTCGAGCTCGACCGTGATCTCGACGGCGTCGATGCGGAAGCCCTCCGGCATCCCGCTGATCGGCATCGGGATCTCGCACCAGCGGCTGATCGACACGATGTTGCCCTGGGCGTCGCGCGCGCGATGCGGGACGCGCGCGCGCCCGTCGGGCACGAGGTCCCGCATCGGGAAGAGCGGCGCATCGAAGATCGCGTAGAGATCGGGATCGTCGCGGGTGTTGCTCGGCCGCGGGAACTCCGCGCGGTAGCGCAGCGGCTCGGCGAGCAGCGGCGGATAGAGCGGCCAGCGCAGGGCCCCTGGCTCGTCGCGCGCGGCGTCGCTCGCCAGCTGCCCGCGCGCGCCGTCGCCGCCGTAGACGAAGCGGCCCACATCGACGGCGCCGAAGCCGTACCAGTTGTTGTAGAGCAGGCCGGCGGCATTGGGCCGCCACTGGCACCAGTCATCGTGCGGCAAGAGGTCGATCGGCCCGGGGGCGGGCAGCACATCCTGGCCGCGGTGCTGCATGATCGCGCGGACATCGCGCCAGCTGAGCTCGGGTCGGGCCTGCAGCATCAGCGCGGCTGCGCCGGCGACGAGCGGGGCAGCGAACGAAGTACCGTTCAGCTGATATCGCGGAGGGATATAGTCGCCGTTCTCGTATGGGCGTTGAGGGTTTTGTTGGGGGTCTAGGACAGTGGGATCATCGAACTCGGCGCGAGCCTTGTCCCCGCTGCCAGAGACGGGCTGTACATGACCCTCTGCGGCTGTGCGATCGGTGGTGACGATGCCCCACGGCTGCGGCGGATTCGTCGGCTGCGGCAGCTGCTGTTCTCCGCCTGGAGCGGAAATGATCAGATTCGGGCCACTTTCTGAGTACTCGGCCTTGTACAGAGCCGGCGTCAGCGGCAGGCGCCAGGGAAAGGGATGCACCGCCTCGGGGTGCTTGAGCGATGCGACCGGGATGGTGAAGCGGTTGAGGTAGCCGTCGAATGCCGTGCAGTCCTGGATGCCGGTATTCGGATCGACGAGGTTCGGATCGCCGAACCCGCCGTTGCCAGCGGCCCAGACATAGACGATGCCGCAGTTGTCGCGGCCGCCGAAGACGCCTTCCTGCAGGCCGAGCCGCAGCTCCTGGAAACCGCTGATCAGGAGGCCCGGCCCGTCCATCAGGTTGCCGGTGTCGGGGACGCTCCACGAGCTGTTGCTGACCCAGGTGCGCTCGGCCGGCAGGTCGCGCAGCTGCACGAGCATCGCATCGCGCAAGGCATCATCGGTGGCCCGCGTATCTCTGGCGAGCACGCGGTTGGCGATGATCCGGGCGGCGAAAGCGACGCCGACGGTGCCGAGCTGGTTGTTGCCGCGCGCCGCGGCGAGGCCGGCGACCGCCGTCCCATGGATGTCTTCCGCGTGCTTGGGGTTCGCATCGCGGACGCCGAGCACATAGTCCCGGCTGTACTCCGTGCGGACCGCGAGGTCGGGATGGGTGGTCTGCACGCCGTCGTCATTGATCGCGATGTTGATGCCATCGCCTCGGTAGTCGTCCCACACCTCGCGGACGCGGATGCCGGGGGCGGCGTCGAGCAGGTGCCAGAGGTGGCCGTCCTGGTAGATCGGATCGTTCGGATCGAGGCGGCGGGCCGCCGGCTTGTAGAGCAGGGGCTGAGCCAGCGCGATCCGCGGGTCGCCCTGCATCGCCTGCGCGGTCTCGAGGGAGGCGTAGAGGTCTGGCGATCGCGGCTCGACGATCCACACCCGCTCCTGCACCTGCTGTCGCAGCTCCAGTCCATAGGCCTGCTGGAGCTCGGCGATCACGGCCGAGGGTTGCAGGACGACGACGAGGCGCCGCGAAGCGTAGGCCCGCGCCACGGGATCGCCGAGGCGTCCGTCGAGGTAGAGCACGGGCAGCACCGCGCTGGCCTCGCCGCTGGCGAGCAGGGCGCGCGCTCGGGCGCGCGCCGCGGCGCGCCCGGGCAGGCGCTCGAGGCGCTGCTGGAGGTGGCCGCGCTGCCGGGAAGACTCGCGCACGAGCAGCTCGTGCGGGGCCAGCACCGCGCGCTGCGAGAAGCCCGGCTGATCGAGCGGCACGACCTCGAGCGCGGACGCGGTGGACGCGAGGGCGAACAGGGCGGGGACGAGGCGGGCCAGCATGTCCAAGCTACCTTTCCACAGCTTAGGTCCTGGTCGGCCCCGGCCTACGCCGTGGCTCAGCCAGCGTCGCGGCGTGTGACAGACGCTCACGCCGGTGCTGGCGCCTCCGCTGGCGGGGCAGGCGGGGGGGCGATCAGCGACTCGCGGCGGAACGACAGCAGCAGGGGGCTGGCGACGAAGACCGAGGAGAAGGTGCCGAGGCAGATGCCGATCAGCAGGGTCGCAGCGAAGGCCTCGAGCGAGTCGCCAGCGAAGAGCAGGATGAAGATCAGCGAGGCGATCACCATGCCGCCGGTGAGGATGGTGCGCGGCATGGTGTCGGCGATCGCGGCATCGATCACCGCTTCAAGCGGCTTGCCGACCATCTTGCCGACATACTCGCGGATGCGGTCGTAGACGACGATCGTGTCGTTGATCGCGTAGCCGATCACCGTCAGGATGGCGGCGATCACCGTCAGGTCGATGCGGATGCCGAGCAGGACGATGAGGCCGATCGTCTGGATGACGACATGGAGCAGCGACACCGCGGCGCCCAGGCCGTAGGCGAGCTCGAAGCGAGCGGCGATGTAGAGCAGCATGGCGAGCAGCGCCAGGGTGCAGGCGATCAGCGCTTGCCACTGCATGCGGCCGGCGACCTGGCTGCTGAAGTGCTGGCTGGCCGGGAAGGGCTGGGCGACCGCCACGCGCTGGCTGGCGGCGGCGTCGACCAGGCTTTCGATCACCGGGCTGGCGACGGCGGCGAGGTCGCGCGCCTCCGCCTCCGGCATGCCGCCGGCGACGAGCAGCGCCAGGCAGCGCTGTCCGACGGGGTCGGTCGGCAGGGCCTCGAGCGCGCCGGCCGGCGGCCGCGGGCGGGTCGCGTACTGGACGCGCAGCGTCATCGCGGTGCCCTCGCTGCTGACGGCGACTTGGCGGCCGAGGTGCGCGAGGCGATCGGCGATCGCGCGCGCCTGCAGCGGGCTCGCCGGCTCCATCGTGATGACGGTGACGGAGAGCGTCTGCTCGGCATAAGCGATGGCCGCGACCTCGCTGCCCTCGGGCGCGACGGCCTCGCCGAACACCGCGCCGAGCTCGCGCTTGAAGCGCTGGGTGCGGTCGGCGATCTGCTCGGTGAGCGCGGCGATGCGCTGCTTGAGCGGGTCCAGCCGTTCGCGCTCGAGCGCACGCGCGCCCGCGATGTCCGGCGGGGTCGCTGAGCGCTTGGCGTCGATCTCCCGCAGGATGCGGCCGCGCTCCTGCTCCAGCTCATGGCGCTGCCGCTCGAGCTGCGCGCCCTCGACATCGCGCACCCGGAACACCCACTGCCGGCTGCGGCGACCGATCTCCGCCAGGCTCGCGAAGTACGGCTGGTACTGGATCTCGCGCGGATCGATCAGGCTGGCGGCGCGCTGCGCCTCCGGCACCCGCTCCCAGGCCGCCTGCAGGGCGGCGGCGATCGCCTCCTGGTCCATCTCCCGCGTGAAGCTGACCTGCACCATCGTGCCGCCGGTGAACTCGATGTCGAAGTTGCGGTCGAAGCCGCCGCCCGTCAGCCGATGCCCGAAGGCGAACCAGCCGATGCCCGCGAGCGCGGTGAGCGCTGTCAGCGCGTACATCGCCCGACGCAGGCGCACATAGGGGAAGGGCAGGGGGCGGAACACGCTGGCCAGCGACACCGTCTGCCGGCGGCGGCACAGCAGCTCGGTCAAGAAGCGGCCGAGGTAGACGCCGCTGAACATCGAGATCGCGATGCCGATGATCAGCGTCAGGCCGAAGCCCTTGATCGGGCCGGTGCCGATGACATAGAGCACCAGGCCGGTCGCCATCGTCGTCAGGTTGGCATCGAGGATGGTGAGGAAGGCGCGGTCGTAGCCGGCCTCGATCGCCGCCGGCAGGCCTTTGTCTTCCTTCAGCTCCTCGCGGATGCGCTCGAACACCAGGACGTTGGTGTCGATCGACATCGCGATGGCGAGGATCAGGCCGGCGATGCCGGGCAGGGTGAGGGTGGCGCCGAACACCGAGAGCGTCGTCCAGGTCAGCGCCCCGCAGGCGGCCATCGCAGCCAGCGCGACCAGGCCGAGGCGGCGGTAGTACCAGGCGAGGAAGGCGACGATCGCCGCCATGCACCAGGCGAGGGTGATCAGCGCGCGCTCGATCTCCTGGATGCCGAGGGTGGGGCCGACGACGCGCTCGGAGAGGATCTCCGGGGTCACCGCCAGCGAGCCCGCCTTCAGCACCCCGCGCAGGTCGCGGATCTCCTCGCTGGTGAAGCGGCCGCTGATCACGCAGTCGCGGGAGCTCGGCGAGACGACCCGCGGATCGCTCTTGACGATGCCGTCGAAGACGATCGCGATCCGGCCGGTGCCGGCCTTGGCGTCGCCGCGCTCCTTGACCCCGCTGGTGAACTCGAAATTCTTGCTGGCGCCGACCGCGGTGAAGGTGATGCCGACCGCCGGCTGCCCTTCGTGGATGGTTTCGAAGGCATCGGCGACCTCCTTGCCCGAGACCCGCACCGGCCCGAGGTGGAGGAACTCGCTGGGGGCGAGGCCGGGCGGCGGCTCCTTGGGGGCGATGATGTCCTGCCGGGTGCCGCGCGGCACCGCGGGGTTGAAACCCCAGCGCCCGCCGCCGAGATCGACCCAGGCGCACTGCGGATCGCCAGCGTTCCGCGAGGGGAAGTCGGCGTTCGGATACTCGGCGATCACTTCGCGGAACTCCAGCCGGCCGGTGGTCTCGAGGACCTTGCGGGTGCGCGCGGCGTCGGCGCGCGTGCCGCCGGGAATGACGATCTGGACATCGCCGTTCGACAGGCGGGCGACAATCGGCTCGGTCAGCCCACGCTCGTCGAGGCGACTGCGCAGGACCGCGACGACTTCGTCATCGGCGGGCACGACCTGCCCGAGGTCGTTCTTCAGCCGACAGGTGAACTCGACGCCGCCGCGCAGATCGATGCCGAGATTGACATGCCAGAGGGGGCGCGGGTCGTTGGCCCGGCGGTAGACGCGCCCCGTCAGGCGCTGGCGCAGCGCCAGCTCGTCGACATCGGCGGGCGCCGTCAGCCGCACATGGCCGGAGGCGGTGTCGAGGGCGAGCTCGTGGAAGGGGATCGCGGCATCGCGCTGCTCGCCCTGCAGGCGGCGGCGCATCTCCTCGGCCTCCGCCGCCAGCGCATCGACCGGATTGCCGGCGATGTCCTTGAGAATCACATCGAACACGCGCGCCGCCGTGGTCTCGCTCGCCGCCGCGCGGACCTCGGCGCGCAGCTCCTGCTCGCCGACCAGCACGCGGTTCTGCAAGAAGAGCAGGAACAGCGCGGTGACGAAGACGGCGATGACGACGATGCCGGTGAACCGCATGGACGCTCCTCAGGCCTTGCTCGCGCGCTCGGCCGTCAAGTTGGCGCTGATCGCTCCCTTGTTGAAGGTGACGACGAGCGTCTGCGCGCCCTTGCCGATGCGCAGGTCGATCGTCTGCTCGCCGACGGCCTCGATCACCCCGTGCACCCCGCCGATCGTCACCACTTCGTCGCCGCGCTTCAGCGCTTCGAGCATCTCGCGCCGGCGCTTCTCCTCCTTGCGCTGCGGACGGATGATCAGGAACCACATCATCAGCACCATGACGACGAGGAAGATGACCATGCTCCACAGGCCGCCGCCCTGGCTGCCGGCCGGCGCCGGGGCGGGAGCCGGCGTCACTGGGCTCGGCCCGCCTTCCTGGGCGGCGAGCAGGGCGCAGAGAGAGAGGAGCAGCAGGATGCTACGGAACATGGGGTTCTCCTCGCGCGAGGCGATGGGGGCGCAAGGCTACACCCTGGCCCCCTCCGGCAAGCCGTGTCTTGGACGACGGCGCGGCCTAAGAGGCCGGCAGCAGGCGCCAGCGGACGATGACCGCGCCGCCGCGGCGCTCGGCTTCGACCAGCAGTTCCTCTTGACCCTTGCGCCAACGCTGCCGCAGGCGCGCCGGGTCGTGCCGCTCGTCGGCTGGCTGCCAGCCGGCGTCGACCAGGCGGGCGGCGATCGCGCGCATCGCCTCGGGCGGCTGCAGGTCGGGCTGCGGCGCCTGCACGGTGAGCAGCAGGCGGCGCGCCGCCCCGCCGGCGATGGCGATCGCCAGGGCCTCCTCCTCGGGCAGGGGACGCCAGCCGGCGGGGATCGGCACATCGGGGAAGCGCTCGAGGCGCAGGCCGCTGACGCGGGCGCGGCCGTAGTCGCTGCGCTCGTCGCCGGCGCAGGCGGCCAGCAGCAGGACCGCGGCGATGGGCGCGGCGCGCAGCCAGCGGGGAAGGGGAGCGGGGCGCGCTTGGCTACAGACCGGATGCGTCATGCCTGGCGATAGGTGTAGCGGTTGCCGGCGATCTCGATCACATCGCCCGGCTGCAACGCGATGTCGCCCGCCACCTTGCGGCCGTTGACCCGCACCGAGCGCCAACCGCCGAGCGCCAGCAGGCGATGCCCGCTGGCGGTGCGCACCAGCTTCGCCTGCACGGGCTTGACGAGGAAACCGCGTGCCGGGATATCGGCCTGCTCGCCGCTGCCGATCGTCAGCTCCTCCTTGAGCAGCGGCACGACGACTTCGCGCTCGCCCTGTTGCACCGCCAGCGCCATCCGGCGCTGACCCTCGCTGGCCAGCACCTTGGCCAGCTGCGCTTGGTCGACGAACATCGTCATCTCGCCGCCTGCCGGTGCGGCGGGCTTCTTCGTCGTCGCGGCGATGCTGCTGGTGACGAAGCCGTGCTGGTCGAAGACCAGGGAGTGCTTGCCGAGGACGATGCGATCGCCGTGCCGCAGGCGGTGCTGCTGGATGCGCTGGCCGCCGATGTAGGTGCCATTGTTGGATCCGGCATCGACGACCATCCAGCCCTGTTCGTCGCGCACCAGCGTGCAGTGATGCCGGCTGACGCCGAGGTTATCGATGACAATGTCGCAGTCCGGCGCGCGTCCGACCCGCACCTGATCCTTGTCCAAGCCATGCTCGGACTGCGGTTCGGCCCCGAACATCACCGTGACCTTGGCCATAGCGAACGATCCTCATTACAACTTAGGCCGCTGGGGGGACAGTCAATCGTCGCTGCGAGGGCGAGATCAATCGTCGAGCAGACAGACCGCCAGCGTCCGCCAGCCCTGCGCGCCAGCGAAGGCCCGCGCCGAGTCCTCGTGCTGGAAGCGCAGATCGATGTGCAGCACCCCGGTCTGTTCGGTCCGCTCGCGGATCGCCGAGCCGCAGTCATCGACGATGAACACCCGGTCGTGGGGCCGGACGCGGTCGACGTAGCCCTGGCCGAGCGGGATGTAGACCCGCGTGCCGAAGGGCCAGGCCGGGCGGCCACCGGCCAGCCGGGGCACGGCGATGCCGTAGGGACGGCGCCGCACATCGGTGCGGCCGTCGGCGGTGATCCAGCGCCAGCGCGCGCCCTTGCGCACGTGGTAGGCGCCGTCGATCTCGTCGTGCGGCGAGTAGGCGGTGGCGCGCACGGTGAGCCAGCGGCCCGCGGGCAGCGCCTGAGCCCGCTGGCGCTGCGTCCGCTCGGCGAGCACGCTGGCCTCGACAGCCGCGAACAGCCCGCCGATGTCCGGACTCGGCGTCGACCAGGGTGCGGACTCCAGGGCCGGGAGGTGGAGGCAGAGGACGAGGGCGACTGCGCAACGCATGCCCCCAGCCTGCCACCTCCTCCACGGGACGGAAGTGCTGCGTGACACACCGGGCACCTCACATTCTCAGTCAAAACGGACTCCAATCCTTGCGCTCGCCAGCGCGGAGCGTGCCAGCGAACCGGGTCAGAACAAACTCTGTTGTTGCCCCTTGGTAAGGGCGAAATCGACAGGGCGAGCGAACGCTTCGAAGCTCGCTGTCCAACAGCGGCGATAGAGCCGCTCGGCGACGAGGGCGAGGTTGCTGCAGTCGGCGAGGCAGTACTGCACGAGCCGACGGTAGGCGGCGGCGTCGCCCTGGCGCCAGGCCGCCCACAGGGCGATCGCCTCGCCGCCGCGCAGCCCGGCGATGCTGCTGGCGCGGGCGATCCCGAGCTGGGCCTCGATCTCTTTCAAGCCGCCGGAGAGGCCGACCTGCCGAGCCAACGGCAGCAGATCGAGGTGCGGCTGATCGAGGTGCAGGCCGCCGTGATCGCGAAAGGCCCGCGTCAGGAAGGGGAGGTCGAAGCTCTCGCCGTTGAAAGTAACGAGCAGGTCGTAGTCGCGGATGGCGGCGGGGAACTGCGCCAGCGGCAGGTCGTCGCCCTGCGGCTGGCCGGCGACGAAGGCGCGCGCGCGCCGACTGTCGGCAAGCCCGATAACTGTCACCTGATCGAAGCCCGGCGTCAGGCCGGTGGTCTCGATGTCGAGCAGGGCGATGCGCTCGGGCGCGCAGTAGCCGCGCCACAGACGCCACGGGTGGCTGGCGAAGGCGAGGCGGAACCACGCGCGATCGCAGCGCTGGCGGGCCCGTTCCGCCTCGCCGATCCAGGCCGTGAGCCGCTGTGCGCGCGCCGGACCGAGCACGGCCGCCACTTCATCGAGGTGTGCACGCGCCAGCTCCCAGTTGAGGATCCCATGCTGCCACAGTTGCCGCTCGAGCTCCTCGTTCATGCCCCTGGCGCAGGCGAAAGTGGCGGTGAGCATGGTGCAAGCCTCGGCGCCGTGCGCTGTGCGCAACCCCGCCGGCGCTGGGTTGCGCCGCGCGCCCGAGCACGATACCTAGCTGCATGTACGAGCTGGTGTTCCTCTCGGGGACGCGGGCTGGCGAGGTGGTGCCGGTCAAGTCGAGCCTGCTCGCCGGGCGCAGCCCGGAGTGCTCGCTCGAGATCCCCGATCCCAACGCCAGCCGCCAGCATGCCCGCCTGATCTTCGACGGCACGAGCCTCAGCATCGTCGACAACCGCAGCGCCAACGGCACCTTCGTCAACGAACGGCGGATCAACGAGCCGACCCGCCTCAAGCACGACGACATCATCCGCATGGGCGAGACCCGGCTGCGCGTGCAGATGCGGCGGACGATCGCCAACCCGACCATCAGCAGCGAGTCCTCGGTCTTCGGCTTCCACGACTCGGAGGCCGATCTCAGCCAGTCGATCGTCCTGCCGATGGCCACGCTCGCTGGCCAGAGCGGCCTCGGCGACGCCGCCGACCGCCGCTTCGCGATCCTGCTCAAGGCGATGAACTTGAGCAAGGACATCGACCAGCTCGACCGGGTGCTCGAAGGCATTCTCGAGGTGATGTTCGAGCTCTTCCCGCAGGTCGAGCGCGGCTTCCTGATGCTCGGCAACTGCGTCGAGCGCCTCCAGCCCAAGGCGGTGCGGGTCCGCGGCGGCAGCCCCAACCCGCAGGAGACCCCGCGGGTCTCGACCTCGATCTGCCGCAAGGCGCTGAGCGAGCGCGCGGCCTTCCTGTTCAACGACAGCAACCCCGGCGACTTCGATCAGGGGATGTCGATCGTCTCCCTGCGGATCCGCAGCGCGATGACCGTGCCGCTGCTCGTCGAGCAGGAGATCCTCGGTCTCCTGCAGGTCGATACGACCGACCGCGCCCGCGCCTTCACCTCGCGCGACCTCGAGCTGGCGGTCGCGATCAGCCAGGTGGCCTCGATCGCCCTGCGCAACGCCCAGCAGCTGAAGCGCATCGAGAACGAGACGCGCACCCGCGACAACCTCTGCCGTTTCCTGCCGGCCCCGGTCGCCCAGCAGGTGATCGACGGCACGCTGGATCTCGCGCTCGGCGGCAAGACCTACCACGGCACCGTGCTGTTCAGCGACATCGTCGGCTTCACCCGGATGTCGGAGGAGATGCCGCCGGAGCAGGTGGTCGAGACGATGAACCGCTACTTCGAGCGGATGGTGCCCTGCATCCGCAATGAGGGCGGCTCGATCGACAAGTTCATCGGCGACGCGATCATGGCCTTCTGGGGCGTGCCGATCGCGCGCGGCAACAGCGCGCTGCAGGGCTGCGCCGCGGCCTTGGCGATGCAGATCGCACTTGCTGGCTTCAACAGCGCGGAGCTCGCCGCTGGCCGACGGGCGCTCGGCCAAGGCATCGGCCTCAATACCGGGCCGGTGGTCGCCGGCAACATCGGCAGCCCCGATGCGCTGTCCTACACCCTGCTTGGCGACACCGTCAACACCGCCAGCCGCATCGAGCATCATGCGGTGCGCGAGCAGGTGCTGGTCAGCCAGGCGACGTGGCGCGAACTCGGCGGCGCCGGCCACGGCCTGCGGATGCCGCCGATCAGCGTCCGCAACAAGGCCGAACCCCTGCAACTGTACAGCCTGCGCGGTCTGGCGCGCGATGGCGGAGAGATCATGCTCTTTCTGCCCGTCGAATGCGAGCGGCAGCGCGCCTGGCTGATCCGCCGCCTGGCCGATCACAGCTTCGTGCTGCTGCATCCGCCGGCGCTCGATCTCCGCGGCCGGGTCCTGACCAGCGCGCTGCCGGAGTGGCCGGAGCGCAACTTCGGCAAGGTGGAGCTGCTGGCCACCATGCCGGCGCAGAACGCCGATGGCCGCCTGCTGCGCAGCCAGATCCGGCTCTCCGATCCCTCCTTGCTCGGGCTGCTCGGTCCCGAGCCGCTGGTCTGCGCGCTCGGCTGGGACGCCCTGGTCCGCTGAGGTGCACCTCTACCTGCACATTCCTTACTGCGTCAGCAAGTGTCCGTACTGCGACTTCAACTCGCACGCCGGCCGCGAGCACGAGTTCGCCGCCTACATCGAGGCGCTCTTGACCGAGGTCCGGCGCCTGCCGCCAGGGCCCTACGACACGCTGTTCATCGGCGGCGGAACGCCGACCGTCCTGCCCCCGGCCCTGCTCGCGCAGCTGCTGGCCGGCCTGCGCGCCCACCTGCAGCTGAGCCCCGGCTATGAGTGGACCTGCGAGGCCAATCCAGGCAGCAGCGATGCCGAGCGCTTCGCCGTGCTCGCGGATTACGGCGTCAACCGCTTGAGCCTCGGCGTCCAGAGCTTCCATGATCGGCACCTGCGCTTCCTCGGACGCGCGCACGATGCCGCCGGCGCCCAGGCCGCGCTGGCCAGCGCGCAGCGGCGCTTCGCCCACCTCAATGTCGACCTGATGTACGGTCTGCCGGGACAGAGCGTCGAGGAAGCGCTGGCCGATGCGCGGACGGCGCTCGCCTTCGGCGTCGGCCATCTTGCGGCCTATCACCTCGCCATCGAGCCAGGCACCGAGTTCCACGCCCGGCAGCGGCGCGGCCAGCTGCCGGAGCTCGATCCCGAGCGCAGCCGCGAGCTGATGCGGTGCCTGGCCGAGTTCCTGACGGCGCAGGGCCTGCCGCCCTACGAGACTTCGAACTATGCGCGGCCCGGCGAGGCCTGCCGCCACAACCTGGCTTACTGGCGGCAGCGCGACTGGCAGGCCGCCGGCGCCGGCGCTGTCAGCTGCGTCCAGGGGCAGCGCTGGACGCGGCTGCGCCAGCCCGCGGCCTACATCGCGGCGATCCGGCGCGGGGCGGACGCCATCGGCCATCGCGAACGCATCGATGCTCGCACTCGGCTGCGCGAGGCCTGGATGCTCGGCCTGCGCCTGACGGAGGGCGTCGCGCGCGCGCGGCTGCGCGCCCTCGGCGACGACGAGCAGCGCTGGCTGCCGATCGCCCGGTCCCTGGCTGAGGTCGGCCTGATCGAGCTCGATGCCGAACGCGTGCGGCTCGCCCCTCAGGCCCGTTACGCTCAGGACGAGGTCACGGTCCGCTTGCTGCCGTAATGCCGGCTTGCCGCGCTGGCGGCATGGGTAGGGTGTCGCCGTGCCCACGGTCAACTGGTCGATGACCGCGCTCGGTTACCTCCCGCATGTCAAAGCGAGCGTGCGGGTGGTCGCGCTCACCCACATGTCGACCTTCGCGGCTCTGCGCTTCTGCGACGACATCGGGATCCGCACGGGCTGGCTGTTGGTCGAGGGCGCGCAGCCGCAGATCGACGGCTTGAGCGCCGAACGACCGACCTGGGTGGCCCTCAACAAGCTGTTCGCCGATGCCCGCATCGTCCCGACCGAGGGGCTGGCCAGCGGGCGACTGCTCTATGCGGCAGCGACGCCAGCAGCCGGCAAGCCGCCGGAGGACCGCCCGCTGACCGCCTGGGCCGAGCAGCACCAGCAGCCCTGGCTCGAGGTCTCCGACAACGAGCTCTGCCTGTGGGGCGGACTGAGCGACCAGCAGCTGATGCACCTGCTGACCTGGTTCATCTGCCAACGGCCGCTCGATGTCGACTGGCGGCAGGTCCGTCTGGAGGCGCGGACGTTCGCGCGCTTGCGCCACGGCCTCTTCGAGCACGGGTGGACGCGCAACATCGCCTTGGTGCGCCCCGATCGCCGCACCGTCGACCTCTGGGGCGGGGTGCACCGGACCTGCCTGCTCGACCATCCCGGGGTGCCGCTGCCGAGCCAGGTCGACAGCGGGCTGCGGCTGCGCCTCGATCTCGGCGAACTCTCTGCCAGCGAGCTGACGGAGCGCTGTCCGCTGGCCGACGATACCGGCAAGCTGATGCCGGGTCGCTTCAGCGGGCTGTGGTCGGGGTGACATGCTGCGGGCGCTGGTGCCCCTCGGCGTGCTCTGCGCGCTGCTTGGCCTCTTGCTGTGCTGGCCCTTGCTCTCGGTGCTGTGGACGCATCAGCGAGGGCAGGCGCGGATCCTGGCGATCCTGGCCGTGCCGCAGGGCGACGCCGTCGCCCTGCGCGCGCTGTGGGAGCTGCGCCTCGACGAGCAGCGCGCGGTGATCGGCGACGCCCAGCGCGACGGCCTCTTCCGCCCGATCGATGATCCGCTGGTTTCCGCGGCCGAGGCGGAACGGATCCGCGATCGGCTGCTGCCGGACAGCCGCGGGCCGCAGCGCCCCGTCCTTGCCTTCTGGCGCGAGCGGAACGGCGAGATCGAGGCCTTCATCGTCGATGTGACGCTCACCCACCCCTGGCGGCGCTACATCGCCGGACTCGCAGTGACCTGCGCCGGCTTGATCGCGCTGCGCCTCGGCCTGGCGAGGAGCAGCGGATGAGCATCAGGCGGCGCGCGCTCTGCGGGCTGCTTGCGGCGGCGCTCGTCGCCCTCGGCGCGGCGGAGGACGCGCTGCTGCCCGAGGCCCCGGCCGTCGTCATCGAGCTGCACGGTCAGTGGCACGGCGAACGCTTCTGGGCGCGCCTGGGCGCAGCGGATGCCGGAGGCCGGCGCCGCCTCGAGCTGGTCTACACGCCGCCGCCGCCCAGCGCCGTCGGCGGCGCCCAGCTCGTCGATTGCCCCTTCCTCATCCTCGATCACCGGCTGCGCATCCTGCAGTGGGACGGCCGGGACAGCCTGCAGGGCGCCGTCTACCGCGAGGGCGCCTATCGCATCACCCGCGAGATCGAGCGCCTGACCGACGACGGCAAGGACCGGACCCCGGACGCGGAAGCGCGCCGCATCGCCATGCCGCTGGGCTGGGATGAGCGGCTGGCGCCGCTGCTGCTGGCGCTGATCTGGCAGAGCGGCAGCCAGGGCGATGTCGGCATCGCCGACTTCTTCGGCCCGCCGGGTCCGCTGAGCCGCGCGCGCTGGCAGGACCGCGAGGTGTGGATCGCCGGTCGCCGGCACGAGATCGAGCCCGATGGCGCCGGCCGGCTCGCGCGCCTGCGCGACGCCGCCGCGCGCCCGCTCCTCCTGGTGGCGCAGCGGAGCGAGCGATGAGCCGCTGGGCGATGATCGCGGCGCTGCTGCTGGCGGCCTGCAGCGGGGAACCGCGGCTGCTCGAGCCGCGCCTGCAGGCGGTGCGCACCTATGGCTGGCCATCGACCGTCGTCGATCCCGAGCCGGACTGGAGCCCCGTCGACTACCGGCTGCTCGTCCGCAGCCAGGGCGGCTTTGCGCTCCTCAGTGAGGGCACGCGGCAGGAGCAGCGCTTCGCGGCCCAGGACGGCCGCGAGAGCCATCATCCGCGCTGGCTCAATCGTCAGCAGTTCGTCTTCGGTCCGGGCTGGTGGGTGCGCCGCGACGCCGATGGCCGCGTGCTGACGCCGAGCGAGGGCATCACCCTCGTCACCCTGGAGGACGGGCGGCCGGTGCAGCGGCGCGTGCTCAGCGAGCGCGGCTGGCGGCCGCAGCCTTGGCAGGGACTGATCCTCGTCGAAGAGGCGCAGCGCCTGCTCGAGATCGACGCTGCAGGCGGTGTTCGCGAGTTCGGTGAGGGTTTCAACCCGGTGCCGCAGCCCAACGGCCCCGGCCTGTTCTGGCGCGACACCCCGGCCTTCGATCCCGACTGGTGGACGGGGCGGGACGGGGTCGGCCAGGGCTGGGTGCGCTGGCGTCCCGGCAAGGTCGATGCGCTCGGCGATGCCGTGCAGGCGGCGTGGACGCACCGCGGCGGGCTGCTGATCACGGTCCGGCGCGCGCGGGCCGCGCCCGGACAGCCGTGGTGGGCAGGGGGCACCGATGTGTACTGGGTCGCGGGTCCGGGAGCTCAGCCGGCGCTGGCGCGCGCCCACGCGCGCGATCCCGCCGCGCATCCGACGGCCGACCTGATGGCATGGACGGGAGAGGACAATGGGGTGTGGATCGGCACGCTGCGCCCTGATGGCTGGCGCGAGCGCATCGCCGAGGACGGCTATCGCCCGCGTTGGAGCCATGATGGGCGACGCCTGTGCTGGCTGCAGCCGCCGCCGCCGGGCAGCCAGCTGCCGACGATCCGGGTCACCGTACTCGCGGAGCCGTGAAGATGTTCCTACGCTTGCTCGTGATCGGTTGGCTGATGCGTGGCGCGCTCGCTGCGGCGAGCGCCGCCGACGTCCTCGCCGAGGCCGAGGCCGGCCTCGATCCAGTGGTCCGCGCCGAGCCCGGCAACCCGGCGCGGGCGCAGGCGATCGCCGCGGCGCTGGCGCGTCGTGTCGATCTGCCGCCGGCGGAGCGCCTGGAGGTGGAGCTCGCGCTGGCCGAGGCGTGGTTGGATGCCGCGCAGCCCGCCAGCGCCGATGCCTTGGCCTGCGGCGTACTCAGCCAACCCGCGGCGAGCGGCAGCCAGCGCGCGCGCGCGGCGCTGCTGCGCCTCGGCGTGGCGCGGGCCCTGCTGCAGAACGGCGACGCCGACACCGCGACGCGCATCGTCGAGGAAGTGCTCGCGGCCGGCGGCGACGATGCCAGCGTCGTCACCTTCGCCTGGGTCGTGCGCGGGGAGATCGCGATGTCGTGGAATGCGCAGCGCCAGATGCGAGACCGCGCGGGCGCCCTCGCCGCCTTCGACACCGCCCTGGCGCGCCTCGCCGGACAGCCGGCGGAGTGGCGCGTCCCGATCTACCTGCTGCGCGTCACCGCGATGGAGCGCGCTGGCGCTTCGCCGGGCGAGGTGCGCGCGTGGCTCGACGAGCGCGCCGGCGATGCCGCCGCCGTCAGCGTGCGCGCGCTGCTGCAGAGCCCGCGCGAACGGCTGCTCGGCCAGCCGGCGCCGCCATTGACCGGCCAGCGCCTCGATCGCGGCGACGCCGCAGCCTTCGACCTAGCACGCCTGCGCGGGCGTCCGGTGATCGTCGCCTTCTTCGTGCCGGACGCCGCGCCGACCCGCGACCTCCTCCTTCCCGCCCTGCGCCAGCTGGCAGCCCAGCGACCGGAGGCGGCGCTCGTCGGCGTCTGCCGCCTGCAGGGCGTGACGCCCCCCGAGGCGACGGCCTGGCTCGCCGCGCAGGCCGTGGACTGGCCGGTCCTCGCCGATGCCGACGATCGCCTGCTCGCCGCTTGGCGCGTCGATCTGCTGCCGAGCGTGTTCCTCGTCGCCGCCGACGGCACGGTCGCCGCCGTCGATCTCCTGCGCGGCACCCGCGAGGGACTCGTCCAGGCCGTGCTGGAGGCCTTGCAGCGTCTGCCCGCCGCGGGGACGACGCCCCGCGCCTTTCCGTAGCGCTAGCGGCGCGGCGCTTGGGGTGCGCCCTGGGCCGCGGGCTTGCCCGCCGGCGCCGGCTTGGCGGTGGGGGCCGGCTTGCCGGCCTGGGCGCGCGCCGCCGCCGCTTGCTCTTGCAGCTTGCGCTTGTGTTCTTCGATGGCCTGCGTCAGCTGCTGCGCGACCTCGCTGCGCACCTGGGCGCGGATCATCGGCTCGAGCTCGCTGAGGATCTGGGCGCGGACTTCGGCCTTGATGCGCTCGCGCTCAGCGCGCTTCTCTTCTTCCGATTGGCAGCCGGCGAGAGCGATGACGGCGAGCATGACGGGCAGGGCGGTGAGGAACAGGTGACGCATGGGTCCTCCGAGCGCGTCGCGAACCCTCAGCCTAGCGGAAGCGCGGCGTGCGCAATCGTTCGGGTTAGGCGGCGGATGCGGGGTCCGGGGCCGGCAGGCGCCGCGCGGTCACTTCTTCGCGCAAGCGCTGCACGAGAGCTTCGACCGGCATCGCGCCCAGCCGCTGCCCGCGGCTGTCCTGCAGGCTGACGGTGCCGGCGGCGGCTTCCTGCGCGCCGACCACCGCGAAGTAGTTGACGCGCATCAGCCGCGCCTCGCGGATCTTGGCCCCGAGCTTGTCGGCGCGCTCGTCGACGGTCGCGCGCAGCCCGGCGTCCTGGCAGCGCGCACGCACCTGCCGCGCGTAGGGCAGGTGGTCGTCGCTGACCGGCAGGATGCGCAGCTGCTCGGGCGCCAGCCACAGCGGGAAGCGGCCGGCGAAGTGCTCGATCAGGATGCCGATGAAGCGCTCGAGCGAGCCGAGGATCGCGCGGTGCAGCATGACGCAGGGATGACGCTGACCGTCCTCGCCGATGTAGTGGGCGTCGAGGCGCTCGGGGCTGGGCAGGTTGGTGTCGAGCTGGATGGTGCCGCACTGCCAGCCGCGTCCGAGGGCGTCGACCAGCGTGAACTCGAGCTTGGGCCCGTAGAAGGCGCCGTCGCCGGGGCTGATCGCGTACGAAAGCCCGGCGGCGCGGACCGCGTTGGCGAGCGCGGCTTCGGCGCGGTCCCAGCTCTCGTCGCTGCCGATGCGCTGCGCCGGCCTGGTCGAGAGCTTGACCTCGATGCGCTCGGCGCCGAAGCCGAAGTCGGCGTAGACCTCGGTCAGCATGCGGCAGAACAGCGCCACTTCCGACTCGACCTGGTCTTCGCGGCAGAAGATGTGAGCGTCGTCCTGGACGAAGCCGCGGACGCGCAGGATGCCGTGCAGGGCGCCGCTCGCCTCGTTGCGCACGCAGCTGCCGAACTCGGCGATGCGCAGCGGCAGATCGCGATAGCTCTTGAGACCCTGCTTGTAGATCAGGATGTGGCCCGGGCAGTTCATCGGCTTGATCGCGAAATCGCGCTTCTCGCTCTCGGTGATGAACATGTTGTCCCGGTACTTGTCCCAGTGCCCGCTGCGCTCCCACAGCGCGCGCGCCATCACCGTCGGGGTGTGGACCTCGACATACCCGTACTGCCGCTGCTTGGCGCGCATGTACTCCATCAGGGCGAGGTAGATCGTCCAGCCGCGCGGATGCCAGAACACCTGCCCGGGGTTGTCCTCTTCGATGTGGAAGAGGTCGAGCTCCTTGCCGAGCTTGCGGTGGTCGCGCTGCTTGGCTTCCTCGATGCGTCGCAGGTAGGCTTGCAGCCCGGCCTCGCTCGCGAAGCAGGTGCCGTAGATGCGGGTCAAGCGATCGCTGCGCTGGTCGCCGTGCCAGTAGGCGCCGGAGACCGCGAGCAGCTTGCACGCCGACAGCCACTTCGTCGACGGTACATGGGGTCCGGCGCAGAGATCCTCCCAGCCTTCGCCGGGGATTCCCGTGACATAGAACGAGAGGCGCGGCGCACCGCGCGCCAGCGCGCGTTCGGCGTTGTCGGTCTTGTACTTGTCGCCGGCCGTACGCGCCAGGCCGGCCGCCGGCTCGTACTCGCAGCGCGTGAAGGGGCGATCGGCGGCGATGATCTCGCGCATCTTGGCCTCGATCGCCGGGAAGTCGTCCTCGGAGATCGCGCGCGGCGGCGCGAGGTCGTAGAAGAATCCCTCGTCGGTCGGCGGTCCGTAGGCGAGGCGAGTGCCGGGGAACAGCGCGCAGACCGCTTCCGCCAGCACGTGGGCGGCGCTGTGGCGCAGCAGATACAGCGCGTCGGGATCGCGGTCGTCGGCGAGGATCACGCGCAGCGGGGCGTCCTCGGTCACCGAGCTGGCCAGGTCGCGGATCTCGTTGCCGACCTTGATGCCGATCGCGCGTGCGGCCAGCGCTGCTGGCAGCAGGGCGGCGAGCTCGCGCCCGGTCGTCGGCAGCGTGATGTCGCGGACGGAGCCGTCAGGCAGGGTGAGCTGCGGCATGGGAGCGGGAGGGCTTGGGTGTCTCGATGGCGCCGATCAGAGGAACTCGCACCAGTAGGCCGATGGGACCTGCGCCTTGACCGTGAAAGTCGTGTGGGCCGGCACCTCGAAGGAAGTTCCCGCGGGATACGAGCTCCAGGCCCCGGGAGCGATGCGCAAGGCGAGCTCGCCGTTGATCACGGTCATCCGCTCGGCGCCGTCGGTCGTGAACTGGTACTCGCCGGGGAGCACGACGCCGACCGTCTGGCGTCGGCCATGGCGCTCATAGCCCAAGGATTGCACGCGGCCATCGTGGTAGGAGTTGTGCTTCAGCATGCCTGTCATCCGTGTTGACGATCTCGTTCGTTCTCGCGCGCCGCCTTCACCTTGCGCTCGAAGACCAGATCGGCCCAGGCGAGCAGCACGGTGGTGGCGATGAATGCGACATGGATGCCGAGCTGCCAGGCGATCTTCGCCGAATCGAGCTGGTAGCCGGGCTTCGAGAGGTCATTGAAGGTCTGCAGCAGATGAATGCCGGAGATCGAGACCAGGGCGCCAGCGAGCTTGGTCTTCAGCGTTCCCGGATCGATGTGGTCGAGCCAGTCTGGACGATCCTCCTCCTGTTCAATGGCCAGGCGCGAGACGAAGGTCGCATAGCCGCCGATCAGCACCATGATCACGAGGTTGGCGACCATGATCATGTCGAGCAAGGTCAGCACCGCGGTGATCGCCTCGCGTTCGGTGAAACGGGCGCCGTCGGTGCCGGTGGTGACGCCGTGGATCAGGTGCCACAGCCCCTCGAAGAAGGTGATGCTGAAGAAGATCTGGCCGGCGATCAAACCGAGGTACACCGGCGCGAGCAGCCAGCGCGCGGCGAAGACGGCCCACTCGATGCCCTGCTCGACGCGACGCAGCATGCGCGTGTCGTATTGGCCGGTCCACGGTGGCAACGCACTCGACTGCTTCACCAGAGCCCGGCATCGTGCAGGCGGGTGCTGACCAGCTGGGTCCAGCCGCGCTGCGCGCGGGGATTGGCCGGACTGGGATGCGGCAGCTCGAGCACGGGCAGCGCGGTCGCGCGCCGCGCCGCCGCGGCCGCCACAGCGCCGAGCGCTACGATGCAGGAACTCTCGGCGAGCGAGGCGACGGCGGCGAGGAAGCGATCGCAGATCTCGCCGAGGGCCTGGCGCGCCGGCATTGGCAAGCGATCCGGCGTCAGGTTGCGACCTGCGGCGTCGAGGAACGCCAGCGGGCACCAGTTGATGACGAAGAGCTCGGCGAAGCAGGCTTGCGGGGTGCGATAGCGAGAGCTGAGCAGCCCCCAGAGCCGTTGCCCCGAAACCTCGCGCCGCGCGCAGGACCAGCCGACGATGGGTCGACGGGGATGCTGCTGGGCCGGCGGCACGATCGGGGCATCGAGTTGCAGCCAAGAGCGGACCAACGCGACATCGCCGAAGGGGATGCCGCTCTGTACCATGCCGAACGGCCCGGGGTTCATGCCGACCCAGAGCATGCGGTGCGGGGGGCGAAAATAGCGCTGCGCATACTGCACGAAGACCGGCCAGGCATACTGCCAGGGGCTGTAGATCCATGGGACGTGCAGCGGCAAGCGCTCGCAGGCAGCGCGGCAGGCGCGCGCGATCGCGAGCAGGTCTTCGGCGGCGGTCGTGATCGGCATGGGCGAACTGTACGCTGCTGTTCGCGGCGTAGAGTCGCCGTCGATGGCGCGCGCGACGGTCGGCGATGTCCTCGGTCCGCAGGGCGAGCTCGCGCAGCTGCTGCCGCAGTGGGAGAGCCGCCCGCAGCAGCTGGCGATGGCGGAGCTGATCGCGGACGGCCTGCGCCGACCCAGCCATGTCGTCTGCGAGGCCCCGACGGGCGTCGGCAAAAGCTTCGCGTATCTCGTGCCGGCGATGCAGCACGCCCTGACGACGGGCGGCAAGGTCGTGGTCTCGACCGCGACCATCGCCCTGCAAGAACAGTTGATGACGAAAGACATCCCCCTGTTGCAGCGGGTGTTTCCGGAAGTGATCGCCGTGCTCGTCAAGGGACGCCAGAACTTCCTCTCGCGGCGTCGCCTGCAGCGGGCCTTCGAGGGGCAGCAGGCGCTGTTCGAGACCCGCGACGAGGCGCGGGAGCTGGCACGCATCGCGGCGTGGGCGGAAAGCGCGGAAGCGACGGGCGATCGCAGCGACCTCGGCTGGGAGCCCTCGCTTCGGGTGTGGGAGCTCGTGCGCAGCGATCGCCGCGACTGTCTCGGACGCAAGTGCCCGCACTACGAGCGCTGCTTCTTCTATGGAACGCGCGAGCGGATGCGCCAGGCCCACCTGCTGGTCGTCAACCATCACCTCTACTGCAGCGACCTCGGGCTCCAGGAGCGCGGCGGCGGCCTGCTGCCGCCGCATGACGCCGTCATCTTCGACGAGGCGCATGCCCTGGAAGGCATCGCCAGCGAGCACCTCGGCCTTACCGTGACCGCGGCCCAGGTGCGCTGGTACCTCGACACCCTGTGGAGCGTGCGCGGCAAGGGCCTGCTCGCCGATCCGCGTTGGGAGACCGCGCGCAGCCTGGTGGCCGAAGCGCGCCAAGCCAACGAAGCGCTGTGGGCGATGGTCAGCGGCTGGCTGCGCGAGCGCAGCGACGAGACCCTGCGCCTGACCGCGGCGCAGCGGGTCGAGGAGCCGCTGACCCCGGCGCTCTCCGCGCTCGCCGAGGCGTTGCTCGCCCTGCGAGAACGCAGCGACGATGACCACGAGCACACGCTGCTCACCGCCCAGGCCGAGCATGCCGAGGAGCTGGCGGCAGCGCTCACCGTCATCCTGCGCGTCGAGGACGACGGTTTGGTGCGTTTCGCGACCGTTCCCCGCGATCGCCACACGCCGTCGCTCGCTGCCCAGCCGCTGGACATCGCGCCGATCCTCGCCGAGCGGCTTTTCTCCCGCATGCGCTGCGTCGTGCTGACCAGCGCCACCTTGGCTGCCGGCAGCGGCGAGGATTTCGCCTACATCCGCGAGCGGCTCGGGGTCGGCGCCTGTCTGCGCCGTCGCCTCGACAGCCCTTTCGACTATGCCCGCCAGGCGCGGCTTCTCGTCAACGAAGAGCCGATCGACCCCAACAGCGAGGCGTTCTCAGCCGCCTGCGCCCAGTGGTTGCCGCGCTATCTGGCCGAGGCTGAGGGCGGGGTCTTCGTGCTGTTCACCAACTACACCCAGCTTCGGCAGGTGTACGAGGGCGCCCGCGCCGAACTGGAGGCGCTGTCCCGCCCCGTGCTGCGCCAGGGCGGGGGGATCGAGCGCTCGCAGATGCTGCAGCTGTTCCGCAGCGCCGGCAACGCCGTGCTCTTCGGCACGGCGAGCTTCTGGGAGGGGGTCGATGTCCCCGGCAACGCGCTGCAGCATGTGATTATCGCCAAGCTGCCGTTCCAGCCGCCGCATCACCCGCTGGCGGAAGCGCGGATCGCTGCCTTGCGCCGCGCTGGCCGCAACCCCTTCCTCGAGTGGCAGGTGCCGGAGGCGGTCATCCGCTTCAAGCAGGGCTTCGGCCGCTTGATCCGCACGCGCAGCGATCGCGGCACGCTCGTCGTCCTCGATCATCGCGTGTGCACGGCGCACTACGGCCGCCTGTTTCTCGAGGCGCTGCCGCCGCTGCCGATCACGCGCTTTCGCTTGTGTGCGGAGACTTAAGGGGGATGCGATAGACGAAAAGCTTCGCGTCGGCCCGGCCCGGCAGCGGGATCATGCGCTCGGACGCCACCCCGGGCACGGCGAAGGTGTTGCTGACCAGGAGGCTGCCCGGCGGCATCTCACGGCACGCCTTGTCCCAGAGCCGCGGCATCGGTGCCGGCGAGAGGAAGGCGTAGACGAGATCGTAGTCATGCAGCGGATGACGGAACAGATCGCCGAAGCGGATCTCGACGTTCTGCTGCGTGCGCGTGCGCCAGCGCGCGATCAGCCACGGCAGTGGCGAGGCTTCGATGCCGGTGACACGGGCATCGGGGCGCAGCCTGGCGAGGGCGAGCGCCGGATCGCCCAACCCCGCCCCGACATCGCAGGCTCGCGCTCCTGCCCGCTGTGGCAGCAGGGCGGCGAGCTCCTCCGCCACCTGGCGATGACTGAGGTAGAGGGGAACGCGGGTCGTCAGTCCGCCGCCGAAGACCAGGGCGCTGACGAGGAGGGCCAGCGCCCACACCCACCACGGCCAGTCGAGGGTCATTCCCCCGACGACGAGCAGCGGAAAGGCCGCACCGACCACCCACCACCACCACGGCAGGCGCAGGGCCGCGCTCAAAGCGAGGACGAGGCCGACATCGAGCACAAGCGCCTGCCAACTGCGCAGCGGCAGGGCGTGCATCGCGCCAACGACGAGGGCGCCAGCGATGACCTGCGCCAGCAGCGCGCGCGCAAGCACTGGCATCCGCTGCTCTGCCTTTTCTGCGCCGGCCGTCGCTTCTGGTATCCTGGCGGCGACCTATTGTCCCCGTGAGTGAGTATCGTTGGCTCTGGCGGGCTTAACGGCCGTGTTCGGAATGGGAACGGGTGTGACCCCGCCGATATGGCCACCAGGACTGGTGCGTTGATGGGTGTTTGG
>JANWWU010000080.1 GCA_025055595.1 Planctomycetota bacterium | reverse complement strand
ATCAAGCGCCTGGAAGCCTACGCGCAGGAGACGGATCACTGAGCGGGCGTTCTGCGCTCGCGGTGCGGAGCTCGGCGAGAACGCCCTGGATCCAGGCCGCATCGCGCGCGATCCGCGCCGGACCGAGGTCGAGGCCGGTGCAGTTCTCGAGCGCCAGCCAGCCCGTGTACGGCGCGTTGGCGAGCACCGTCAAAAGCATCGGCCAGCGCAGCGCGCCCTGACCCAGCGGCGCATAGCCGCTGGCCAGCCCGGTCCAGCCGGCGCCGCCGCTGCGCAGCCAGACATCGCGGACGATGACATGGGCGAGGTAGCCGCCCATCAGCGGCACGGCGACGGCGGGGGCCTCGTGCCCCTCGCGCGCGGTGCTGGCGATGTCGTAGGCGATGCCGACGGCGCGCGGATCGAGATCCTCGAGCAGGCGCAGGGCGGCGCTCGGGGCCGCGACCAGCGTGCCGTCGCGGGTCTCGATCAGGAAGCGCAGGCCCTCGCCGGCGCCGAACGCCGCGAGCTCGCGCCAGGCGGCGCGCAGGGCGCGCCACTGCTCGCCGAGGTGCGGGGGTTCGGGACGCGGGGCCGGGATGCGGATCAGGAAGCAGCGCAGGGCGCGCGCCAACGGCAAGGCGCCGGGGGGCAGCGCGCGCTCGCTGCCCGCCGGCAGGGCGATGGCGCTGCAGGCGAGGTTCCACTCGCGAAGCGTCCGCGCGAGGTGGGGGATCAGGACATCGAGGCGCGTCAGGTCGATGACGGCGGCGTTGTTGTCCCAGAACCCCGGGGCGCGCGCGGGATCGAAACGGACTGGTGCACAGGTGAGATCGAGCGCATGGAAGCCGGCAGCGACCGCCAGCGGCGCCAGCTCGTCGATCGGCAGCCAGGGGGCGGCACAGGCGCTGAGAGCCAGCTGCGCGCGCATCGTCTCCATCGTGGCCGAGATGCCGGCAGCGCACAAGTGGCGACTGGCGCCTGCTGCACTTGTCGGCAATTGCTGTTTGCCACACGTGCACAACATCGCTCGCATGGACTTGGCGAGCTTGATCCGCGAGGTGCCTGACTTCCCGAAGCCAGGCATCCGCTTCAAAGACATCACCCCGCTGCTGCGCGACCCCCGCGCCTTGCAGGAGGCGGTGCAGGCGCTCGCTGCTCCTTGGCGCGGCCAGGGCGTCAGCGCGGTGCTCGGGATCGAGGCGCGCGGCTTCGTCTTCGCGCCGGCCGTCGCCCTCGCGCTGTCCGCCGGCTTCGTTCCGGCGCGCAAGCCCGGCAAGCTGCCGTGCCAGACCGTGCAGCAGCGCTACGGCCTCGAGTATGGCACGGATGCGCTCGAGGTGCATGCCGATGCGCTGCGCCCCGGCGAGCGCGTGCTGTTGATCGACGATGTGCTGGCGACGGGGGGGACGCTGGCCGCGGCCTGCGCGCTGGCCGGCCGCCTCGGGGCCCAGGTCGTCGGCTGCGGGGTGCTGATCGAGCTCTGCGCCCTCGGCGGACGGCAGCGCCTCGCCGTGCCGGTCGCCAGCGTGATCCAGGCATGAGTTGGGCTTTGCCCGCGAGTTCATCAGTTCTTGACGATGGGCGAGAGCATGGCCGATGATGATGGAGGCGGGCGAAGCAGCGGTGCACGCCGCGTGGGGCGACTCGCTGGAGCTCCTGCGAGCCGCGCGCGCCGAGACCAGCGTTCGTCCGGATGAGCGGATGGCGGGCGATGACGGCGCCCTGCGCTCCAGCCCGCCGCCCGAGCGCTACCGCTTGGGACCGGTGATCGGCGTCGGCGGCACGGCGACGGTCTATGCCGCCGAGCAGCTGGCGCTGCAGCGCCAGGTCGCGATCAAGGTCTCGTCCTCGGCGCATCGCCGCGAGGCCTTCCGCGCCGAGGCGGTGACCATCGCTGAACTCGAGCATCCCAACATCGTGCCGGTCTACGATGCCGGCGCCGACTGGCTGGTGATGAAGCGGATCCGCGGCCGCAACCTCGAGCAGCTGCTCAGCGAAGGCGCGATCGGGCTCGTCGAGGCCGTCGAGGCCCTGGTCAAGGTCTGCGACGCCGTGGCGTACGCGCACAGCCGCGGCATCATCCACCGCGACATCAAGCCCGACAACATCCTGATCGGCGATTATGGCGAGGTCCTGCTGACCGACTGGGGCCTGGCGGTGGCGATCGAGGAGGGTGTCGAGAGTCGTCCGCGCACCCAACGGCTCGGCGAGGTGACGGCGGTCACCGCCGGCACGCCCTCCTACATGGCGCCCGAGGTCGCCCTCGGCGATCGCACGCGCATCGGGCGCGCGACCGATGTCTTCCTGATCGGCGCCACCCTCTACCGCTGCCTGGCCGGTAGGCCGCCCTTCACGGCGGCGAGCGCGCTCGATGCCGTCGTCCAGGCGGCTTGGAACCAGCACACGCCGTTGTCGGCCCTGCGTCCCGATGCCCCGCCGCTGCTCCTCGCCGTCGTCGAGCGCGCGATGGCCACCGACCCGGTCGAGCGCCCGCGCGTCATCGATGTGCAGGACCGCTTGAAGCGCTGGCTGCACCAGTCGCGCGGCGAGGCCGAGGCGCGGCGCCTGCTCGCCTTCGCTGACGAGGCGATGGCGAGCGCGCAGCGCACCGAGCGGCCGGAGGACACCTACGCGCGCTACGGCGAGGCGCTCAGCCTGCTCGAGCGCGCCAGCGTGCTGGCTCCCGACGATCCGCGCATCGCCCAGCGCTCGCGCGAGTGCCTGCAGCGCTTCATGCTGGCGGCGGCGGCGGCCGGCGAGACCGGTCTGGCGCGGCTGCTGCGCCGCGGCGTGCGCCCGCCCGTCGTCGGACCCGAGGACGAGCGCATCGTCGCCCAGATCGCCGAGCTGCAGCGCGAGCGCATCCACCTGCTCGACCGCTTGGAGACCATGCAGCGCCGCCTCGACGACGAGCGCACGCGGCTCGCCGCCCTGCGCCGTCTGCGCTGGCTGGCGGTGATCGGCGCCGCCGTCGGCGGCCTGCTCGTTGGCTGGTGGCTTGCCGGCTGATCACCAGCCGGTCCAGCGGCGCAGCCAGTCCTCGACGCGCGCCGCGGTCGCGGGATCGTCGACCAGCCACGACAGCTCGCGGTTGCGGGCGAGCGCGCTGTAGGTCCAGTTGTGGCTGCCGGCGAGCACCCAGCGGCCGTCGACGACGAGGACCTTGGCGTGGGCCGTCGTCCGCTCATCGTCGAGCAGCACGGCGATGCCGTGCTGCTGCAGCCAGGCGACGGCGGCTTCATGCTTCGGCTCTGCTTCGCCCTCGCGCAGCGCCGAGCGGTCGAGCGCGACCCGCACCTCGACGCCGCGGCGCGCCGCCGCCGCCAGCGCCGCCAGCAGCGCGCGCACCGGGCCGTCGTCGGGGCGTACGACGTACATCGCCAGCCACACCCGGCGCTCGGCGCGATCGATCAGCTGCTGGGCGGCGCGCGCGTAGTGCCAGGCGTCTTCGGGACCATCGAGCAGCAGCTGCGGCTGCGGCCGGCGCGCCGGGGCGAGGACGCCGAGCGCCAGGACCAGGGCGAGCAGCGCGAGCAGGATGACGGCGCGCCGCCATGCTGGCGGCGCGGGCGGCGAGCGCGGCTGCAGCGGCAGGTCGCTCACGCCGCCACCTCGGCGATCGCGGCGAGCACGGCCTCGACGGTGATCGCCGCCATGTCGACGCGGCGCCGCTCGCGACGCTCCCAGGCCGCGCCCGGAGCCTGCAGGTTGCGCCAGCGCGCGCCGCGCGGCCCGTTGCGGGCGGCCGGCACCGGACCGAAGAGTCCGACCGCGGGGGTGCCGAGCGCGAAGGCGAGATGCAAGGGACCGGTGTCGCCGCTGACCAGCACCGCGGCCTGGGCGAGCAGGCCGGCCAGCTGCGGGATGGTGGTCGGCGGGGCGAGCGCGGCGCCGCTGGCGGCGGCGACCCGCTCCGCGACCTCGCGCTCGCTGGCCGTGCCCCACAGGACGAGGCGCGGCCGATCCCGGCAGCGTAGCAGCAGCTCGCTCCAGCGCTCGGGGGGCCAGACTTTGGTCGGCCAGCCGGCGCCGACATTGCACATCCAGGCCCGCTCCAGGCCGCGCTCGGCCAGCCAGGCGCGCGCCCACGCGCGCTCCGCCTCCCAGGGCGGGAGGGGGAAACGCCAGGCCGACGGCGGCGCGAGGCCGAGGGTCTCGACGAGCGCGCACTGCTGATCGATGACATGCACGGCGCGCGGTGGACAGGCGCGCTGGAGGACCAGCCAGGCGCCCTCGCGCGCGCGCGGCCAGGCGTGGCCGTAGCGGCGCGGGGCGCCGCTCATCAGGGCGCAGAGCGCGCTCTTTGCCAGGCCTTGCGCGTCGAGCACGACCTCGTAATGCACGTTGAGCAGCTGGGCGTGGAGCTTCCGGCACGCCGCCCAGCGTTCGCGCAGGGTGCCGGCGCGCAGCTGGCGCCGTGGCAGGGCATGGATGCGGGCGATCGCTGGCGAGCCGTCGAGCAGGCAGGCCCAGCGGTCCTCGCACAGCCAGCCGACTTCGTGGCCCGCGGCGTGCAGGGCGGCGGCCAGCGGCAGCGTGTGCACGATGTCGCCGAAGGCCCCGAGACGGACGATGAGCACGCGCACCGCCACATCGTTTCGCAGAATGCCGAGCCGCCAAGAGCGCCGGCGCAGCCTGCGCTTGTCGCGCGCCGTTGCGTCATATCGTGAGAAAACCCCATGCCCGATGCGCCGTTCCTGACCTTGGGAGCAGTGGCCAAGCGGTGCAATGTCAGTCGCACGACGGTCTATCGCTGGATCGTCTCCGGCCTGCTCAAGGCGCACTGCCTGCCGAGCGGGCACTTCCGCGTCGCGGAAGAAGACCTGCAGGCCTTCTGCCAGCAGTTCCACATCCCGGCCGGAACCGAGCCGGCGGTCGAGGGCCAGCGCCTGCGCGTGCTGGTCGCCGACGATCATCCCGATGCGCGCCAGCTCTTCGTGCGCATCGTGCAGCGCGCTCTGCCGGAGGCGGCGATCATCGAGGCCGACAACGGGGTGACGACCTGCGTCCAGATCGGCGCCCTCTGCCCCGACATCCTGCTGCTCGACATCATGATGCCGGGCATGGACGGCTTCGCGGTGCTCCACGATCTGCTGCATCGCCCCCAGCTTGCCAGCAGCCGCGTCGTCATCGTCACCGCCTACGAGCCCTTCGAGCGGGTGGCGGAGCTGCAGCGCCTCCATCGCCAGGTCGTCGCCTGCCTGCGCAAACCGTTCCGCGTCGAGGAGCTCAGCGCCGCTCTGCGCGAGGCGGCGCTGCCGCTCGACGAGGTCGCGCCCTCATGATCGCGCTGTTTCCGGACCTCGCCGAGCATCTGCGCGGCGTCGCGGAGGCGATCGAGGAGGCGCTGCGCAGCGAGGAGCCGAGGGTCGCCGCGCTGATCGCGGAGATCGGCAGCTTCCACGGCAAGATGCTGCGGCCGACGCTGTGCCTGCTGTGCGCGGAGGCGCTCGGCGGCGCCGACCGCCGCCATCACCGCCTGGCAGCGGCGCTCGAGCTGATCCATACCGCGACCCTGGTCCACGACGACCTGATCGACGACGCCGACACCCGTCGCGGCCTGCCGACCCTGCACCTGCGCTTCGACAACACGACGGCGGTGCTGATCGGCGACTTCCTCTACACCCGCGCCTTCACCCTGGCGGCCTCGCTCGGCGATGCCGCCCTCCTCGCGCGGCTCTGCCAGGCGACCAATGCGGTGTGCGAAGGCGAGCTGCACCAGCAGATGGCGGCGCGCGATCTGACGGTCGACGAGGCGGAGTATCGTCGCATCGCTTACGGCAAGACCGCGGCGCTGACCGAGCTCGCTGGCTGGTTCGGGGCGATCGCCGGCGATGCCGCGCAGCGCGCGGCCTGCGCCGCCTTCGGCCGCGACCTCGGTCTCGCCTTCCAGATCGTCGATGACTGCCTGGATCTGACCGGCGACGCCGCGCGCGTCGGCAAGACGCTGAGCACCGACCTCGCGCGCGGTCGCATGACGCTGCCGATCATCCGCGCCCTGGCCGCCGCCAGCGCGCAGCAGCGCGCGGCGCTCAGCGCGCGCTGGCAGGGCGCCGAGACACCGGAGGCTCTCGCCGAGGTCCGCCGCCTAGTCGTCGAGCTGGGGGGCGTCGACAGCGCCTGGGCGACGGCGCGGGCCCTGGCCGAGGGCGCGGTCGGCCGGCTCGAGGTCTTGCCCGACACCCCCGCGCGCGAGCATCTCGCCCGTCTCGCCTGTGCCGTGGTCGATCGTGACCGCTGACGCCGTGCCTGCCGTGACCGAGCCGCGCATCATCCCCCGTGCCGAGCATCCGATCTCGCGCGCCGACATCGACAAAGAAGCCCTGCGCATCCTCTATCGCCTCAAGGACGCCGGCTATCAGGCCTACCTCGTCGGCGGCGCCGTCCGCGACCTGCTGATGGGCCGCTGCCCGAAGGACTTCGATGTCGCGACCGATGCCCGCCCGCGCGAGGTGCGGCGCCTGTTCCGCAACAGCCGCGAGGTCGGCAAGCGCTTCCGCATCGTGCATGTGTACTTCGGGCCCAAGCACATCGAGGTCTCCACCCTGCGCAGCGCCGTCGATCCGCCCGAGGATCCCGCGGGCGATCGGTACATCGCCGACGACAACCAGTGGGGCGACATCGAGAGCGACGCCTTCCGCCGCGATTTCACGATCAACGCGCTCTACTACGACATCCGCGATTTCTCGGTGATCGACTATGTCGGCGGCGTCGAGGACATCGCCGCGCGCCGCCTGCGCTGCATCGGCGACCCGCGCATCCGCTTCCAGGAGGACCCCGTGCGCATGCTGCGCGCGGTCAAGTTCGCGGCGCGCTACGGATACCGCATCGACCCGGCGATCGACGCGGCGATCCGCGAGTTCCATCAGGAGATCCACAAGGCCAACCGCCACCGCGTGACCGAGGAGTTCTTCCGCATCCTCTCCCAGGCCAACCGCTGCGCGGGGTTGCGCCTGCTCGCCGACTTCCAGCTGCTCTCCGAGCTCTATCCGGAGTGGCTGGCGACGATCGGCGAGGAGGGCCTGGACCAGGTCGCCGCTTTCCTCGCCAAGCTCGACGAGGAGGCGGAGCAGGAGCGCTGGTACAGCCTCGAGGTCCTGGTCGCCGGCCTCTTCGTGCCGATGCTCGGCACCGTCGATCTCGGGCGCGAGAGCTTCAATCCGGTCGCCGAGCGGGTGACCCGCGAGGTGCGGCAGCTCGGCCTGCGCATGGATCTGCCCAAGCGCCTGATCAACGGCGCGGTCGAACTGCTGCGCGGGCAGCTGTACCTGCTGTTCTTCGCGCACCGCGAATCGCACATGCGCCGCTTCGTCCGCTCGCCGTGGTTCGACAGCGTGTGGCGCTTGCACCTCCTCGCCTTCGGCGAGCTGACCGAGCTCGCTGGGCTGCGCCGGGCCTGGCTGCACTGCCGGCGGCAGCTCGGGACCCCGATCGCCGGCACCGTCCCGGCGCCCGATCGCCGCGATATCTTCAGCTTCCGCGGCCGCGGCGGCGGCCGCCTGCACGGCGCCCCCGACGAGGGCGGTCCGGAGGACGACGAGGAGGCGGACGATGAGGGCTCGTTCAGCGAGCCCGAGATCGTCGAGAGCGGCGAGTGAGCGATGCCGCGCTATGCCGTGCTGCTCGAAGTCGCGGGCGCGCGCTTCTGCGGGACCCAGCGCCAGCGCGCGGCGCGCACCGTGCAGGGCGCCATCGAACGCGCGGTCTCCGACCTCGACGGCCGGCCCCGCGGCGTGCGCCTGGCGAGCCGCCTCGATCGCGGGGTCGACGCCGAGGCCCTGCCGGCGCACTGCGATCTGGCGCGCCACTGGGAACCGGCCGCCCTCTGCCAGGCGCTGAACGCGCGGCTGCCCGAGGACCTCGCGGTCTGGGCGGCGGCCGCGGTCGCCGAGCGCTTCCACGCGGTGCGCGATGCGGTCAGCAAGACCTATCGCTATCGCCTGCGCGTGCAGCGCGTGCGGCCGGTGCTCGACCAGCGCTGCTGGTGGCTGCGCCGCCTCGCCGAGCCGGCGGCGCTCGACGCCTGCGCCGCGCTGCTGGCCGGCGAGCTCGACCTCAGCGCCTTCGCCACCCTGCGCCACGATCCGAGCGATGCCGCCGACCCCGTGCGTCGCATCGTCGAGGCGCGCTGGGAGCACAGCGAGCGCGAGCATGTCCTGCGCATCACCGGCTCCGGGTTCCTCTACCGCCAGGTGCGGGGCCTGGTCGGGGCGATGGTTGCGGTAGCCAATGGCCGCTGGACGGTGGACGACTTCGCTGCCGCCTGCCGCGCCGGCCGCGGCGGGCCGCGGCTCGGCAACATCGCGCCCGCCGCTGGCCTGTGCCTGGAGCGCGTCCGCTACGACCCCGAGCCGCCGTGGCAGGACGCGCGATGAGCGGGCGGCCGATCGCGCTGTTCGGCGGCAGCTTCGACCCGCCGCACTACGGCCATGTGCTGGCGGCGGCCTGGGCGCGCTGGCACGGCGGCGCCGAGGAGGTGTGGGTGCTGCCGGTCGCGCGGCATCCTTACGGCAAGCCGCTCTCGCCCTGGGAGCGGCGCTGGACGCTGTGCCGGCTGGCCTTCGCCGGCATGCCCTTCGTGCAGCTGCGCGACGACGAACGGTACAGCAGCGGCTACACGATCGACCTCGTCGAGCGCTTGCGCCGCCGCCACCCCGGCGGGCGCTGGCTGCTCGTCGGCGGCAGCGACACGATCCGCGACCTGCCGCGCTGGCACCGCGGCGCCGAGCTGCAGCAGCTCATCGAGGTGCTGCCGGTGCCGCGCGCCGGCTTCGCGGTGCACCCGGCGGCGCTGCCGGCGATCAGCAGCCGCGAGATCCGCGCCCGTCTGCGGCGCGGCGAGGATGTGCGGGGGCTGCTGCCGGAGCCCGTGCGGCAGGCGATCGGCGCGCAGGGCTGGTACGGTCCGGACGATGTCGCAGCCCCGCCGTGATCAGCCGCAGCGTCGCTGGAACTCGCGCATGAACTCGGCGAGCATCCGGCAGCCCTCGAGCGGCATCGCGTTGTACAGCGAGGCGCGGATGCCGCCGACCGTCCGATAGCCCTTGAGCGCCAGCATCCCTTGGGCCGCGGCCTCCTTGACGAAGCGCTCGGTCAGCTCCTCGTTCGGCAGACGGAAGGTGACATTCATGTGGCTGCGCTGCGCGGGATCGGCGATCGTGCCGCGGTAGAAGCCGCCCGAGCCGTCGATCGCCTCGTAGATCAGCCGCGCCTTCTCGGCGTTGCGCCGCTCCATCGCCGCCAGCCCGCCCTGCCGCTCCAGCCAGCGGAAGACCTCGAGCAGGACGTAGATCGCGAAGGTCGGCGGCGTGTTGATCATGCTCTTCTGCTCGGCTTGAGCCTTGAACGAGAAGAGCTTCGGCAGGCCCTTCGCCGGGATGCGCTCGTAGAGGTCCTTGCGGACGATCGCCAGGACGAGCCCGGACGGCCCGAGGTTCTTCTGCGCCCCGCCGTAGATCAGCGCGATGCGCTCCATCGGGTGCGGGCGGCTCATGAACTCCGAGCTGGCGTCGACGATCAGCGTCGGGTGCCGCGGCAGCTCGACGAGGCGGTGGCCGTGGACGGTCTCGTTCGAGCACACATGGAGGTAGGCGGCATCGGGGGTCAGGCGCCAGGTCTCGGCGGGCGGCACGCGATCGAAGCCGGTGTCTTCGCTGCTGGCGACGATGTTGACGCGGGCCCCGATCTCGCTGGCGCAGGCCGCGGCTTTCTTGCCCCATTCGCCGCAGGCCAGGTAGTCGACGCAGCGCCCGCCGGCCAGCTGCATCGGGATCGTCGAGAACAGCTGGGTGGCCCCGCCTTGCAGGAACAGCACATCGTGGCTGTCGCCGATGCCGAGCAGCGCCTTGCAGCGCGCGATCGCCTCATCGACGACCGCTTCGAACTCCTTGCTGCGGTGGCTCCACTCGGCGATGCCGAAACCCTTGCCCTGGTAGTCGAGCAGGGCGCGGGCCGCGGCCTCGAGAACCTCGCTGGGCAGCATCGCCGGACCGGCCGAGAAGTTGTAGACGCGGGGCATAGCACCTCCGTGCCGTCGCAGGTTAGCCGGCGAGACGCGCGGGCCACGGTGCGCAGCGGCGAGCAGGCCACCGATTGCCGTTCGGCATCGGTGGCCAGCATGGATCGGCGAGAGGAGCCCATGGCCCGGCAGAGCAAACTGAAGGAGCGGCTGTTCGCCGAGTTCCGCGAGCAGCTCGCGGTCGAACGCCTGCAGGAGCGCAGCCCCACGCAGTGGGTCGCCTTCCTGCGGATCAACCGCGTCGTCGACATCCAGAAGCAGCTGCCTGGCGGCGTGTTTCCCGACGGCGCCTGCTTCCTCCATGCCTCGACTGCCGGCACCCAGCACTTCCGCGTGCGGCGCGTCGTCGGCGTCGACCCCGAGGCCCTGCTCGTGTCGATCGAGATCTACGCCGACGACGAGCTCGAAGAGGGTATCGTGCTGCTGCCCTTCGAGCACATCGACTGGTTCGGTTTCCCTGCGCGCGCGGTGCCGACGCACCACTTCCAGGGCTTTGTCAGCCTGCCGACGATGGGCGCTTCCGGCAACGGCAGCGCGCCGCGCGCCGCCGACGAGACCCAGCCGCCGAACGCATGAGCCGCTGGCGGGTCCTGGCGGACGCCGCGCTGCTCGCGCTGCTGGCCGCGACGCTCGCCGGGATCGAGGTCTCGGCGATGGTCGTCCGCATCGTCGACGGCGATACGCTGACCGTGCGTCCCGCGCCCGGCCTGCCGAGCGCGGCCAAACAGGGGTGGCATGACGATGTCTTCGTCCGCCTGCTGTGCATCGACACGCTCGAGATCCACGACCAGGGCCGCCCGCTGGCCAGAGAGGGCTTCCAGGCGCGCGATCTGCTCGCCGAGCTCTGCCCGCCGGGAACCGCGATCGCGCTCTACGACGAGGGCGAGAGCTTCGCCCTCGATCGCCATGGCCGGGTGCTGGCCTTCGTGCGCACGCGTCGGGGCTGGGCGCAGGAGATCCTGATCCGCGCCGGCCTCACCGTCTACTGGCGGCGCTGGCGGCTGGCGCCGCCGGAGCTCGATGCGCGCTTCGCCGCCGCCGAAGCCGAGGCGCGGCGCGCGCGCCGCGGAGCCTGGGCTACCCTGCCGGAGCTGATGGCGCGCAAGGCGGCGGAGCGGCCTCCGTGACGCCGAGCCGCACCAGCAGGGGGTCGGGAACCCCGGCCTCGGCGAAGCCGCGCGCGCGCAGGCGGCAGGCCGCGCAGACCCCGCAGGGCGGCACGGCGCCGTCGTAGCAGGTGTGGGTGTAGGCCAGCCACTCCCAGGCCCCTTCGGCGATCGCCAGGCGTATGCTGTCGGCCTTCGTCAGGTGCATCAGCGGGGTGTGGATGGAGAGCGGCCAGTCCAGGCCGAGGCTCAGCGCGCGTTCGACGGCGGCGATCGTCTCGGCGCGGCAGTCGGGATAGCCGCTGTAGTCGGTCTGGCAGACCCCGATGACGAGGTGATGGATGCCCTGCTGCCAGGCCCAGGCGGCGGCGAGCGTCAGGAACAAGACATTGCGCCCGGGGACGAAGGTGTTCGGCAGCCCGCGCTCGCCGCTGGCGCCGAGGGCCGCCGGCGCTTCCCCGCTGTCGATCAGCGCGTTGCGGCCGAGGTCGGCGAGGCTCGGCACGGCGACCACGCGATGCCGGCGCACGCCGGCGCGCCGCGCGATCTCGGCGGCGCAGGCGAGCTCGATGCGGTGCCGCTGACCGTAGTCGAAGGTGATCGCATCGACCGGCGCGAAGCGCCGCAGCGCCCAGGCCAGGCAGGTCGTCGAATCCTGGCCGCCGGACAGCACGACGATCGCCGGCTCCCGCGTCACGGCTCGTTCTCCGGGGTGTAGACGAGGCGCAGGCCCCAGCCGGCGTGGACCAGGCGGCGATCGATGTCGCGCCGGCCCCAGGCGCTGAAGCGTTCGGGCTGTGCGTCGTAGAGCGAGCCGCCGAGCAGCGGCCGCAGATCGGCCCCCAGGGGGGAGCTGCCGGCGGCGAACTCGGCGCGGCTGCCGGCGAGGTCGAGGATGCCGTGGAGCGAGCGATCGCTGGCGACGCTGCCGCCGGCGGCCTCGGCGAGGCGACGGTCGCGGGCGAGGGTGATCGCCGAGGCGCACAGCCCGAGGTCGCCGACCGCGCCCCAGGGGTAGGAGCGTGGATCGCCGGCCTGCACCAGCCGGCGCCACTCGTCGATCGTCGGCAGGCGCCAGGGGCGACCCTCGCGGCGCGCCCGCCAGCTGGCGTAGGCCACGGCATCATCGTGCGAGATATAGCTGACCGGCCGGGCGGGGTCGATCGGCGAGCCGTCGCTGTCATCGATCAGCTGGAAGCTGCCGCTGCGCGCGATGCCGCCGCTGCGCCGCCACATCGCCCGCGTCGCATAGGGATCGCGCCGTGGAGCGTAGATCAGGCCGCGGCCGGCCTCGGCAGCGCGGTCGATCTCCTCGCGGACGCTGCGATCGTTGAGGAACTCCAGCCACTCCCCGCAGGTCACCTCGCGGACCTGCGCGACGAGGTGGCCGACGCTGGCGATGACCGCGCCCTGCTCGTCGTAGACCGGACCGCCGGGGACGAAGACGCAGCCGTCGGGGATCCGTCGCGGGGGGGCCGGGATCTCGATGCTGCGGGACTGGCCGCGCTCGAGGACCACGGCCATCTGCCCGCCGTGGTCGGCGCGCACCCAGTAGCGGCCGCGCGACAGCTCCAGACGGCTCGCCGGCTCGACGCGCAGCTCCTCGCCCACCGGACCCTCGGTGCGGTCGGCGCGGCGGCGGATGGCCGTGATCGTCAGCGCGACGCGGCCGCGGTTCTCGATCCAGGCCTTGCCGTCGAGGAACGCGCGCAGCGAGCCGTCGTCATAGGCGCGGGCCTGCGCTTCGGCGGCGGCCGCCTCCGCGGGATCGCTGCTGGCCTCGGCCTCGAGCATCCGCTGCACCCAGAAGCCGGCGAGGGTCGCGCGCACCGCTTGGTGCGCGGGGTCGAGGACCAATGCGTGGTTGAGGATGCGCAGGGCCTCGGCGATGCGCTCGGCGCGCTGCTGGCGCACGGCGAGCAGGCGCTCCTCGGCCTCGACGAGCGCGGTGCGGCGCGCGGCATCGCCGGGATCGGCGGGTTCGCGGCGCAGGCGCTGCAGCTCGGCGCTCACGGCCGCCAGCTGCTGATTGTCGTTGCCGAGCGCGGTCGTCACCGCCGAGGCTTGGGTCAGCAGCTCCTTGATCTGCCGCTGACGCAGCTGCAGCTGCAGCTCGCCGAGCTCTCGACGCAGCGTCGCGATCTCGGGATGATCGGGCAGCAGCGCCGCCGCGCGCTCGAGGGCGGCCGCGGCGCGCTCGGGATCCTCGCCGCGCAGCGCGGCGCGCGCCGCCGCGCAGTGGCGTTCGGCCTCCTGCTGGCGAGCCGCCCGCGCCGCCGCCTGCTCGGCGGCGCGCAGTTCTTCCTCGTAGGCGCGGCGGCGCTGCTCGCGCCGCTGCGAGACGGCGACCAGGCGCTCGAGCAGCTCCGGCTGCGGCGCGAGCTCGTAGGCGCTCTGCAGGGCGCCGACGGCGCCGTCGAGATCCCCCTGCCGCTCCCGCTCCTCGGCAGTGGCGAGCAGAGCATCGGCATTGGCCTGACGCTGCTGCAGCTCGGCCGCGCGCCGCGCCGCCAGCTCGGCCTCGCTGCGCCGCAGGCTGAGCCGATCGCGCCAGCGGTCGAGGGCGGCAGCGATCGCGGCGTTCTCCGGATCGAGCGCGAGGGCCTGCCGCGCCAGCTGCACCGCCTCGTCGAGACCAGCGATGTCGTCGCGCTCGGCGAGGCGTTCGGCGTGGCGCCACATCAGCGCCGCCTGGGTGCGGTCGCGCTCGCGGCGCTGCCGGCGCTCGGCCTCGCGCGCCGCCATCTCGGCGGCGAGCCGGGCGCGCTCGTCGAAGCGCGCCGCGTCTTGGCGCGCTTGTTCGTCGTCGGGACGATAGGCGAGGATGCGCTCGCTGGCCTGCCGCGCTCCCGTCCAGTCGCCAAGCGCGACGGCGGTCGCGACCAGCTCGCGCAGCTCGGCGACGGCGCGGTCTTCGCGGCGCGCCTGCCACAGCCAGGCCGAGCCGGCGGCGATGGCGATCGCCAGGGCGCTGCCGAACACCGACCAGGCGCCCCGGCGATGCTGCTGCAGCCAGCGCAGCGCACGCTCGAGCGCGCCTTCGCTGTAGGCGCTGACCGCTTCGCCGGCGAGGAAGGAACGAATGTCGGCGGCGAAATCGCTGACCTGCTGGTAGCGCGCTTCCTGGCGATACGCCATCGCCTTGTGGACGATCGCACAGAGCCGGCGCGGCACATCGCGGCACGATGGCTGGCGTTCGAGCGGGGTCCAGCGCCCCTGGACGACCTGATCGAGGGTGCGGCGCAGGTCTCCCCGCTGATACGGCGAGGTGCCGGCGAGCATCTCGTAGAGGATGACGCCGAGGCTGTAGATGTCGGAGCGGTGGTCGACGCGCTCGTTCTGCCCGAGCGCCTGCTCCGGGCTCATGTATGCCGGGGTGCCGATGGCGGTGCCGTCCTGCGTCTCGAGATCGGCGAGCGGGCTGCGCGCGAGCTCGCTGCCCGGACAGCGCAGGCGTTCGCTGCGCGCGCGCACCTTGGCCAGGCCCCAGTCCATCACCAGCACCTCGCCGTAGGCGCCGACCATGATGTTGCGCGGCTTGAGGTCGCGGTGGATGACGCCGCGGCTGTGGGCGAAGGCCAGCGTATCGCAGACCTTGAGGAAGAGCTGCAGCACCTCGTAGCGATGGGCGGCGACCCCGGCGCGGCCCTTGAGCCACTCCGGCAGCACGAGGCCATCGATCCGCTTCATCGTGTAGTACACGGTGCCGTCAGGGAGCACGCCGACATCGTGCACCGGCACGATCCCGGGGTGCTCGAGCTGGGCGGTGATCTGCACTTCCGCAAGGAAGCGCGCGGCGTCCTCGTGCTCGAGATCGCGGCCGTGCAGCGTCTTGAGCGCCACCGTCCGCTGCAGGTCGCGGTCGCGCAAGGCGAAGACGATCCCCTGCGCGCCCTGGCCGAGCCGCTCGCCGAGGACGAAGCGCGGCTCGCCGCTGAACGCCGAAGGCCAGTGCTGGAGGCTGTGCGCGAGCTCCTCGGAGTCGTCGATGCCGTGCAGCGTTTGCCCGGGTCGCGGGGTGAGCAGGCGCGCGCTTCCCGCCGACTTGTCCGGCGGCGCTGGCTCGGACGGAGCGGCCCAACGAGCGGTGCTGTCGTTCATGCGGCGCCGAAGAAGGCCGGCGCGAACAGCGGGGCCAGGGGGTCCGCCGAGAGGGCCTCGCTGCCGGCCCACTGCGCGTCCGGCAGCGGCTGCGCCGGGCGCGCGCGGTAGATCAGCGCGAAGACGCGGCGCAGCTCGGGATGCCGATCGTCGTGCCAGTAGCCGGCCAGCTCGACGCTCGGCAGCGCAGCCTGCGCGAACGCCTCAGCGGTGCTGCGCGCCAAGCGCTTCAAGGCAGCGAGCCCGCTGTGCTCCGGACCGATGGCGACCAGGGTGAATGCGCGCCCCTCGCGCATCAGCAGGGCGCCGTCGCGCTGCACCGCGACCGCCAGCCGCACCTCTTTGCAGTCGATGTCGTCAGCGATCGCGGAGCGCGTCGCGTACCAGCCCTCTTCCACGGCCTGCAGCACCGCGAGGTCGACCCGCGTCGCCAGCCCTTGCCAGCCGTAGAGCAGGCGACGGGACATGACGCGGTACAGCGCCTCGTCCATGCGTGGGATTACATGCCTGCGAGACGTCATGCCACTGTCGATGAGCGCGGTGTCGGACACGCGCTTGACACCCAAGCTCCGATCCGACGCTGCAGGCATGGCAGGGGTCTCGCTGCACTGTCGTCTCTGCGGAGGGCTCGTCGAAGGCGACGAACTCGCCTGGGGACAGATCCAGCGCGACGACAGCCGCCCCTTCTGCGCGGCCTGCGCCGCCGTGCTGCGGCGGCCGCTATCGCAGACGGCGAGAGACCTGCTGCAGCGACCGACCTATCGCTGCGATGATCCCCGCCATCCGGGCCTGCCGCGCTACTCGTTCAGCACCATGACCCGGGTGCGCACGCATCGCCGTCTGCTTCGGGAGGGCCGTTCGTTCTGCGCTCCGCCCTGGCCGCCGCAAGCGGCGCCGAGCCGCTCGCGGCGCTGGCGGACGCTGGCGCTGCTTGGCGGCGCTGCGGGCGTGATCGTCCTCGGGGCTTGGCTCGGCTTCGGCAGTCAGCAGGGCGCTGCTGCCGGGCCGGGACCCACGGACACCGCCCCCGCAGCGGCGGTCGCTGCTCCTTCGCCCACGGAGAACGGCAGAAGCCAGGCGGCTGAGGCAGGGCTGGAGCGACCTTTGGAGATCTGCCCCCCGGCGCACGCTACGACAGAGGCTTCACCGATCGCGGCGGCGCCGTTGAACCCGCTCGAGACCGCAGGCGAGCCGGAGCCGGCGTCTGCGGTCGCAAGCGCTGCCGACCCGCCGCCGTCGGCCGCCGCCGCTGCCGCCTCCCCCGTGGCGCCGGCCGCGCCGGTCACCGCCGAAGCTGCACCATCGGCGCCCGCCGCCCCCGAGGCAGCGCCATCGGCGCCCAGCGCCGAGCTGGGCGAGGCCGTCGCCGCGGCGCCGACGGCGCCGGAGCGCGGCCCGGCGCGGCGTGCGGCGGAGACACGTACCGCGCCGCCGACCGCAGCGCCGGAGCGCAGCAGCAGCGCGCGCGCGCGGAAGGCCGGCCGCGCTGCCAGCCTCTGCGAGGTCTCGCTGTTGGGACCGGCCGGCGCGCAGCGCGTGTTGGATGCCGCCAAGCCCCAGCCGGAGGCGGGGGGCTTGCCCTGGCCCTGGCCCTCGGGCGTCGACATTTTCGTGGCCACCTACGACCGGGCGCAGCGGCGGATGGCGATCGAACTGCAGCTGCCCGGCGTCAGCGAGGGCGGCGGCGCCTGCGTCGTCGTGCACCCGGCGCGCGCCGAGCGCCAGGCCTTGACCGCGATCTGGAGCGATGGCCGCCAGCGCTGCCGCGCCGGCGACATCGCGCTGAGCGGGCAGGGCTGGCAGACGATCACCGTGCCTGCCGCCGGCTTCGGCGAGCTCGCCCTCGAGCGGCTGCGCTTGCGCCTCGAGGATGGGCGCGAGCTCGACGGCACTCGACCCTTCCTCGTCGCCGGCGCCGCGACCCGCAGTGCCGGGCCGCCGCAGCCCGACGACTGCCCGCTGGCGCTGCCGCTGCTGCTGCCAGCGTCGCTCGCCGGCCGCGCCGATGCCGCGGCACGCTTCCACCAGCTAGTTGCTAAGCTCAGCGAAGGGCGCTGCGAGCAGCGTCGCTTCGCGTGGCATCAGCTGCGCATCCTACTGCCGGGCGCCAGCCGGGCCGACGGCTGGAGAAGCGCTCTGCGGCGCGCGCTCTCCGAGCGCTGCGCATTCGAGGGAGTCCCCGAGCCGCTGCTGGTGGAGATGCCGGCCACGGCAGACCTCGTCGATCCTGCGCGCGGCTGGCCGGAGGCGCTCGGCGACCTCAGCGAGTGCCGCGTTCTCGCGCTCGGCTGGCGCGGCGAACGCTGGGGCGCCGACGGCGATCTGCCAGCGCGCCTCGATGCCTGCATCGCCAAGGCGCTGAGCGAGGACCGCCGCCGGCGGCGCCCGGCGCTGGTGCCCGTGTTCGTCCTCGGCGAGATCGATACCGCGCAGACCGAAGAACGGGAGGTGATCGAGACTGTCTGGCGCCCACAGGCGCAACGGCTGGCGGCGCGCGGCGTCCCCGTCATCGATCTGACGGCGGCGCAGTACGAGCGCGGCCGCGATCAGATCGCCCTCCGTGCCGCCCAGCTGTTCGCCGACGGCCTCTATCAGCTCGCCTGGATGCAGCGCCCGCGATGAGGGTCCTGCGCCTCGCCACCCGGGCCAGCCCCCTGGCGCTGTGGCAGGCGCGCGTGGTCGCACGCGCCCTGCGCCGGGCCCATCCCGCGGTGCGCGTGCAGCTGGTGCCGGTGACCAGCCATGGCGATCGCGACCAGCAGACGCCGTTGGCGGCGATGCCGGTGATCGGCGCCTTCTGCAAGGAGGTGCATGCGGCGATCCGCGAAGGCCGCGCCGATGCCGGCGTGCACTCCTGCAAGGACCTGCCGACCCGTCACCCGCCAGACCTGGTGCTGGCAGCGGTGCTGCCACGCGCCGATCCCCGCGATGTCCTGTTCGGGACGGCCGGCCTCGCTGCCCTGCCCAGCGGCGCGGTGATCGCCACGGGCTCGCCGCGCCGGCGCGCCCAGCTCGCCGCCCTACGGCCCGATCTGCGCTTCGTCGAGCTGCGCGGCAACATCCATACCCGCCTGCAGAAGATCGCGCGCGGAGCAGCGGATGCGGCGTGCCTCGCGCTCGCCGGCCTGCGCCGCCTCGGGCTCTCGGCGCCCTGCGCCGCCGCCGTCCTCGATCCGTGGCGCGAGTGCGCACCCGCTCCCGGGCAGGGCGCGATCGCCGTCGACTGCCGGGCCGATGATCGGCGCACCCGCGTGCTGCTGGCCGCCATCGATGATCGCGACACCCGGCGCGCGATCCTCGCCGAACGAGCGGTGCTCGCGGCGCTCGGCGGCGGCTGCGCGCTGCCGCTCGGCTGCCTGGCGGCGCGCCAACGCGGGCGCTGGCGGCTGATCGCCCGCCATGCTGCCGCCGCCGGCTTGCGCGAAGCGCTGGTCGAGGCGCCCTATGACGAATTGGTACAGCGGGCGATCGGCCAGCTGACGGCGTGCAAGGCGCAGCCTTCCGTCCTACCGGGGGCGGAGAACCATGGAAACTGAGAAAGTGTGAAAGGTTTCCATGCGTCGGCGGCCCTGCTCGTCGTCGTCGGTTTGCTGCTGGCCGCGCTGGCCAACGTCGCGGGCGTACGCGAGCGTTCCGTGTGGTCGGCGCTCAGCGAACTCGCGCGCGATGCCTGGGGTCGGGCCCTGCTGGTCGACGTCGGCCTCAGCGTCCTGTTCGTCGGCGCGTGGATGTGCGCCGTCGAGCGCCGCCCCCTGCGCCTGCTGGTGTGGCTGCCGCTGCTGGGCATCGTCGGCCACATGGCGACGGCGCTCTTCCTGCTCGATCGTCTTCGTCGCGCCGAGGGGTTCACGGCATGGATGACGCGACGCCTGTAAGACCGACGCTGTTGATGCCTGGCGCGGGACGCGACCGGAGCGAAGGCGGCTCGCGCCTCGATCTGCTCGAGGTGTTGGCGACGACCGCGCATGCGCGTCTGCGCGCGCTGGCGGTGATCGGCAGCGTCGCCTTCGGTGCCGGTACCGTCCTGGCCCTCACTGTGCCGGCCCTGCTCGGTCGCCCATGGTGGGAACAGGCGGTGATGGCGGCCTTGTGCAGCGCGCTGGCCCTGGCGTCGCTGATCGTGTGGCGCTTCGCGCGCGGCGCGCGGCCGGCGACCAGCACCGTGATCCGCGTCGGTCTGATCTATGTCGTGCTGACGACGCTGGCGATGGCGGTCGCGGAGGTCGCGATCGGCCCGCGCGCCGCCGCCGACTACGACGGCGTGCCCGGGATGTGCATCTGGATCGTGCTGTTCCCGCTGGTCATTCCCTGTCTGCCCTGGCAGGCCCTGCTGACGGCGCTGCTGTGCGCGAGCACCCTGCCCCTGGTATATGTCGTGATGGTCCTCTTCGGCCGCGAGGCCAGCGATCCCGCGGCGCTGGTCCGCTGGTTCGCGCCCGGCTACTTCTGCGCCGGCATCGCCTGGGCGGCCTCCTGGGTGTTTGGCCGCTTGGCGGGGGACCTGGCGCGCAGTCGACGCCAGCTCGCCGAGATGGGCAGCTACCGGCTGCTCGAACGGATCGGCAGCGGCGGCATGGGCGAAGTATGGCTGGCTAAACATCGTCTGTTGCCGCGGCGGGCGGCGGTGAAGTTCGTTCGTCCCGCCGCCGACCTGCGCCGCGATCCCGACACGGTGCGCGAGCTGGCGCGACGCTTCGAGCGCGAGGCGAGCGCGATCGCCCTGCTCAGCAGCCCGCACACGGTGCAGCTCTACGACTACGGGATCACGCCGGATGGCGAGCTCTTCTATGCGATGGAGCTGCTCGATGGCATCGACCTCGAGGAGCTCGTCGTCCGCCACGGCGCGCAGCCCGAGGCCCGCGTCGTGCACATCCTGACGCAGGCCTGCCTGTCGCTGGCCGAAGCCCATGCCGCCGGCCTGGTCCATCGCGACATCAAGCCCGGCAACCTGATGCTCTGCCGCCTCGGCGAGCTGGTCGATGTCGTCAAGGTGCTCGACTTCGGGCTGGTCGGCGCAGCCCAGGGCGCGCTGCCGGCGACGGCCGCTGGCGGCATGACGGGGATCGCCGGCACCCCGGGCTACATCGCGCCCGAGCTGCTGACCGGCCAGTACGCGGCATCACCGGCCAGCGACCTCTATGCACTCGGCGCGGTCGCGTACTGGCTGCTGACCGGCAGCACGCTGTTCCCGACCGCCGACGGCGGCGAAGACCTCGTCGCGCACGCGATGGAGCGTCCGGTCCCGCCATCGCAGCGCGGTGGACGGCCGGTGCATCCCGAACTCGAGGCCCTGGTGCTGGCGTGCCTTGAGAAGCTGCCGGAGCGGCGGCCGGCCTCGGCCAGCGCCTTGCGCGCGCAGCTGCGCGCCCTGCGCCTCGCGGAAGCCTGGGACGAGGAGCGGATGCAGGCCTGGTGGCGCGAGCACGCCCCGCGTCCGCGCTTCTCCACGCGCCTGCCGCTGCCGGCGCTGGAGGCGGCCTCTGCCGCCCATGCGAGCGCGCAGCCCAGCTACGGCGCCTGATCGATCAGTGCTGCCAGCCCCTGCTCGAGGCGGCCGATGAGCTCGGCCACGCGCACGCCGTAGCGGCCGAGGGCGGTGCAGAAATCGCGGTGCCGCCTGCCCTGGCGATACGCCGGCTCGCGGCTGGGGTGCGCGAGGTAGCGCTCCATGAGGTGGGCGGCGTCGGCGACTAGGAAGACGCCGAGGTACAGCGTGCACAGGCGGCCTTGGCGCAGGCTGGCGCCGAGCACCTTGCGCGGCCGGCCGACCTCTTCGATGACGGCGAGATCGCCGTGGCCTTGGGTCGTCAGCGGGGGGCCGCCGGCGGCGCGCACCGCCGCGCTCAGCGCGGGATTGATCAGCGAGAACCACTGGCTGGAGGGGTGCAGGCCGCCAGCGAGGCGCAGCGCGACCACCACCATCCCCGGCGCCAGGACGACGGCGCCCCCGCCGGTGCAGCGGCGATGCACCGGCACGCCGTCAGCGGCGCAGGCGGCGACCTGCAGTTCTCGGTAGGGGTCCTGGGCGCGCCCGATCACGACGCAGGTGCGCTGCGGTTCGTAGACGCGCAGGCCGCGGTGCCGCGGATCGCGCACGCCCTCGCCGAGCGGATCGTCGGCGCCGGCCGGCGTCACCAGCTCGGGAAAGGGCTCGACGAAGGCGTCCACGGAGACGAGTCTGCGGGCGCCGCTCGACGATCCAGGGCAGCTTGTTCCGCCGCCGCCGTGCCGATGATCAACGCCAGGAGTTCGGACATGAGCCCTGTCTTGATCACCGTGCTGGTCATCGCCGGTGTCTTCCTGCTCATCGTCTTCTGGGCGGTGGCGAGCTACAACAACCTGGTGACCCTGCGCAACCGCTTCAAGAACGCCTTCGCGCAGATCGATGTGCAGCTCAAGCGCCGCTTCGACCTGATCCCGAACCTGGTCGAGACCGCGCGCGCCTACATGGCCCACGAGCGGCAGACGCTGGAAGCGGTGATCCAGGCGCGCAACCAGGCGGTCAGCGCCCAGAGCCGGGCCGCCGCCGATCCCGCGGATGCCGGGGCGATGCGCGGCCTGATCGCCGCCGATGCCGCGCTGACCGGCGGCCTGTCGCGGCTCTTCGCCCTGATGGAGAACTACCCCCAGCTCAAGGCCGATGCCAACATGCGCCAGCTCTCGGAGGAGCTGACGAGCACCGAGAACAAGGTCGCCTTTGCCCGCCAAGCCTACAACGACGCGGTCATGGCCTACAACACCGCGCGCGAGGTCTTCCCCTCGGTGATCATCGCTGGCCTCTTCAACTTCGGGCCGGCCCAGCTCTACGAGATCGAGAACCCCGCCGAGCGCGAGGCGCCCAAGGTCAAGTTCTGAAGGCGCCGGATGGACTTCTTCGCCCACCAAGAAGCGGCCCTGCGCGCCAGCCGCTGGCTGATCGTACTGTTCCTCATCGCGGTCGCCGCGGTCCTCGCTTCGATCAACGCCTTGTTCGCCTTCCTGCTTGACGCCTCGAATCTCGAGCTGCATCTCTGGGTGACGCTCGGCACCCTGGTGGTGATGGCCGGCGGCGCCCTGTTCAGCCTGCTCGGCTTCGCCGGCAGCGGGCGCTCGGTCGCCGAGGCGCTGGGCGGTCGGGAGGTCGACCCCGAGACCCGCGATCCCGACGAGCGGCGCCTGCTCCATGTCGTCGAGGAGATGGCGATCGCCTCGGGGGTGCCGCGGCCGCCGGTCTATATCCTCGATGAGGAGGGCATCAATGCCTTCGCCGCCGGCTACCGCATCGACGACGCGGCGATCGGGGTGACGAAGGGGCTGCTCGCCTTGCCGCGCGATCAGATCCAAGGCGTGATCGCCCACGAGTACTCGCACATCCTGCACGGCGACATGCGGCTCAACATGCGGCTGATCGCGGTTCTCGCCGGGCTGATGGCGGTGGCTGGCGTCGGGCGTTTCCTGATGCAGGCCGCCCTGCGCTCGGCCGCTGCCGCCAGCGGCAACCGCAGGAGCAGCGGCGCGCTCCCCTTCCTCTTGCTCGGCCTGGCGATCTTCGTCATCGGGCTGCTCGGCTGGTTCTTCGGGCGCCTGATCCAGGCCGCGATCTCGCGCCGCCGCGAATATCTCGCTGATGCCAGCGCCGTGCAGTACACGCGCAACCCCGAGGGCATCGCCGGGGCCCTCGAGCACATCCTGCGCCGCGGCAGCGCGGTCAGCGCCGAGCGCGCGGCCGATGCCGCGCACCTGTTCTTCGCCCAGGCGCTGTCCGGCCTCTTCGCCACCCATCCGCCGCTCGCAGAGCGCATCGCGCGCATCCGCGGCCGACCGGTGGAGGGGCCGGCGTCGACCGCGGCTGTCGGGGCGGCGCCGGCGGGGCACGGAGCATTAGCGCCGGCGCAGCTGGTCGCCAGCGCCGGCGCCCTGGATCGACAGCAGCTGAACCGGGCGGAGCGCGTGCTCGCGCAGCTGCCGCCAGCCGTGGTCGAGGCCGCGCACCAACCGTTCAGCGCGCGCGCCGTCGCCCTGCTGCCGCTGCTGGCGCGGCGGGAGGCGCCCCGCGAGCGGCAGCTGGCGGCGGTCGCGCGCCACGATCCCGCGCTCGCCGCCGAGCTGCGGCGCCTGTGGCCACACTGGTCGCAGGCGGACGCCACGGCCGTGCGTTGGCCGCTGCTGCAGCTGGTGCTGCCGCTGCTTGGCAGCCTTTCGCTCGGCCAGCGCCGCCAGCTGCTGGCGGTCGCCGAGGCCCTGGCCACCGACGACGGGATCGTCACCGTCGCCGAGTACATCGTGCTGCGCCGCCTGCAGCG
>JANWWU010000098.1 GCA_025055595.1 Planctomycetota bacterium | reverse complement strand
GGCGCGGCTCACCCCTGCCGCATGCGGTCCTCGAAGGCGGCGAGCGCGGTGCGCGCGCCGTCGCCGATGGCGATGACGATCTGCTTGAAGGGGCGGTTGGTGACATCGCCGGCGGCGTAGATCCCCGGCCGCGAGGTGCGGCCGCGGTCGTCGACAACGATCTCGCCGGCGCGGTTGAGCTCGACGAGATCCTTGACGCAGGCGCTGTTCGGGGCCAGGCCGATCTGCACGAAGACGCCTTCGAGCTCGAGCTCGTGCTGGGCCTTGGTCGCGCGATCCTCCCAGCGGATGGCCTGGACGCGGGCGCCGTCGCCGACGATCGCCGTGGTCCGCGCCTGGGTGTGCACCGCGACATTCGGCAGGCTGCGCAGCTTGCGCTGCAGCACCGCGTCGGCGCGCAGCTGCTCGGCGAACTCGAGCAGGGTGACCTGGCGGCAGATGCCGGCCAGGTCGATCGCCGCCTCGACGCCGCTGTTGCCGCCGCCGATCACCGCCACCCGCTTGTCCTTGAAGAAGGGGCCGTCGCAGTGCGGGCAGAAGGCGACGCCGCGTCCGAGGTGCTCCTGCTCGCCGGGCACGCCGAGGCGCCGCCAGGAGGCGCCGGTGGCGATGATCAGCTGGCCGGCCAGCACGCGCTCGCCGCCCGCCAGCTGCAGCTCCTTGCGCTCGCCGTCGAGCACGCGCTCGACCGTGCGGCCGTCGAGCACCTCGACGCCGCTGTGCTGCAGATGGCTGCGCAGGTTCTCGGCGAGTCTGGGCCCCTCGGTGTACGGCACGGAGATCAGGTTCTCGATGCCGAGGGTGTCGCGCACCTGGCCGCCGATCCGCGAGGCGACGAGCACCGTGCGCAGCCCCTTGCGCACGCTGTAGATCGCGGCCGCGACCCCGGCCGGGCCGCCGCCGGCGATCGCGATGTCGGCTTCGCGGACCACCGCGGACGCCGCGAGCGGCGCGCTGCCGTACAGCGCCTCGAGGCGCGTCAGCAGTTCGCCGAGATCGGCTTTGCCGACGTGCACCAGCTGATCGCCGGCGAACACCGCCGGCACTCCCTGCACTCCGAGCCGCTCGACTTCCTCGGGATGCAGCGCCCCGTCCCACATCTCGTGCTGGAAGTCGGGATGCAGGATCGCCATCAGGTTGAGCGCCTGCACGACCTCGGGGCAGTTGCTGCACTCCAAGCTGACGATGGTGCGCAGGCGGATCGGGCCGCGCAGGGCGCGGACGCGCGCCGTCAGCGCGGCATCCGGCATCCGGCCCTGGCCGTTGGCGTGGAGGATGGCGAGGACCAGCGACGAGAACTCGTGGCCTCCCGGCACGCCGCGGAACGAGACGCCGAGCGGGCGCTGGTCGCGCACGAGCTCGAGGCGCGGCACCGGCGAGGGGTTGCCGGTCTCGCGCACCCGCAGGCGCGGGCTGGCGGAGGCGACGGCCTCGGCCAGCGCGCGCAGCTCGCCCTGCAGCGGGTGCGCGCTCGGCGCCAGCACCAGCGCGATGTCGGTCGGCAGGTTCGCAAACAGCTGGCGCAGCTGGGTCAGGATCTCGGAATCGAGCATCGCACGCTCCTCGAGAAAGGGCGGCCGCACGGCTGGCGCCGTGCGGCCGTGCGGTTCAGATCTTGCCGACGAGTTCGAGGCTCGGCTTCAGCGTCGCCGCGCCCGGCTTCCACTTGGCGGGGCACACCTCGCCGGGGTGCGAGGCGACGAACTGCGCGGCCTGGATCTTGCGCAGCAGCTCGCGGGCGTCGCGGCCGATCCCGTTGTCGTGGATCTCGGCGATCTTGACCTTGCCCTCGGGGTCGCAGACGAAGGTGCCGCGATAGGCGATCCCCTCCTCCTCGATGTGGACGCCGAACGCCCGCGTCAGGGTGCCGGTCGGATCGGCGAGCATCGGGAACGCGATCTTCTTGATCGTCGGCGAGGCGTCGTGCCAGGCCTTGTGCACGAAATGGGTGTCGGTGCTGACGCTGTACACCTCGACGCCCATCTTCTGCAGCTCGGGGTAGATGTCGGCGATGTCGCCGAGCTCGGTCGGGCAGACGAAGGTGAAGTCGGCGGGGTAGAAGAAGAACACGCTCCACTTGCCGAGGACATCGGCGGTGGAGACGGTCTTGAACGCTCCGTTGTGATAGGCCTGCACGCGGAACTGCGGCAGAACGCTGTTGATGATCGGCATCGGTCCTCCTTGGCGCTGGGCGCCGTAGCGGGTACGCCGCCGAGCATACGGCGCGCACGGCCGCGCCGCGCGTCCGGCGGCTATCGCCGCGATAGGCCGCGCCTATCGCGGGACGAAGTCCGCCGGCGCCGCGCCGCGCACCCGCCTCCGGATCGCGCTGGTCTGAAACAAGCGTTTGCTTTCAGCCGCCGCCATCCAGCATGCGTTCATGCCGCGCCCGTCCGCAGCCTCGACCCGCCAGCGCCTGCTTGCGGCGGCCGCCGCTCTGTTCGCGGCGCGCGGCTACCGCGGGGCCTCGGTGCGCGCGATCTGCGCGCGCGCCGGCATCGCCAACCTCGCAGCGATCGCCTATTACTACCGCGACAAGGAGCGGCTGTTCGCCGCCGTCGCCGCGCTGCCGGCGCGGCGCCTCGCCGCTTCGATCGCGGAGTTCTCGGACCCCGGCCTGCCGCTCTCCGCGGCGCTCGTCCGCCTGTACCGCGCGATGCTCGCGCCGCTCGCCGCCGGCAGCGTCGAGGCCGCAGCGATGGGCGCGATCGCCCGCTGCCTCGGCGAGGGGCGCCGCTTGCCGCGGCGGGCGATGAGCGACGTCCAGCGCCATCGCCGCGCGGTCGAAGCGCTGGTGTCGCGCCAGGTCCCGGGGATCGGCAAGGCCTCCTGCGCCCTCGCCGCCGATGCGCTGATCGCGCTGGCGATGCAGCAGATCGCGCGGCGCTATCATCCGTGCCGGGAGCGGCGCCAGCCCGCGGTGCGCGATGTCGAACCGCTCGCGCAGCGGCTCGCCGGCTACGCCGCGGCGATCATCGCCTACGAGCGCCGCAGCTGCCGTGCAAGCCGCTCTGCCGCACTCTCGCACCCGCGAAACCGGGATCGATAATCAGGTTTCCATATGCGCTCCATCGTGCAGGCCGTCCTGGTCGTCGTCATCCTCGCCGCGGCCATCGCGCTCGCCGGCTGGCTGCTCCGCAGCAAGCCGCCGCCGCCGCGCGTCACCGCGCCGCGCTTGCCGCCCCTCGTCGAGACGCTGAGGGTCCGCAACCAGGAGGTGCGAGCCGAGATCGTCGCCCGCGGGGTCCTGCAGCCGCGGGAGCGGCCGCTTTTGACCGCGCAGATCGCCGGGATCGTCGCCTGGATCTCGCCGCAGCTGCAGGTCGGCAACACGGTCGCCGCCGGCGAGGAGCTGGTGCGCCTCGACGCCAGCGACCGCGAGCTCGCCGTGCAGCGCCTGCGCGCCGAGCTCGCCGAGGCCGAAGCGCGCTGCCGCGTCGACGACACCGTGATCAACCGCGCGCGGCTGGCGACGGTGCAAGCCCAGCTCGCGCAGGCCGAGCTCGACCTCGCGCGCACCCGCCTGCGCGCGCCGGCCGGCGGCACGATCAGCGAGCGCAGCGTCGAGCTTGGCCAGCAGGTCGCGCCGGGGACCCTGCTCGCCCGCCTCGCCGCGCCGCAGCTCGAGCTCGCCGTCGACTTCGACGAGGCCGACATCGCGCTGCTGCCGCCGCTGCCGGCGCCGGCGACCGTCGCGCTCGACGGCGAGGAGCGCTCGGCGACCCTGGAGCGGCTGGCGCCGGAGCGCGACCCGCGCCTGCGGCGGGTGCGCGGCTTCCTCGCGATCGCCGGCGCCAGCGACGCGCGCTGGCGCCCCGGCGCCTTCGCGACGGCGCAGCTGCGCGGCCGCCCGCTGCCGCCGGCCTGCGCGGTGCCCGACCATGCGCTGACTCCCGAGCAGCGCGTGTGGACGGTCGTCGACGGGCGCCTGACGGCGCGGCCGGTGAGCGTCGTCCGGCGCAGCGCCGGCCAGAGCTGGGTCGGCGGGCTGGCCGACGGCGAGCTGCTCATGGTGACCCGCCTCGAGGTCGCCACCGAGGGCATGACGGTGCGCATCGCGAGCCAGCCATGAGCGAGGCCCGCCTGCGCCGCGGCGTCATCGGCTGGTTCGCCAGCAACCCGATCGCCGCCAACCTGCTGTTCATCCTGATCGCCTGCGCCGGCCTGAGCACGGCCTTCGGGCAGCGCCTGGTGATGGAGGTGTTCCCCGATATCGCCCCCGATCAGATCGCGATCGCCGTCCCCTATCCCGGGGCCTCGCCCGCCGAGGTCGAGCAGGCGATCATCCTGCCGATCGAGGAGGCGATCTCCGACCTCACCGGCATCGAGACGATCACCGCCAGCGCCAGCGAGGGCGCGGGGGCGCTGACCGTCGAGGTCAGCCCGGGCTTCGACGCGCGCAAGCTCTACGACGACATCGCCACCCGCGTCAACGCGATCCCCAACCTGCCGGCCGACAGCGAGCGGCCGGTCATCGAGCTCGCCAGCCGCCGCGGCGAGGCGATCAGCCTGGCGGTCTACGGCGATGTCGACCGCCGCGTCCTGCAGCGGGTCGCCGAGCAGGTCCGCGAAGAGCTGCTCGCCCTGCCCGAGATCAGCCTGGTCGAACTCGCCGGCAACCGCGGCTACGAGATCGTCGCCGAGCTCGACCGCGAAGCGCTGTGGCGCCACGGCCTGTCGGCGGCCGAGGTCGCCGAGGCCCTGCGCGCCAACAGCCGCGATCTCGCCGGCGGCAGCCTGAAGGCCGAGCGCGCCGACCTGCTGTTGCGCGTGCCGGCGCGCGCGCGCAGCGCCGCGGCCTACGCCGAGCTGCCGGTGCTCGTGCACCCCGACGGCCGCAGCGTGCGCCTCGGCGACATCGCGACGGTGCGCGAGGCGCTCAGCGAGAGCGACACCGCCGTCCGCTTCCAGGGGCACCCGGCGGTGCTGGTCAAGGTCTATCGCACCGGGCGGCAGAACGTCTTCACCATCACCGAGGTCGTCAAGCGCTACCAGGCCGAGCGCGCCGGCGAGATGCCGGCCGGCGTCAGCCTCGGGCTGTGGCTCGACAACAGCGCCTGGCTCAAGCAGCGCCTCGAGCTGCTGACGCGCAACGCCCTGCAGAGCCTGCTGCTGGTCCTCGCGATCCTCGCGCTGTTCCTCGGGCTGCGCCTGGCGCTGTGGGTGGCGATGGGCATTCCGGTCGCCTTCCTCGGCGCGATCGCCCTGATGCCGGCGCTCGGCGTCTCGGTCAACATGGTCAGCCTCTTCGCCTTCATCCTCGTCCTCGGCATCGTCGTCGACGACGCGATCATCGTCAGCGAGGAGATCTACCACCGCCATCAGCTGCGCGAGGGCGGCCTCGCGGCCGCGGTCAGGGGCACGCGCCGCGTGATGGTGCCGGTCGTGTTCAGCGTGCTGACGACGGTCGCCGCCTTCGTGCCGATGGCCGTCCTGCCCGGGACCTTCGGCAAGGCCTTCTACATGATCCCGGCGATCGTCATCCCGGTGCTGCTGTTCAGCCTGATCGAGTCGCTGTGGGTGCTTCCCGGACACCTCGCCCTGCACCGCGACCTGACGACCGCGCCGTGGCGGCCGTGGGCCGCGGTGCGCGGCGGCGTCGATCGCGGCCTGCAGTGGCTGCTCCGCCGCGCCTACATGCCCGTGCTGCACCTCGCGCTGCGCTGGCGCTGGGCGGCGAGCGCGCTGTTCCTCGCCGGCGCGATCCTCGTCGTCGCCGTGGTCGCGCGCGGCACGCTGCCGATCACCTTCTTCCCGCGCATCGAGGCCGACTTCGTCACCGTCACCGTGACGATGCCGGCCGGCAGCACGCTGCCGGTGCTGGAGGCCGCGGTGCGCCGGATCGAGCAGGCCGCCGAGCGCCTCGAGGCTCTGCATCCGAACACCATCCGCCATGCCGCCGTCGGCGTCGGCACCGGCCTCTTCCCCGGCGGACCCGGCGGGCCGACGCGCACGCCGGCCAACGCCGCGACGATGATGCTCGAGCTGGCGCCCGCCGGCGAGCGCGGCGTGCGCTCCGCCGAGCTCGCCGAACGCTGGCGCGAGCTGATCGGCGACATTCCGGGCGCGGTCTCGCTGACCGCTTCGGCGCAGCTGGGCCGGGCGAGCAAGGACATCGAGCTCGAGCTCGCCCACCCCGATCTCGAGCGGCTGCGCGCCGCCGCCGACCGCCTGCGCGGCGAGCTCGCGAGCTTCCCCGGCGTCACCGACATCGACGACAACCTGCGGCCGGGCAAGGACGAGATCGCGGTGCAGCTGAACGAGCGCGGGCGCGCGCTCGGCCTGAGCGCCGCCGCCCTCGGGCGGCAGATCCGCCGCGCCTTCTTCGGCGACGAGGTCGATCGCTTCGCGCGCGGGCGCGACGAAGTGATCGTCTATGTCCGCGCGCCGCGCGCGCAGCGCCAGAGCCTGGCCGACCTGCTGGCGCTGCCGATCAGCCTGCCGCAGGGCGGCCAGGTGCCGCTGGCCGAGGTCGCCAGCGTGCAGCGCAGCGTCGGCTACGCGGTGATCCGCCGCGCCGACGGCGCGCGCGTCGTGCGGGTCAGCGCCAACGCCGATCCGGCGCGCGTCAGCGCCGCCGTCGTCATCGAGACCGTGCTCACGCAGACGGCGCCGCGCCTGGCGGAGGAGTTTCCCGGGCTCTCGCTGCGCGTCGCCGGCGAGGACCGCCAGCGCCGCGAGCAGACGCAGGCGCTGTTCAGCGGCTTCCTCGCCGCGCTCGCCGCGATCTTCGCGCTGATCGCCATCCCCCTGCGCTCGGTGACGCAAGCGCTGCTGATCATGACGACGATCCCGATGGGTCTGGTCGGCGCCGCCCTCGCTCACCTGATCATCGGCATGCCGCTGTCGATGATGTCGCTGATCGGCATGGTCGCGCTCTCCGGGGTCGTCGTCAACGACGGCATCGTCCTGCTCGATGCCATCAACCGGATGCGCGCCCACGGCGCCGGCCTCGCCCTGGCCTGTGCGCGCGCCGGCGTGCGCCGCTTCCGCCCCGTCCTGCTGACCACGCTGACGACCTGCGCGGGCCTGTCGCCGATCATCCTCGAGCCGAGCCCCCAGGCGAAGTTCCTCGCGCCCTGCGCCGTCTCGCTCGGCTTCGGCGTCGGCTTCGCGACCGGCATCACCCTGATCCTGCTGCCGGCCCTCGTGCTCGTCGTCGCCGACCTGCGGCGCGCCCTGCGCTGGGCATGGTCCCGCCCTTGAGGCTGGCGCTCCCGTTCGCCGGCCGATCCTGCCGCCATGCGCTCCGATGACGCTCTCGCCGCCCGCCTCGCCGCGATCTTCGCGCCGCAGACGATCGTGCGCTGGCGCGTCCACGACTACGACCAGTCGCTCGAGCTGTTCTTCGCGCCGGAGACGCCCGCCGACTGGACGCCGAGCGCCGAGCAGCTGCGCGCCGCCTGCCAGCTCGGCGACTTCACCGCCGTCTACTGCGACTTCGCCGACGACACCGAGTTCGTCGGCTGCTGGCGCCAGCGCATCGTCGACGGGCGCAAGGCCGGGGTCTACTGGGTGCAGAGCCAGCGCCGGGAGCGCGTCGGCTACCCGCGCTACCAGGCCGGCAGCCAGCCCTGAGGCTGTGGAAAAGAGGTGCATAGCGGTGGTGGCCGGCGCCGCGCGCCGCCGCTAGGATCGCGCGATGAGCGAGGAGCGCCGCAGCGGTCGCGAGCCGCCGCACAACCCCGACCTCGAGCGCGCGGTGCTGTCGGCGATCCTCGCCGGCACCAACCCGGTGGCGATGCAGCGCGCGCGGCCGCTGCTGCCGCATCCGCTGTTCTTCTGGAGCCGCGACCACCGCCTGGTGTGGCTGGCCTGCCTCGACCTCGACGACGCCGGGCACATCCCCGATGCCCCGGTGGTCGCCGACCTGCTCTCGCGCTGGCGCTTCGCCGCCGCGCTCGAGCGCCTGCGCCAGGCCCAGGCGATGGCCGAGGCCGACGAGCTCGATCGCCCGAGCGTCGATCCCCGCCTGTGGCGCTGGACCGAGGCCGAGCGCAGCGCCGGCGAGCAGGACAGCGCGCTCGCCGCCATCGGCGGCGCGCCGGCGGTGTATCGGCTGGCCGATGCGCTCGGCTCCTTCGCCGCGCTCGAGCGCAACGCCCAGCTGCTGCGCGACTACTATCTGCGGCGCCGCCTGATCGCGCGGCTCGGCGCGATCGTCGATGAGAGCCATCAGACGACGGCGCCCTTCGCCGAGCTCGTCGATCGCGCCGGGCAGGCCCTGCTCGCCCTCGGCCGCCTCGACAGCCGCGCCGCCGTGCACCAGATGCCGGCGGTGGTCGACGAGACCCTGCAGGCGATCCACGAGCGCCTGACCGACCGCGACGCGGGAGTGCGCACGGGGATGGCGGACATCGACGACAAGCTGCTCAGCCTGCGGCCGGGCGGGCTCTACATCCTCGCCGCCCGGCCGGGGGTCGGCAAGACCTCGCTCGCCCTGCGCATCGTCCAGGGCGTGGTCACCCGCCCCGACGCCGAGCAGCGCGTGCTGTTCTTCTCGCTCGAGGTCGATCGCCGCGATCTGGCCAAGAAGCTGATCGCGGCCTACGGCAAGCTGCCGTTCCGCGACCTCGACATGGGCACGCTCTCGGAGGAGCTGTTCCCGCGCCTCGAGGAGACGCTCAAGGAGCTGCGGCGCTGGCCGCTCGAGCTGATGGATGTCGCCGACCTCAGCGTGCAGCAGCTGCGCGCCGTCGTCAAGCGCCGCCAGCTCGAGACCAAGGGCGCGCTGAAGCTCGTCGTCGTCGACTACCTGCAGCTGCTGCAGGCGACCGTCCGCGACCAGGAGGAGTACGCCAAGGTCACCGAGATCAGCCGCGTGCTCAAGAACCTGGCGCGCGAGTGCGCGGTGCCGGTGCTGGCGCTGTCGCAGATGTCGCGCGAGTCGGAGAAGGGCGCCAAGCCGCGCGAGCCGCGGCTCTCCGACCTGCGCGGCTCGGGCTCGATCGAGCAGGACGCCGACGCCGTGATCTTCCTGCATCGCATCGAGAACGCCGGCGACGAGCAGTGCCGCGTGATCAAGGTCAAGCTCGCCAAGAACCGCTTCGGGCCGACCGGCGAGACCTACATGCACTTCTACCCGGAGAAGCTCGCCTTCGAGCAGGCGGCGGCGCCGGCGGCGAGCGATGACGAAGACGACGAGCAGGCGGCGCCGCGGCGGCGGCGCGCCGAGCGCGAGGAGCGCCGCCGCCCCAGCCAGCGCGGGCGCGCGGCGACGCTCGCCAGCGCCCCGCCGGCGGATGGCGATCCCTTCAACGACGACGCCCCCGTCCCCGAGTGATCAGTCCTCCCAGCCGACGGCCGGCGCCGCCATCCCCGGCAGCCAGACGATGCGCTCCCGCGGGATCGGCTCGCCGCGCGCGTAGGCGACGGCGTTCTCCGCCGCCTGCAGCTCCATCGCCAGGCGGCCCTCGAACGAGCAGGAGCCCTGGTGGCAGCAGAGGAAGACATTGGGCAGCGCGATCAGCGGCCCGCGGTAGGGTTCCTCGCGGTAGACATCGAGCGCGGCCCCGGCGAGGTGCCCGCTCTGCAAGAGATCGGCCAGGGCCTCCTCGTCGACGATCTCGCCGCGGCTGGTGTTGATCAGATAGGCGCCGCGCTTCATCGCCGCCAGCCGCGCGCGCGACAGCAGGCCGTCGGTGCGCCGCGTCAGCGGCAGGTGCACGCTCAGCGCATCGCTCGCCGCCAGCAGCTCGTCGAGCCCGACATAGCGCACGCCGTGGCGCGCCGCCCAGACCGGATCCTCGACGAGGTCGTGGGCGAGGACCCGCATGCCGAAGGCGCGCGCGATCTCCGCCACCTGGCGGCCGATGCGCCCGCAGCCGAGGACGCCGAGCGTGCGCCCCTGCCACAGCGGGCCGACCAGGCGGTTCCACTGCCCGCGGCGCAGGCCCTCGTGGGCCTCGACCAGGCGGCGCGAGAGCGCGAACAGCATGCCGAAGACCTCTTCGACGACGCTGCGCGCCGGCGCCTCGGGCGTGTAGGTGACGGCGATCCCGCGGCGCATGCAGGCGGCGAGGTCGAGCCCATCGAGGCCGACGCCGACGCGCGCGATGTGCGCGAGCCGCGCGCCGCCGGCGGCGATCGTCGCCTCCGGCAGCGGCTCGGTTCCGGCGAGCAGGACATCGGCGCCCTCGGCGAGCAGGGCCGCGGTCTCGGCGCTGGTGTGCTTGCGCTGGTAGGGCGAGAGGCGCACGGCGAAGCCCGCGCTCTCCAGCAGGCGCAGCGGCGCCGGATCGCCGACTCCGTAGGGATAGGAGGTGACGAGCGCGACCCGACCCATGGGCGGCGGGTTTTCAGGGCGGGCGGACGCTGGCAATCGCCGATCCGTCAGTTGAGCGCGGCGAGCCCGCCGCAGCTGCTGTCGACCCCGCCGATCAGCTGCAGGCGCTCGTCGATGCTGCCGCACTCGAGATAGCGCTGCCGCAGGTCGGGATCGACCAGCGACAACGCCGCCAGGCGATCGAGGACCAGCGACGGCGAGTACTGCTCGGGGTCGAGCAGGCAGGCGATCTCGTCATCGATCGCCGCCGGGCGATGGACGAGGCGGCAGACCGCGGCGCGCACCCGGGCCACGGTCGCGTCATCGAGCGGCATGTCCGGCAAGCGGACCAGCTGCGCGACGCGGTAGGGCCGCGCGCTCGGCTGCTCGTCGAGGTGCCAGCGGCCGTCGCCGACGACGACGATGTGATAGGCGCCGTCGCGCAGCGCGTGGACATGCACCAGCCGCGCCGCGCTGACGATCGGCAGCAGCGGCGGCGCGCAGCCGTCATCGCACTCCCAGCCCGGCGCGATGCGCGGGAAGGCGAGCCAGCGCTGCGCCGGCGGCTGCGCCAGCAGATCGCTGATCGCCGCGCAGTAGCGCGGATCGCTGACCAGCCACGCCGTCGGCAGGCCGGGCAGCAGCACTTGGCCGGCCAGAGGCAGGAGGGGCACTGCGGATAAGCCGAGCACACATCGAGTATCGCGGCGGCGGCGCACGGTCGACGCGGCCGGCCGCCCGCTTCCACAGCCCTTGAGGGGGTAATGCCGCGGGGATGATCGAGGCGATGCCGCGTCCGCTCTGCCTCTACCACCGCAACTGCCTCGACGGCAAGGCCGCGGCCGCGGTCGTGCGGCGGCGTGCGCCGGAGGCCGAGCTGCTGGCGCTGCAGTACGGCGATCCGCCGCCGACCGTCGAGGGCCGCGAGGTGTACATCGTCGATTTCGCGCTGCCGCTGGAGGCGATGCGCGCGCTGCGCGCCCAGGCGCGGGAGCTCCTGTGGATCGATCACCACGCCTCGAGCCGGGCGCTGGCCGCCCGCCTCGGCTTCGGGCACATCGACACCAGCACCTGCGCGGCGATGCTCGCCTGGCGCGTGCTGTTCCCGGGCCAGCCGCCGCCGCCGATCCTCCCCTACATCGAGGACAAGGATCTCTGGCGCTGGCAGCTGCCGGACAGCCGCGCCGTCGCTGCCGGCCTGGCCAAGGCCTTCGCCGGCCCGCGCCTGGCCGGCCTGCTCGAGGCCGCGCCGGCGGCGATGGCCGAGCTCGGCCGGCCGCTGCTGGCCAAGCAGCAGGCGCGCGTCCAGGCCCTGCTGGCGCGCGGCGTCGGCGTCAGCGACGCCTACGGCCTGCCCGGCGTGCGCATGCTCGCGGTGGCAGCGAATCACGATCAGAACGAGATCGCCGAGATCGCCTGCCGGCCGGCGAGCGCCGGCGGCCTCGGCTACGATCTGGCGGTGCTCTACTACCGCAAGAAGGACGGGCGCTGGGTGCACTCGCTGCGCTCGCCGCGGATCGACTGCGCGGCGATCGCCGCCCGCTTCGGCGGCGGCGGGCATCCGGCGAGCGCCTGCTATGTCGCCGCCGAGCCGATCGTCCCCCCCTCATGAGCCGCGCCATGCTGACCGTCGTCCTGCTGCTGTGCAGCAACCTGTTCATGACCTTCGCCTGGTACTGGCACCTCAAGGGCCAGGGTCCGCCCTGGCCGCTGTGGGCGATCATCCTGACCAGCTGGCTGATCGCCCTTCCCGAGTACTGCCTGGCCGTGCCCGCCAACCGCTTCGGCGCCGAGGTCAACGGCGGCCCCTTCACGCCGGCCCAGCTCAAGGTCCTGCAGGAAGCGATCTCGATCAGCATCTTCCTCGGCTTCCTGCTGCTCTACCTCAAGCAGGTGCCGAGCTGGCGCGAGGTCGCCGGCCTCGCCCTGATCCTCGCCGGCGTCGCGCTGGCGATCGGCGGCAAGCGCTGGTGATCAGGCCTCGGTCGCGTCGATGCCGCTGCGGCGCGTGAAGCGCCTGGTCTGCGGCAGCGGCACGGTGTCGGTGTCCGGCGCCTGCGGCTGGGCGAGCGCCGGGCTGAGCTTGGCGATGGTCTCCTCCGGACTGTCGGCGACCTGCAGCAGGTCGATGTCGCCAGGGCTGATGTACTGGTGGCGCAGCTCCATCGCCTCCTTGATCCAGCTCAGCAGCCCGCCCCAGTAGGCGCTGCCGTAGAGGACGATCGGCATCGGCGGGATCTTGTGCGTCTGCACCAGGGTGACGGTCTCGAACAGCTCGTCCATCGTGCCGAAGCCGCCGGGCATGACGACGACGGCGCAGGTGTGCTTGAGGAACATCACCTTGCGAACGAAGAAATAGTGGAATTTCACCTCGTGCGTGATGTAGGGGTTCGATTTCTGCTCCATCGGCAGCTGGATCGAGAGCCCGACCGAGATCCCGCCGGCCTCGCGCGCGCCCTTGTTGCCGGCCTCCATGATGCCGGGGCCGCCGCCGGTGATCACCGGATGCCCGCGCTGCACGGCGAGGCGCGCGATCTGCTCCGCCGCCCGGTAGTAGGGATCGCCCGGCGGCGTGCGCGCCGAGCCGAAGATCGTCACCGCCTTCGGCAGCTCGGACAGCGCCTGGAAGCCCTCGACGAACTCGCCGAGGATGCGGAACATCCGCCAGGCGTTCTCCTCGATGCGGCCGATGCTCGGCGTATCGAATGCGGATGGCATGGCCGCAGCCTAGCGGATCCCCCGCGCCTTCCCAGGGCGGGGGCCTGGCGATGGCGCACGGACCGCTCGCGCCATGATCGCCCCATGCGGCGACAGCGGACGGTGATCATCGGCGCCGGCTCCCTCGGCCGCTCGCTGGCCAGCGCGCTCGCCCGCGAGGGCCAGGAAGTGACGGTGATCGACAGCGACGCGGTGCGCCTCGACGGGCTGGAGGGCGTCGGCGACCTGCGGCCGCTGGTCGGCAGCGCGACCTCGCTGCGCGTGCTGCGCCAGGCCGGGGTCGCCGAGGCCGATGTCGTCGTCGCGCTGACCGGCGAGGACAGCGCCAACGCCCTGGTCTGCGGCCTGGCCAAGCGCCTCGGCGCGCGCACCTGCATCGCCCGCGTCCGCGACGCCGAGCTGGCGGCCTCGGCGCAGGCCGTCGGCCTCGAGCGCATCGGTATCGATCAGGTGATCTCGCCGGAGGGCCTGGCGGTCGACGCCCTGGCGCGGATCGCGCTCTCGCCGGGCTGCGTCGACGCGATGGACCTCGCCGAGGGGCACATCGTCCTGCGCGCCTTGGTCGTCGCCGCCGACGCCCCGCTCGCCGGCCGCAGCATCGCCGAGGCCCGGCAGCAGCTGCCCGGAACCTGGCTGGTCGCAGCGCTCGGCGACGCCGACGGCTGGACCGTGCCGGGCCCCCAGGACCGCCTGCTTGCCGGCGAGCCAGCCTATGTCTGCGCCGCCGATGACGACATCGCGCGCCTGGTGCCGGCCTTCGATCCCCACGCCACGGCACCGCGGCGCGCGCTGATCGTCGGCGCCGGCGACATCGGCCAGCCGCTCGCCGCCCAGCTCGACCGCGCCGGCCTGCGCGTGCAGCTGCTCGAAGCCGATCCCGCGCGCGCCGAGCAGGCGGCGCTCGAGCTCGCCGCCGCCGATGCCGGCGTCGAGGTGCTGCGCGGGACGATCGCCGATGCCGATCTCGCCCACCGCCTCGGCCTCTCCGACTGCGATCTGTTGATCGCGGCCAGCGCCCAGGACCAGGACAACCTGATGGCGGCGCTGCTGGCGCGCGCGCGCGGCGTGCGCCGCATCCTCGCCGTCGCCCACCATGCGCCGACCGTCAAGCTGATGGGCTCGCTCGACATCGATGCCGTCGTCTGCCCGCGCCGCCTGGCGGCCAGCGCGATCCAGCGCGCGGTGCGCGGCAAGGCGGTCGCGCACCTGGCGCGGCTCTCCGACGAGCACCTGGAGATCCTCGAGCTGACGGTCGCGGCGGGCGCGCGCGCCACCCGCCACGCCCTGCGGCATCTCGGCCTGCCGCGCGGCTGCCTGGTGCTGGCGATCGCCGACCAGCAGGGCGCGGTGCGCATCCCCGGCCCGGATGCCCGCTGCCAGCCCGGCGACCGCGTGGTGCTCGTCTGCACGAACGAGCACGAGGCGCTGGCGGCCCGGACCTTCTCGTGATGCACCTCGGCGTCGTCTCGCGCACGATCGGCCTGCTGCTCGTCGTCCTCGCCGCGGTCGGCGCGCTGCCGCTGGCGATGGACTACGCCAGCGAGCAGCCGACCGCGCCCTGGGCGTGGATGATCGCGGTGGCGGTCGGCAGCGGGCTGCTGCTGATGGTCGTCGGCCGGCGCGGCTGGCAGCGCCAGGCCGGGCCGCGCGAGGCCGCGGCGATCACCGTCGGCTCCTGGCTGGCGCTCGCCGCCGTCGCCGCCTGCGGCCTGCGCCTGGCGATCCCGGAGGCGACCTACGCCGAGTGCTGGTTCGAAGCGATGAGCGGGCTGACGACCTGCGGCGCCAGCGCCTTCGGCGAGCGGCTGCCGATCGAGTCGTTCACGCCGGGGGTGAAGCTGTGGCGCGCGCTGCTGCAGTGGATGGGCGGCATCGGCATCATCGCCCTCGGCCTGGTCCTGCTGCCGATGCTCGCCGCCGGCACCAGCCTCAATCTCTTCCGCTCGGAGTCCTCGGGCCTCGGCATGGATCGCCTGACCCCGCGCCTCGCCGACACCGTCCGCTTCATCGTCCTCTACAATCTCCTGCTCAACGCCCTGCTCTTCGCCGCGCTCTCCGCCGCCGGCGTCGGCTGGTTCGACGCGCTGTGCTTCGCCTTGACCACGGTCTCGACCGGCGGCTTCGCCAACTACAGCAACGGCGTCACCGGCCTCGGCAACCCGCTCGCCGAGTGGGTGCTGTGCCTCGGGATGCTGCTTGGCGCCCTCAACTTCGTGCTGGTCGTCGCCGCCCTGCGCGGCCAGCCCGGGCCGCTGTGGCGCTCCGAGGAAGTGCGCGCCTACTTCGCGGTGCTGCTGCTCGCTGCCGCCGCCGTCGCCCTGATCCTCAGCACGAGCGGCCTCTACGACCGCGACCCGCACGCCGCGCTGCGCCACGCCGCCTTCGCCGTCGTCAGCATCGGCACCTCGAGCGGCCACACCCTCGGCTTCGACCGCCATCCGCTCGGCTGGGAGGGCTGGCCAGCGGCGGCCACCGTCATCCTCTTGGCGCTGATGCTCGGCGTCGGCTGCAGCGGCTCGACGGCCGGCGGCATCAAGATGCAGCGGCTGCTGGTGCTGGCGAAGATGGCGGGCGCGGCGCGGCGGCGCTTCATCGAGCCCGCCGTGGTCGCCCCGCTCTCGCTCGACGGCCGCCCGCTGCCGCCGGCCCAGCAGTTCACCGTCATCACCTGGGTGGTCTGCGCCGCGTTCTCCTGGTTTCTCGGCACCCTGCTCCTCGTCTGCCTCGCTCCGGTCGACCTCGCCTCGGCGGGCAGCATGGTGCTCAGCGCGCTGACCAATGTCGGACCGGCCTTCGGCGCCTTCGGGCCCTCGCACAGCGCGCAGGCCGCGGGCCCCCTCGGCATGGTCCTGCTCTCGCTCTTGATGCTGCTTGGGCGACTCGAGTTCCTCGCCGTCATCGCCCTGCTCTCGGCGCGCGCCTGGCGGCGCTGAGCTCCCTAGCCGCCGAGCGCCTTGACGATCGCCTGGCGCACGGTCGGAATGTCGCCGCTGGCATCGATGAAGTGGCAGGGGAAGACCCCTTCGAGGCTCCTCAGCGCGGCGACGGTCTGCTCCTGGAAGACGCGGTAGCGCTTGGCGGCGGCCGCGGGATCGACATCGGTGGCGCGGATCTCCTGCAGCGGCCCGCCGAGCTTGCGCGCCAGCTCGTTGGCGGCCACGGCCTCGCGGCCGCGCTTGAGCTGGCGCTCGACGGCGATCTGCTCCGGCACATCGAGGACGACGATGCGCACCGTCGGCTGCTGGCCGGCAGCGCGCAGGCGCTCGGCGAGCAGGCGCAGGAACTCGGCCTGCGGCCGCGAGCGCGGGAAGCCATCGATGAGCGCGCCCGCGGCGTAGGGCGGCTCGAGCAGCTTCTTGAGCAAGAGGCCGATGACATCCTTGTCGCCGACGAGCCCGCCGCTGTTCTTGATCGCGACGAACTCCGGCGCGGTCAGCAGGTCGCTGATGACGATCGGCGCCGGCTGGATCCCGAGGACCTGCATGATCGTGCGGGTGTTGGTGCCCTTGCCGGCGCCCGGCGCCCCGTTGAGCCACACCATCTGCTGGGGGAAGGCCGGCACGCGTCCCTCGGGAGCGATCTGCGGCCAGAGATCGTTGAGCAGCTGGGCGGCGACGGCGACGGGATCGCTGGACATGGCATCCTCCGTGGGCGGCAGCGTACGCGCCGCGTCCACCTCTCAAGGCGGGAGGCGCTGCGTTGTATGCGCGGGGCGCAGCGTCGGATGGACGAGCGGCTCCAGCTCGGCGGCGCGCGCGGCGAGCGCGGCGGCGGCGTCGGCGGCGCCGGCCGCGGCCAGAATCTCGGCCGCCTCGGCGAGCACGCGCGGCGTCGTCGGCGCCAGGCGCGCAGCCTCCTCGGCGGCGGCGAG
>JANWWU010000031.1 GCA_025055595.1 Planctomycetota bacterium | reverse complement strand
TGGTCGGACCGACAGGATTTGAACCTGCGACCCCGAGCGCCCAAGGCTCGTGCTCTAGCCAAGCTGAGCTACGGTCCGTTGCAGAAATCCTAGGCGACGGCGGCTGCGGGCAAGGCGCTCACTCGACGGTGACGCTCTTGGCCAGATTGCGCGGCTGGTCGACATCGCAGTCGCGCAGGCGGGCGACGCGATAGGCGTAGCGCTGCAGCGGAAGGATGGAGAGGATCGGCTGCAGCAGTTCGTCGCTGGCGCGCAGCACGGGCAGGACCTGGTCGGCGAGATCGCGCAGGTCGCGGTCGGCGCCGTCGCCGACCGCGATGATCCGGCCGGCGCGCGCCTTCACCTCCTGGATGTTGGAGAGCATCTTCTCGTACATCGCATCGCGCGGGCAGATGCAGACCACCGGCAGGTGGCGGGTGACCAGGGCGATCGGCCCGTGCTTGAACTCGCCAGCGGGGTAGCCGACGGCGTGCACATAGGCGATCTCTTTGAGCTTGAGCGCGCCCTCGAGCGCCGTCGGGTGCTCGCCGCCGCGTCCGAGGAACACCGTGGCCTGCGCCGCGGCATAGAGGTCGGCGCACTCTTCGACGGATGGCTCGCACAGCTGCAGGGTGCGGGCGACGAGGTCAGGCATCGCGCGGGCGGCGGCGATGCAGCTGTCTTCGGCGTCATGCGGCAGCAGGCCCTTGGCTCGCGCGATCTGAGCGGCGAAGAGGTAGAGCGCCATCACCTGCGCCGTGTAGGCCTTGGTCGAGGCGACGCCGATCTCGGGGCCGGCCAGCAGCGGCAGCACGCCGTCGGACTCGCGGGCGATCGTCGAGGTGACGACATTGACCAGGCCGACGACCGGCAGGAACTTGCTCTTGGCCAGGCGCAGGCCGGCGAGGGTGTCGGCAGTCTCGCCAGACTGCGAGATAGCGACGACCAGCGTGTTGCCGGCCGCGACCGGGTTGCGGTAGCGGTACTCGCTCGAGATGTCGACTTCGACATGGACGCGCGCCAGGTTCTCGAGGAAGCGCTTGCCGAGCAGGGCGGCATGCCAGCTCGTACCGCAGGCGAGGAAGACGACATGGCGGATCGTCGCGAGATCGATGCCGAGGTCCGGCTGCACCAGGCGTCCGTCGCGCAGCCGGGAATCGATCAACCGCGCCAGCACTTCCGGCTGCTCGGCGATCTCCTTCGCCATGAAGGAGTCGTAGTTGCCCTTGCTGACCGCGCTCGCCGTGATCTCGACCGGTCGCCAGCGCGGCTCGCGCCGCTCGCCGCGGAAGTCGTAGCATCGCACGCCGTGCGGTCCGAGGTCGGCGATCTCGCCGTCCTCGAGCGGGAGATACTCGCTGGCGTGCGGCAGCAGCGCCGGCAGGTCGCTGGCGATCAGCAGCTCGCGCTCTCCCCAAGGGGTGCCGCCATCGGTGTACTGGCGCTCCTGAGTGCCTGGGCGCAGCGGGCGGTCGCGGCCGCGGCCGATCAGCAGGGGGCTGCCCTTGCGTGCCGCGAGCAGGCGATCGGTGCGATCGGCGAAGGCGACGGCGATCGCGAAGGCTCCCTCCAGCATCGCGAGCGTGCGCAGCAGCGCCTGCAGAGGGTCCTTGCCGTCGTAGTGCTTGGCGAGCAGATGCGGGATCACCTCGGTGTCGGTGTCGGAGGCGAAGCGCACGCCGTCGGCTTCGAGGTCGCGGCGCAGCGCGGCGTGGTTCTCGATGATGCCGTTGTGGACGACGGCGATGCGGCCATCGTAGGAGAGATGGGGGTGGCTGTTGCGCTCTTCGGGGGGGCCATGCGTCGCCCAACGAGTGTGAGCGATGCCGCAGTGGCCGGAGACCGGCTGGGCGTCGAGCTTGGCGCTCAAGGCCTGCAGCTTGCCGGCAGCGCGCCGCAGGTGCAGGCTGCCGCCTTCGCTGACTGCAAGGCCGGCGGAGTCGTAACCGCGGTACTTCAGGCGTTCAAGCGCGACGAGCAAGACCTGGGCTGCGTCCTTGGGTCCGAGATAGCCGGCGATCCCGCACATGGGCGCCGATCGTCGCGCCGCATGCCGAGCTGCAAGGCCAGCCGCGGTCTTCCCCGGTGCCCGAGCCTCACAGACTCGCGCCATGCTCGCCATCGAAGCGCGCGGTCTGACCAAGGTGTTCCGCAGCTACGAACGCCGCCCCGGATTCTGGGGCGGGGTGCGCGACCTGATCGATCGCCGGCACCGCGAAGTCGTCGCGGTCGCCGGCATCGACCTGGCGGTCGCGGAGGGAGAGATCGTCGGCTACATCGGACCGAACGGTGCCGGCAAGAGCACGACGATCAAGATGCTGACCGGGATTCTGCGGCCGACCAGCGGTGTCGTCCGCGTGCACGGCTGCGATCCCCACCGTGAGCGCCAGCGCTTCGTGACGATGATCGGGGCGGTGTTCGGCCAGCGTTCGCAGCTGTGGTGGGACCTCGCGGTGCAGGAGAGCTTCGCCCTGCTCGCCGAGCTCTACCGCGTGCCGCGCCGCGTCGCCGAGCAGCGGCTGGCAGAGTACGAGAGCGTGCTCGGGCTGCGCGAGATCATGGCGACGCCGGTGCGCAAGCTCTCGCTCGGGCAGCGGATGCGCGCCGACATCGCCGCCGCCCTGCTGCATGCGCCGCGCGTACTGTTCCTCGACGAGCCGACGGTCGGTCTCGATGTCGTGACCAAGGCCAAGCTGCGCGACTTCCTGCGCGAGCTCAACCGCCGCGAGCGGACGACGATCATCCTGACCACGCACGACCTGCAGGACATCGAAGCCCTCTGCCCGCGCGTCGTCGTGATCGATCACGGGCGGGTGATTCATGACGGTACGATCGAGGCCCTGCGCACGCGCTTCGGCGGCGGAAAGCGGCTGCGCGTCACGCTCCGTGCCCCGGTCGCCGAGCTGCCGGCGATTCCCGGGATCAAGGCCTGGCATCGCAGCGACGATCAACTGCACGCGGTCGGCGATGTGGCGCCGGACGCCGACGTGCCGGCGACGCTCGCCGCCTGCCTGGCGCAGCTGCCGATCGACGACCTGCGCCTCGATGAGCCGGACATCGAGGAGGTGGTGCGGATCCTCTACGGCGACCGCAGCGGCTAGGGCGCCTCGTCGGCCGGCAGGCCGGCGGCGCGGCGCGCGGCGCGCAGGGTGTTGCGCATCAGCATGGCGATCGTCATCGGTCCGACGCCGCCGGGCACGGGGGTGATCGCGCTCGCGACCTCGGCGACGGCCGCGAAGTCGACATCGCCGACCAGGCGCTGACCGCCCTTGGCTGCGGGGTCCGGCACGCGGTTGATGCCGACATCGACGACGACGGCGCCCGGCTTGACCATCTCGGCCGTGATCGCGCGCGGTCTGCCGAGAGCGGCGATCAGGAGATCGGCCCGCTGCGTGTGCGCTGCCAGGTCGTGGGTGCGCGAGTGGCAGACTGTCACTGTCGCATCGGCGCCGGGCGCTTTCTGCATCAGCAGGGCGGCCAGCGGCTTGCCGACGATGTTCGAGCGGCCGACGATCACCGCATGCCGCCCCGCAGGGTCGAAGCCGCTGCGGGCGAGCAGCTCGACGACGCCCCAGGGCGTGCAGGGCAGGAAGCCGTCACGCTCGCCGATCAGCAGCTTGCCGACATTGAGGGGATGGAAGCCGTCGACGTCCTTGGCCGGATCGATGGCGAGGACGACGGCCCGCTCGTCGATGTGCCGCGGCAGCGGCGACTGCACGAGGATGCCATGGATGGCCCGCTCGCGATTGAGCTCGCCAAGCAGCGAGAGCAGCGCCTCTTGCGTCGTCGAAGCCGGCAGCACGAGCTTGCGCGAGAGGAAGCCGAGCGCGGTCGCGGTCCGCTCCTTGTTGGCGACATAGACCTGCGAGGCCGGATCATCGCCTACCAGAATCACGGCGATTCCGGGTCGCACGCCGTGCTCGCTCTCGAGACGCCGCGCGCCGGCCGCCACCTCAGCGAGGATCTGGTCGGCGACGCGACGGCCATCGAGGATGCGAGCTGCCATGGCGTCACCCTATGGAAGCTGCGGCGCGGCCAATCGCCTCCGCGCATTGATAGGTGCCGATCACCAGTACGGTCCGCCGCATGCAGTGGCGCGCGCGCGCTTGGCAGCAGCCGGCCTGGCGTCGAGGACTCCTGGGGCTGGCCTTCGCGGCCGTCAGCGGCGCCGCGGTAGCGGTCGCCGAACGCTGCGAGCGCGCCGCGCTGCCGCCATCTCCGGCGCTGCCAGCCACCGCCAGCGGCGCAGGGACGCTGCACATCGAGAGCAGCTACCCCGTGCAGCGCTGGCGGGTCAGCGTGCTCGGCGAGCCGCAAGCCGTGCGCACGAGCAGCCTCTGGCATTGGGAAGGGGTGGTGAGCGGCGCGCGGGGGGAGATGGTGCTGGTCGTCGCCGAGGCGGCACCGGAGGCGGCGGCCCCCGGCCGCGCCCTGCGCCTGCGCTGGCAGCAGGGCGAGGAGCGCGTCGTCTGGGGGGAGGGCGACATCACGGTCGCGCTGCCGCTGCCATGAGCGGTGCCCATCACGATCACCTGGTGCTTGACGATGTGACGATCTGCTATCGCCGCCGTCCCGCGGTGCACCATGTCAGCTGCGCCCTGCCCTGCGGCAGTCTGGTCGCGCTCGTTGGACCGAATGGCGCCGGCAAGAGCACGCTACTGGCGGGCATCCTCGGCTGGCTGCCGCTGACGACAGGCCGCATCGTCTGGAACGGCCATGAGCTGCGCGGCCGGCCGCAGTTCGTCGGCTGGCTCGGACAGCGGCGGCAGCAGCATGGCAGCTTTCCGATCGATGTCGCGAGCGTCGTCGCCATGGGCCGCTACGGCCAGGTCGGCTGGTGGCGGGGCTTTACCGCGGACGACCGCACGGCCGTAACGCAGGCGATGGCGACGATGGGCATCGCGCACCTCGCTGATCGTGCGTTTCATGAGCTCTCGGGCGGGGAGCAGCAGCGCGTCCTGCTTGCGCGCGCGCTCGCGGGCGGGGCGGAGGTGCTGCTGCTCGACGAGCCGCTGACCGGCCTGGACGCGGTGGCGGTGCGCGATGTGCTCGAACGCCTGCAGGCCTGGGTGCGGGGCGGGCGCCTCGTCCTGCTGGTGCTCCACGATCTGGCGATCGTCCGCGCGTGGTGCCCCTACACCGTGCTGTTGCGGCGCGAGTTGATCGCCGCCGGCCCCACCGCCACGGTACTGACCGAGGCGCAGCTAGCGCGCTGCTATGGCCGCCGTTTCGTTGAAGGGGGGGCGGCGCATGGCTGAGGAACTGTTCGCGCCGCTGACCCATCCCTTCGTCCTGCGCGGACTGCTGATCGCTTGGCTGCTCGGCGTCGCCTGCGGGGTGATCGGCTGCTTCTTGCTGCTGCGGCGTCTGGTGCTGATCGCCGACTCCTTCGGCCACGCCCTGCTGCCCGGCATCGGCCTGGCCTACCTGTGGCTCGGACCCGGGCACAGCGGGCTCTATCTCGGAGCCGCCATCGCTGGCCTGCTGACCGCGCTGATCAGCGGCCTCCTCCAGCATGTGACGCGGCTGCCCGAGGATGCGGCATTCGCGGCCTTGTTCGTCCTCTGCTTCGCGGTCGGCCTGATCATCCTGCAGCAGGCGATGACGCCGACCGACCTGCTGCACTATCTCTTCGGCGACATCCTGGCGTCGACCATGGACGATGTCTGGCGCACCTGGGCCGTCGCCAGCGCCGTCGTCCTCGCGCTCTGCCTCTGGTATCGGCCGCTGCTGCTGGAGGCCTTCGATGCGACGTTCCTGCGGGCCTGCGGGGGCAGACCGCTGCTCGTCCACTTGGGCGTGCTGTTCGCCGTCGTCGCGACCATCGTCACCGCCCTGCAGGCCGTCGGGCTGGTGCTCGCCCTCGGCTGGTTCGTGCTCCCCGCTGCCGCAGCCTATCTGTGCTGCGATCGCTGGTCGAGCATGCTGCTGATGGCCGGTCTGATCGGCGGCATGGCAGCCAGCGCCGGCCTGCTCGCCAGCTGGTGGCTGGACTGGCCGAGCGGGCCCTGCATGGTCGCAGCGCTCGGCGCCGTCTGCCTTTCCTGCATGGTCGGGGGGCGCCACGGTCTGCGCGCGCGCTGGCGCAGCGCGCGCCACGACGCCGATGAATCCGGCACGCGCTGCGAGCGCACTTAGGACTCCGTACGAGCGCGGAACAACGCCTCGGTCAGCTCGCGGCGCGCCGTCTCGAGGTCTTCCTCGAGCTCCCGGCGCCGGGTGATGTTGAGGTGGAGGACGACGGCGCCGATCAGTTCCTGCTGATGCCGCAGAGCCGTGGCGTGCATCAAGAACCAGCGCCTCTGCTGCGGGCTGTGACAGGGATATTCGAAGGCGAAATCCACCCGTTCTCCGTTCAGCACCGAGCGCAGCCCGTCGTATGCCCGCCGCGCATCGGGGTCGCCAGCGACCTGCACTGCCTGCCAGCAGACAGCGAAATAGTTGGCTCCGACATCGCAGCACTGCGGGGATCCCCCGTTCTCCCGCATGAACTCGCGCCAGGCGCGGTTGACCAGGACGATCGTGCCATCGACAGCGATCACCGCGATATGCTCCTCGAGCGCATCGAGCACGAGCCAGGGCAGCTGCGGCAGCGCGCGCAGGCGTTCCGCGATGGGGCTCATGACTCCGGCCAGGCGAAGAGCAGGACGCCATCGGCGGGTTGCGCGACGGCCGCGGCCCAGATCGCCATCGCGAGCGTCCGGGCGTCGCGCGCCAGCAGCTTCCACTGCCCATGCCAGAAACCGCGCTGGCGCACTTCGGCGTGCATCTGCTGCAAGGCCTCCTCGCTCGTCGAACGATCGAGGAGGATGCGAACATGGCAGCCGGCGATCTGCGACGGCTCGTAGCCGGCGAGCGCCGTGAAGCGCGGATTGCTCCAGACGACGGCCTGACTGCTGTCGAGGATTAGGGCGGCGATGCTCGATGATTGCAGAGCCGAAGCGGGGGGACGCAGCCGCTCGATCGTCTCGCGCAGCGCCGTGACGTCGAGGAAGGTGATGACGACGCCGCGCAGCTCGCCGGCGGCGCTGCGGTAAGGAGTGCAGCGCGTGATGTAGGCGTGCTGGTTCGCGCCGCGCACCTCGAGCTCCCGCGGCTGCTCGTCGAGCAGGACACGCTCGGCCTGCTCGACGAGATCGATGTCCAGGAGGTTGTGGCTGATGTGCGCCAGCGGCCGGCCGATGTCGCGGTCCATGACGTTGATCTGCGCCGCGACCGCCGGCGTGAACTTGCGGATGATCAGCTGGCGATCGAGGAAGATCGCGCCGATCTGCGTGCTGCTCAGGTAGGTATCGATGTCGTGGTTGAGCTCGGTCAGCTCGGCGATCTTCGCCTGGTGCTCGGCGTTGACCGTGAACAGCTCCTCGTTGACCGACTGCAGCTCTTCGTTGGTGCTCTGCAGCTCCTCGTTCGCGGCGAGCAGCTCTTCGTTGGTGCTCTGCAGCTCCTCGTTGGTCGTTTCGAGCTCCTCGATCGCCGCCTGCAGGCTCTCGCGCGTGTGCTGCAGCTCGGCCTCCATGTCGCGCAAGCGCTCGGCCGCCATCTCGCCGGCTTCGCTAGTGATGACGCTCTCAGCGACGGTCGGGCCCGGATCATGAAAGGTCACCAGCACCAGCTCTCCGGTCTGCCGGCCACTGAGCAGGAGCTGGGCCCGGATCGTCACGCGCTGCACGCTCTCGTCGCGGTGACGAAACTCGATCGCATGGTACTCGACCGTCTTCTTCTCCTTGCGCGCGCGGGTGATCGCGGTCGAAACCGGCAGCGCCAGGCTCGGTACCAGGAGGCGCGAGAGCGTCGGATTGTTGAGGCTGCCCGGCGCGATGTCGATCCAGGGCCGCACATCGCCCGTCACATGCACCACCTGCCCCTGCTCATCGACGACCAATCCCGGCGGCACGAAGCGTTCGACGAGGCGCGCCTGGATCTGCTGCGCCAGACGTTCCTCGGGCGTGGTCTTGCCGACGACGCTGCCGGCGATGCCGTCGCCGCGCGCCGGCAGGTGCTCCGTCAGGTATGGACGTACCTCGCTGCGGTTGTTCCAGATCTTCCACTTCGGATCGACGGACTGGAAGGCCCGTTCGAGGTCGCCGAGGCTCTCGCTCGAGCCCAGCCAGAGGTAGCCGTCGCGGTTGAGCGCGAAGTGGAACAGCGACAGAATCCGCTTCTGCACCGTCGGTTGCAGGTAGATGAGCAAGTTGCGGCAGGTGATGAGATCGATGCGATAGAAGGGCGGATCGCGGATGATGTTGTGCGGCGCGAACACGACCATGTCGCGGATGCGCTTGACGACGCGGAAGCCGTCGCCGACGCGCGTAAAGAAGCGCTCCAGGCGCGGCGCCGAGACATCGGCGACGATCGACTCCGGGTACTGCCCCGACGAGGCGTACTCGATCGCTTCGCGGTCGACGTCGGTAGCGAAGATCTTCACCTCGCCTTGCCATGCCGAACGGTCGATCGCCTCGGCGATGACGATCGCCAGCGAGTACGCCTCCTCGCCGGTCGAGCAGCCGGCGACCCAGCAGCGGACCTGGCCGCCGCCGGCATGCCGCGCCAGGATCTCGGGCACCACGCGCGCCGTGACGATCTCCCAGGCCTCGGGATCGCGGAAGAAGCGCGTGACGCCGATCAGCAGCTCTTTGTGGAGAATCGCGATCTCGCGCGGGTTCTCCTGGAGGAAGGCGACATAGGCGGCGGCATCGAAGCACTGATTGACGCTCATTCGCCGTTCGATGCGGCGCATGACGGTCGAGCGCTTGTAGAGCGAGAAATCGATGCCGCACTGCTGCCGGACGAGTTCGAGGATGCGATCGAAGTCCTCGCCGTCGCGCGCCTGGATCAGCTTGATGCCGACGCGCTCCGACTGCGCATCGCGGAAGAAGCGCAGCAGCTCACCCGGCATCTGCTCCGGCGGCAGCACGAAGTCAGCCAGACCGGTGTTGATCGCGCTGCGCGGCATGCCATCGAAGCGCGCCGTCATCGGCTCTTGCACGAGCACGGTGCCGCCCGCTTCCTTGATCGCGCGGATGCCGCGCGTGCCATCGCTGCCGGTGCCGGAGAGCACGATGCCGACGGCCAGGCTGCCGGCTTCCTCGGCCAGCGAGGCCATGAAGTGATCGATCGGCAGGTTCGGCAGATGGCCGTGATCCTGCTGGACGAGGCGCAGCAGGCCTTTGCTGACGACCAGATTGCGCTTGGGCGGTATCAGGTAGACATGGTCGACGGCCAGAGGCATGCCGTCTTCGATGCGCAAGACCGGCATCGTCGTGTGCTTCGAGAGCAGCTCGACCATCAGGCTCTTGTGATCTGGCGAAAGATGCTGCACGACGACATAGGCGAAGCCGGCATCGCACGGCGCATTGCTGAAGAAGGCTTCGAGCGCCTCCAGACCGCCGGCGCTGGCCCCGATCGCGATGACGGGAAAAGTGATGGTCGTTGCGGCTGGCGTCTCGTTCATGGCGAACCCGATGCTCCAGCGACCTCTGTCGGAGGTCCAAGATGGCGTAGGATCGCCTCGTACAACGGGACGCTGCGCACGGGCTTGGCGATCCAGCCCTGCATCCCGCTTTCCAGCGCGCGGGCACGATCATTGGTCGAAGCGTGGGCGCTGCAGGCGATCATCACGATCGGCTGCAGGCCGGCCGCAACCTCATGCTCGCGCAGGCGCCGAGCAACCTCGTAGCCGTCGATGTCGGGAAGCTGAATATCGACGATCGCGAGGTCCGGCCACTGCTGGCACGCCAGCCGTTCGGCTTCGCCGCCGTTGCTCGCCGCGATCACTGAGAAGCCGGCGTTGGTCAGCAGCTGCGCGATGATGTGCCGCGTCAACGCATGATCATCGACGACCATCGCCGTCTTTCCGCGCCACAGTCCCGGCAGCGTCTGCGTCGATTCTTCGGCGCTGGGCGACCTGGCGTTTAGCAAGCGCTCCCAGCAGGCTTCCAGGGCGCTGGGGCGCAGCGGCAGCGGCAGAACATCGCGAATGCCGAAGCGCGTGAGCAAGAGGCTCCGATGTTCGTTGTCCGCGCTAGACGCCGTGAGAATGAGCGGGAAGCCCAGGCGCTGGCAGCAGCTCCAGAGATCGGGAGAGGCGAGCGCCTGCTCGTCGACGAAACACGCGAACGGCTTGCCGCCGATGGGACTTTCGGCCAGGAGCTGTTGCAGGGTCGGAACATCGGCCGCGGCGACTACATGCAGGCGACGGGCTTGCAGATGCTTCGCCAGGGAGAGCCGGCTGGTTTCGCCGGCGATGACGACCAGCGCGACGTGACCCTCTAGCGTCGGCAGCGCGGGCGGCTGGTCGGCCGGGAGCGACACTGCAAACTGCAGAGTCGTTCCGTGTCCGACAGCGCTATTTACAGTCAGTTCCCCGCCCATGAGCTGCACCAGGCGGTGCGCAATCGCCAAGCCCAGCCCGCTGCCGCCATGACGGCGCGTCGTGCTCGTATCAGCCTGTGTGAAGGGACGGAACAAGCGGCCGAGCGTCGCAGAGTCCATGCCTGGGCCGGTATCCTGCACCGCAAAGCGGATGCTCTGCCTTTCGCATGATGCCTGCAGGACGACATGCCCGGAGTCCGTGAACTTGATCGCGTTGTTGATCAGGTTGGCGAGGATCTGCTGCAATCGCAGGCGGTCGCCGACGACCCGCCGAGGCAGCAGGGGGTCGTAATCGAAGACGAACTCCAGTCCCTTCGCCACAGCCGTCGGCGCAAACAAGGCGATTACCGATTCGAGCAGCTCATGCAGATCGAACAAGCGCGCTTCGATCCGGAGACGGCCGGCCTCGATACGTGCCATGTCGAGCAAATCATTGAGCAGCTGATGGAGGTCGTTGGCGCTGCTGCGCAAAACCTCGATCAATTCTTGTGCTTGCGCCGGCAGAGAAAGCGTCGCTAGAATGTCAGCGATGCCGATGATTCCCGAGAGCGGGGTGCGAATCTCGTGGCTGATCAGGGAGAGGAACTCGCTTTTCGCCTGCGCGATGGCCTGCGCCTCGTGCTTCTCGCGCTCGAGGGCGAGCCGTTCGCGCTCCATCATCGTGACATCGCTGCAGACCAAGACGGTGCCGGACAGTCGCACGCCATCGGGCAGGAAGAGCTGCGGACAGACCTTGCCTTCGATGTGAAGCATGCGTCCCGGCGAAGGCCCACGAACGCGGACGCGGCAAGGCTGCCATGTGCCGCGGCGGGCTTCGGCGAGCCGTTCGATCACCAGCGGCCGGTCGGCGTCATCGATGACCGAGAATAGATGCTTGTTCTGCAAAGGCTTTTCGGCAAGCAACCAAGCCGCTGCGGTCGCATTCGCCATCCGAATCATGCCGTCGAGGTCGATGACGAGGACAGGGCATGGCGCCAAGTCGAACAACGAAGCAAACGCATCGCGGCTGGCGGCGAGGTCGAGCTGCGCCTCGCGCAACATCTCGTTCTGCAGCTCGAGCTCTCGCTGATGTAGCTGCAGCTCCTGGATCAGGCGCTGCTGGTCATCGAAATCCATGCATTGATCATGCACGCTGTGAATGCTGACGAATCGCGCACCAGGGAGCTTTCGACGGGTGTCGGCTGGCAAGCTGCCCGCAGACGATACACTGTCGCTTGCCTTCCGCCTCGTGCATCGCGCTCCCCCGGCCATGACCTCCCCGATGGGTCCCTATCGCATCGACGACATCCATGTCGTCTCCAACAAACCGCTGCGCTCGCCCGCCGCAGTACGACGCGAGCTGCCGCTCGCCTCCTCGGCGGCTGCGCTGGTGGCCGGCACCCGCGCTCGCATCCGCGACATCCTCGCGGGGAGCGATCGGCGACTGCTCGTCATCGTCGGTCCCTGCTCGATCCACGACCCTCTGGCCGCTCTCGAGTATGCCCAGCATGTCGCGCGGTGGCGTCAACGCTTCCAGGATCGCCTGGAGATCGTCATGCGCGTCTACTTCGAGAAGCCGCGGACGACGGTCGGCTGGAAGGGCCTGATCAACGATCCGCACCTCGACGGCAGCTGCGACATCGATGCTGGCTTGCTCCTGGCCCGCCGCCTGCTGTCCGAGATCGCTGCGGCCGGCGTACCAGCGGCTAGCGAATTGCTCGACCCCGTCACGCCGCAGTATCTCGCTGATTTCATCGCATGGTGCGCGATCGGAGCGCGGACGACCGAGAGTCAGACGCACCGCGAGATGGCCTCAGGCTTGTCGATGCCCGTGGGATTCAAGAATGGCACCGATGGCAGCTGGCAGCCGGCGATCAACGCCATGCTGTCAGCGCGGCAGCCGCATCACTTCATGGGCATCGACCTCGAAGGGCGGATCTCGATCGTCGCCACGGCCGGCAATCCCGACACGCATCTCGTGCTCCGTGGCGGCCGCCAAGGCCCCAACTACGATGCGTCCTCGGTCGCGGCGGCGAGCGCGGCCTTGCGCCATGCCCACCTGTGCCAGCGCGTGCTGATCGACTGCTCCCACGACAACGCGACCAAGGATTGGCGCCGTCAACCGCTGGTCGCCGCCGAAGTCGCGGCGCAGGTGCGCACCGGATCGTCGCCGATCTGCGGTGTGATGATCGAGAGCCATCTGCGCGCCGGGCGGCAGGATCCAGCTCCGCGCGAGCGCCTGGTCTACGGTCTCAGCATCACCGATCCCTGCGTCGATGTCGGCACGACCGAGACGATGCTGGAGCTGCTGGCGACAGCGCAGAGCGCGGCGATCGCTGCGCGCGCTGCGTGACCCGTTTTCTTCTCAGGTTGGAACCAGCCATGCCGATTCCCGTCACACCCGAAGGAAAGCGCAAACTCCAGGAAGAGCTCGATGCGTTGACCGCGCGGCTGCCGGTGCTGGCGAAGCTGATCGCCGAAGCCCGCGAGAAGGGGGACCTGCGCGAGAACGCCGAGTACCACAGCGCGCGCGAGGAGATGTCGATGACCAACGCGCGCATCGCCGAACTGAAGCACATCCTGGCCAATGCGCAGGTCGTCGACGAGACCCAGATCGATACCTCGCGCATCGCCTTCGGCGCCAAGGTCGACCTCAAGGATCAGCGCGGCCAGGTAGAGACCTGGTATCTCGTCGGACAAGGAGAGGATGATCCGCTCGAGAACCGGATTCTGACGACGAGTCCGATGGGCCAGGCCTTGCTCGGCAAGAAGGTCGGGGACACAGTGGAGGTGAAGGCTCCGATCGGCCTGCTGCGCTATACCGTGGTCAAGATCAGCTATTGACGACGGCGCACGCGTGAACGACATCCAGGATCTCGCCGACATCCGCGCGCGCATCGATGCCATCGATGCCCGACTCGTCGAACTGCTCAATCAACGCGCCGAGCTCGCCCGCTGCATCGGTCGCGCCAAGGCCGAGAAAGGCATCCCGATCTTCGTCCCGCATCGCGAGCACGAGGTATTCTGCCGCTTGGCTGCGATCAATCGCGGTCCACTGCCGGATGCGGCCCTGCGCGGGATCTGGCGCGAGATCATGAGCGCCTCGTTCGCGCTCGAGCGACCCCTGACTATCTGCCACTTCGGACAGCCGGGAGCGTTTACGCATCTGGCGGCACGGCTGAAGTTCGGTTCCAGCGTCCAGTACCTGGCCGCGGACGCCATCGCCCAGGTGTTTGCGCATGTCGAACGAGGGGCTGCCGACTATGGCGTGGTGCCGATCGAGAACTCGACGGATGGCACGATCACCGATACCATCGACGCCTTCCTTGCCGGCACGGTGCGCATCATCAATGAGCTGTATGTACGCATCCGGCACCACCTGATGGCGGGAGTCCCGCTGGCGGCTGTCCGCCGCGTCTACTCGCGGGCGACGGTCTTCGGTCAATGCCGGCGCTGGCTCGCGGTGCATCTGCCAGGCGTCGAGCTGGTCGAAGTCGCCTCGACGACCCGTGCCGCGGAACGCGCGGCCGCGGAGGCCGCAGAGGGTTCGGCAGCGATCGGTTCCGAAGAAGCCGCGCAGAGCGTCGGGTTGCCGATCGTCGCGAGCGACATCCAGGACGACCCGCACAATCAGACGCGATTCATCGTCGTCGCTCGACCGCAGGCTGCTGCCGAGCCGACGGGAGACGACAAGACCTCGTTGATGCTCGCGATCAACGATCGACCCGGCGCCCTCTACGAAGCGCTCGGTCCCTTCCATGATGCCGGCATCAACCTGTGCAAGATCGAGAGCCGCCCCAGCCGGCGACGCGCTTGGGAATACTTGTTTTTCATTGACTTCCTCGGGCACGCGCGCGATCCGCGGGTCGCCGCGACGCTTGCCGAGCTGGCACGGCGCTGCGCGATCTGCGAGGTGCTCGGCAGCTACCCGCGCGCCAGCGCCCCGCTCAACAGCTGATCATCGGCCGGCGTTCGCCAGCAGCGCGATCAGACGACGATCGATCTCGCTGGCGATCGCCTCCGCGGCTTTGGTGAGCATCTTCGCTCGCGCATTCGCCGGGTCGACATCCGTGCCCTTCTCGCTGATCTGGAGGCTGCCAGCGATCGCTCCGGTCGCGCTGTCGACGATCGTTGCGCTGCCGGCCACCGACACGGAGTGCCAGCCGTTGGGCAGCTGCCGCGGAGTCTCGCGCAGGGCGAGGCGCAGGGTGACGCTGGCGTCGCGCTCTTTCACCTGGAGATGCTGCGCGATCAGGGCCTCCTGGATGCGTGCGGCGAAGACGGCATCGGGCGCGCCCTCGACGCGGATGCTGACCGACCCGAGGACACGCGCGCAAGCGAGGATCACTTCGCGGATATTGACGGGACAGGCCGGGGCCGCTTGACCGGGCGCAGCCAGGCTCCAGTCAGCAGTCAGCGCCTCGCGCCGCGCGGTCAATGATGCCAGGGCGGAGAGGGCGGACGCCGCTGCAGCCACCCCACCTCGCCGTTGTTCTCTCGCCACCGCCTCGATCTCGCGATCGACCGCTGCGAGATCCTGCTGCAGTTTGCCGACCCAAGCGGCACGATCGAGTTCGGCCAGGGCCCAAGCCGTCTCGCCATCATCCGCTTCAGCGACGATCTGGGTGAACACCAGCTGACGATCGGTCGAGATGCGCACTTGTTGGCGGAACTCCGACCACGCCGCGGCGACCCGCTGTCCTCCCGGGCCGATGCGGGCGATTTCGCCCTCTTTCACGATGGTTTCCGCTTGCACACGTGCCGAGAGCGAGGTCGCCAGCTCGGCGAGCGCCTTCTTGCGCGCCGCTTCACGCTGGCC
>JANWWU010000073.1 GCA_025055595.1 Planctomycetota bacterium | reverse complement strand
CGCTGCCAGCGGCCCCACAGGACGACGGTCGCGACCATCGGCACCTGCATCAGCACGCCCGGCAGCACCATGTAGGCATCGCCGGGATGGAAGGCGGTGGCGTAGACGATCGACAGCCCGTTGTTGACATAGAGCGCACCGCAGGCGTAGGCCGTCGCCTCGCCGGGCGGCAGCCAGCGACGCGCCAACCAGGCCGTGCCCAGGGTCAGCGCCGCCGCCGCGCAGACGAGGGCGAGCGGGGCGAGCAGGGCGGCCGGCTGCCAGCCTTCCCAGCCATGGCGGTTGGCGGCGCAGCCGACGAAGGTCATGATGATCAGGAAGGCGATCGACAGCCGGCCCCACCACGGCATGCCGGCCGCAACCAGGCGCGGGGCGAGCGCGCGCAGGGCCTGCGCGCCGAGGAAGGGCGCGGCGAGGACAAGCAGAATGTAGAGCGCCTGGCCGGCGAAAGCGAGCGGCGAGGGCGCCGGTCCCGGATGGACCAGCGCCATCGCGCTCGGCACGCTGAGCGGGGCCAGCGCCGAGGACAGCGCGATCAGGAACAGCGCCATCACGCGGTCGCCGCCGAGCAGGTCGGTCAGCGCGACCGAGGACAGGCCGGCCGGCATCGCCATCACCAGCGTGACGCCGGCGGCCCACGGCGGGGCGAGGGCGGCGACCAGGACCCAGGCCACGGCAGGCAGCAGCAGCAGCTTGGCGCCAGCCATGCCGAAGCAGCGCCGCCAGCGCCGACGGTCGAGCGCCGCCTCGCGGACATCGGCGAACGAGATCTTCAAGGCGGCGAAGAACAGGATGCCGCCGAGGCAGAAGGGCACCGCCGGCTTCAGCCAGCGGAAGTCGCCGGGCACGAGGAAGGCCGCCGCCAGCGCGGCATAGGCCGGCAGCCAGAAGCGCTCGGCAAGCAGCGACAGCAGGAAGGCGCGCACCGCGCGCGTTCAGCGCTTGCTGAACTGGCAGCCGCGGCGGGCCTTGTGCAGGCCGTACTTCTTGCGCTCGACCATGCGGTCGTCGCGGGTCAGCAGGCCGTGGCGCCGCAGAACGGGGTGCGCGCTCGGCTCGGCCTTCACCAGGGCGCGCGCGATGCCGAGGATCAGGGCGCCGACCTGGCCGGAAATGCCGCCGCCGTCGACCGTGGCCTGGACATCGTAGCGCCCGAGGGTCTCGGTCAGGCGGAGCGGGTTCTGCAGATCGCGGCGCAGGCGCTCGGTCGGCACATAGGAGTCGAGCGGCCGGCCGTTGATCATGATCACCCCCGTGCCCGGGGTCAGGCGCACACGGGCCACCGCCGTCTTGCGGCGGCCGAGACCGCGATAGGGCAGCACAGCAGACATGCCGATTCCTCAGTGAGGGCGTGCATGCTACGGCCAGCGACCGGTGCGCAAGCTCCGCCCCGCTGCGCCGCCCGCGGCCGAGGGCGCGCAGCGGCGAGGCGCCGCTTGGCGACGCGCCGCGGCGATCCACGATGCCGGCATGACGATCAGCTCGCACGCCGAAGCCGCCAGCGCCGCCCGCCGCCTGACGGAGCAGATCGCGCAGGTGATCGTCGGCCAGCAGCGCGTCGTGGAAGAGGTGCTCGTCGCGATCATCGCCGGCGGGCACGCGCTGCTCGAGGGCGTGCCGGGGCTGGCCAAGACCCTGCTCGTCTCCTCGCTCGCCGCCGCGACCAATCTGCGCTTCCACCGCATCCAGTTCACGCCGGACCTCATGCCCTCGGACATCACCGGCACCGAGGTCATCCGCGAGGACAAGGCGACGGGCGCGCGCGAGCTGGTCTTCCTGCCCGGTCCGCTGTTCGCCTCGGTGATCCTCGCCGACGAGATCAACCGCACGCCGCCGAAGACCCAGGCCGCGCTGCTCGAGGCGATGCAGGAGCGGCAGGTGACGGCGGGCGGCGAGCGCCGCGCCTTGCCGCAGCCCTTCTTCGTCCTCGCGACCCAGAACCCGATCGAGCAGGAGGGCACCTACCCCCTGCCCGAGGCCCAGCTCGACCGCTTCCTGCTGAAGATCCGCGTCGGCTATCCGAGCGAGCAGGAGGAGCTCGACATCATCCGCCGCACCACCGGGACGAGCGCCGCGCGCGTGCAAGCCGTGCTCGAAGGCGAGGACATCCTGGCGATGCAGCGCCTGGCGCGCGACGTTCCGGTCCCCGAGGGCGTGCTGCGCTACGCGCTGGCGCTGGTGCGCGCGACGCGCGCGCCGGCCGACGGCGGCGACGCCCGGATCGCGCCGCTGATCCGGCTCGGCGCCGGCCCGCGCGCCGGCCAGGCCCTGGTCCTCGCCGCCAAGGCGCGGGCCCTGCTGCAGGGGCGCAGCGTCGTCCTGCTCGAGGACATCCGCGCCCTCGCCCGGCCGGTGCTGCGCCACCGCCTGCTGCCGAGCTACGAAGCCGAGGCCAGCGGCCTCGACGGCGACGCCCTGGTCGAGCGGCTGCTGGCGACCGTGACCCTGCCGGAGAGCGCCGTCGAGCGCGAGCCCGCGCTGGCCGAGCTCGCGCGCGGATGACCCACACCCTCTATGCCGCCGCCCTCGCCCCCGGCGAGGTCGAGCTGGACAGCGAGGAGACGCGGCACGGCTGCCGCGTGCTGCGCCTGCGCCCGGGGATGCGCGTGCGGCTGTGCGACGGCGCGGGCAGGGTCGCCGAGGGCGCCGTGATCCGCAGCGCCCCGCGCCTCGCCGTGCAGGTGGCCGCGATCGCGACGCAGGCGCCGCCGGCGGCGCAGCCGCTGACCGTCGCCGTCGCGCCGCCGAAGGGCGATCGCTGGAGCGATCTGCTGCGCGGCCTCACCGAGCTCGGCGTCGGCGGCATCGTCCCGCTGCGCTGCGCGCGCGGCGTCCGCGAGGAGCCGAACCGCGCGCGCGGCGAGCGCGTGCTGCGCGAGGCGCTCAAGCAGTGCCGCCGCGCCTGGCTGCCGCGGCTGGCGGCGCTGACCGATGTCGCGGCCCTGGCCACGAGCGGGGAACGGCTTATCCTCCTCGACCCCATGGGAGGCCCCCCGCAGCCAGCGCACGCGGCCCCGACCACCCTGGTGATCGGCCCGGAAGGCGGTTTCACGGACGCGGAGCGTGCGCTGCTGCTCGCCGCCGGCGCCGCGCCGGTGCGTCTGACCGGCACCGTCCTGCGCATCGAGACCGCGGCCCTGGCGGCGGCGGCGCTGTGGGCGACAACCTGGGAGCATGCAGCGCGATGAACGAGACGCAGCTCGCTCCCGCCGCCGCGCCCGCGAGCGTGCCACCGCGCCGGCCCTGGTGGCAGTTCACCTATCCCGGCTGCCGCACCGAGCTGCGCCTGGGCGCCCTGCTGGTCCTCGCCGGCACCTTCCTGTGGAACTTCGCCGGGCCCAAGCTCGCGCTGCAGATCGCGCTGGTCGGCCTGCCGCTGCTCGCGGTCGGAGCCGTCTTGCAGGCGGTCATCGAGGCGCGCCGCGGGGTCGACGCCTTCCCCGGCAAGCTGGCGCTGGCGATGCTGCTGCTTGGCGTGCCGATGTGCTGGGACTTCCGCTACCGCGATGGTCCGGGCGAGCCGCTGCAGGTCCTGCTCGTCGGCCCGCTCCTCGCCGGCAGCGGGGGCTGGATGCTGCTGTGGTGGGGCGTCGACGCCTGGCTGCGGCGGCGCGCCGCGAGGGGCCGATGAGCTGGTCGCGCACGCAGCTGCTCGCCGCCGCCATCGCCGCCGCTGCGCTCGCCGCGACGCTCGGCTACCTCGCGCTGCGCTGGCCGACGGCGGAGGAGCTGCGCCAGGCGCGCGGCGACTCGCCGCCAGCGGTCGAGGCCGGGGTGCCGCTCGCCGCCGCCGTCGCGCAGCTGCGCCGTGCCGCTGCCGAGCAGGAGGAGGAGCTCGCGCAGGCCGAGTCGGCGATGCTCAGCACCCTGCCCCCCGACTTCCAAGCGGCGACGCTGAGCGAGGCCGCTGCCCTCGCCTCGATCCAGATCGCCGCCCTGCGCCAGCTCGCGGCGCGCACCCGCGCCGCGATCCCCGCCCAGTTGCCGCTCGCCGAGGGCCTCGCCGCCGACCCCGCGCAGCGGCATCTGCAGCTCTTCCAGCTGCTGCTGCTGCGCGAGGCGCTGACCCTGTGCCTGGAGGCCGGCATCGATCGCATCTTCAGCCTGCGCCTGCAGCCGGCGCAGCCGGCCGCCGATCAGGCCTACGCCGTCGTCGCCCTCGAGCTGGAGGGCGAAGCCTCCTGGTCCGCCATCTCTGCCGCCCTCGGCGATCTGCTATCCTCTCCGCGCCTGAGCCTGCAGGCGCTGAGCTTGGGCCCGCCGCGCCAGGGGCGGCTGCCATGGCGCGCGACGCTGGCCCTGCTCTGCCAGCGTCAGCCGGAGTGGCAGCTGGCGCCGGCGCCGAGCGCGGCTCCCGGCGGCAGCCGCCTGCGCCGCTTGGGAGGCCAGCCGTGAGCGTCACCCCGCAGGCCCTGGTCGCTGGCGCGCTGGCGCTGGCGGCCCTGCTGACGGTGGCGCTGACGCTCGCCGAAGCGCGGCCCACCCCGCCGCCGCCGCCCGCCGTCCCGCGCGCACGCCTCGAGGTTCCGCTGCTGCGCGCCAGCGCCGCGATCGGAGCGCTGCCGGGCAACGCCATGCCGGCAGGCTCCTACCTCGGCGATCCGTTCTCGCCGCGCGAGGCCGGCCGCTTGGTCATCGATCCCACGCCGCCGCCGCCGCTGCCACCCCTGCCGTTGCCCGAACCCCCGCTCAGCCCCTACCCGCCGCGTCCGTGATGCTGCTGCGTCGCTGCTCCCTCTGCCTCCTTCTGTGCCTGATCGGCGCGAGCGCCGGCGAAGCGCCGCCGGAGCTCGTCGAGCGCGAGCATGACCAGGTCCTGTTGCTCGACGGCCGCACCCTCGAGGGCAGGGTGCTCGAGCGCCTGCCCGACGGCTCCCTGCAGTTTCAGCTGCGCGACAACAACCGTACCATACGCATCGGCGCCGGCATGTACGTCGAGCTGCGCCCGCGCCAAAGCGCCGAAGAAGCGGTGCGCGAGGTCGGCAACGCCGCGCTCGCCGCGCGCGATCGCCGCCGCTTGCTCGCTGCCCTGCGCTGGGGCCAAGAGCGGAGCTCGGCCGCGGCGGCGGTGCTCGCCCTCGCCTCCGCCTGGCTGACGCGCTTCCCCGCCGATCGCGAGGTGCTGGCGATCGCCGTCGCGCTGTGGCGCAAGCAAGGCAACTGGGCCGCCATCGAGCGGCAGGCGCGCGCGGCCCTGGCGACGGATCCGCAGGCCCTGGAGGCCGAGACCTGGCTCTCCGAGGCCTTCGAAGGCCAGAAACGCATCGAGGAGATGGAACAGCATGCGCGCAGCTGGCTGCAGCGCCAGCCGAGCGCCCTGCGCGCCAACCTGATCGTCGCCCGCGCCCACGAGCGGGCGGGGCACCCGGCGATGGCCGCCGAGCTCTACCGCAAGGCCTGGGGCGTGCACCGCGACGTTGACAGCGGCCTGGCCTTGGTGCGCGTGTCCTACGAGCTCGGACGCCACGGCGAGGTCCGCGCCCTGGCCGACGCCGTCGCCGAGCAGCATCCGACGCTGCGCGACGAGCTCTCCGTCTACGTCGCGGCGGCAGCGGTGGTCCTCGGCGACCTCGCGCTCGCCCGCGAGCTGCTGGCGGCGCCGGCCCCGGCGACGCCGCGCCACTCGGCGACGGCGCTGGTCCATGCTTATGCGCGGGCGGCCCTCGCCTACCGCGAAGGCCGCCGCGAGGAGGCGGCCGCCGCCTGGCGCGCGATCGATCATCCGGCGGCGGCCTTCGCTGCCCGCATCGCCAGCCGTCAGCCCTACCCCGAGCCGCAGACCCTGCCGTACCCTTGGCGCGAGCAGGCGCAACGGCTCAATGCCGCTCTGGCGCTGGCCGCGGGCCGTAGCGAGGAGGCCCAGGCCTTGCTCGGCCCGCTCGCGGGGCAGCAGGACGCGGAGGCTCTGCGCCTGCTGCGGCTGCTGCGCGCCTACCTCGATCCCTCGATGATGCAGGTGCAGGCCCTGGCCGACGATGTTCAGGCCCTGCGCTGCCTGGCCCACGCCCTGGCCTGCCGCGACGACCCACACACCGAAGAAGTGCTGAAGCGGCTCGACCAGCGCGACCCTTATGTGCTGTGCTACCGCGCCTACTTGGCGGCGCGCCGCGGCGACGCGCAGCGCGCGCGCCTCCTGCTGGTCGGGGCCGGCGGCCTGCCGGCGGAGCTCGCCGCCTACCGCGAACGGCTGATGTCCTTTCTCTCCGCGCCGCGCGACCTCGAGATCGCGCCGCCGTTCAGCCCGGGGCTGGTCGGCACCGACTGGCTGCTCGAGTTCGCCAACAGCGGGATCGCGGTGCAGACCGAAGACGGGCGCCTGACGCTGCGCGGCGTCATGCGCGCGGAAGGCGAGCCGCTGCTGCGCCTCGCGTCGCCGGTGCCGCTGTCCCGTCTGCGCTGGGCGGCGCTGCGCTTCGCGCACCGCCAGCTCGGCAGCGTCGCGCTCGGCCTCGAGATCAGCGATGGCGACCAGCAGGGCATCGCCGTGCTCGCCGACAGCGAGGGGCGCCTGCGCTGGCGCGCCCTGCGCGGCGGCCGCTGGCAGCCGTGGACGCCGCTGTCGGCGACGCTCAGCGAGCGCAGCGAGCTGGTCCTCGACCTGACGACGAACATCATCCACGCCGGGGCCAGCGACGGGGAGCTGGCGCCGCTCCTGCCGCGCGGGGCTCCCTGGCGCGGCGAAGGCCGCATCGCGCTGATCGCGACCAGCGCCGCCGGCGTGCACTGGAACTGCACGGTGGAGAGCCTGCGCTGGCGGCTGGCAGCGCGCTAGCCGATGGCGAGCATGCGCTCGATCGGCAAGCGGGCGCGCGCCGCCAGCTCGGGGTCGAGCTCGATACGCGGCGCGAGGTCGCGCAGGCAGCGCCACAGCTTCTCCAGCGTGTGCCGCTTCATGTGCGGGCACTCGTTGCAGTGGCTGCAGCCGCCCTGCGGGCTGTCGTTGCGCGCTTCGGCCGGCGCGAGGAGGAAGGTGCCCTGCGGACGCACGCGGCGCATCTGATGGACGATGCCCGGCTCGGTGGCGACGATCCAGGTCGCGCGCTCCGGGCCCTGCGCGACGGCCTCGAGCAGGCGCCGCGTGCTGCCGACGACATCGGCGAGCGCGAGCACCGCCGCCGGACACTCGGGGTGGGCGAGGGTGATCGCGCCCGGGTGCTGGCGCTGCAGCCCGCGCAGGGCCTCGGCGCTGAAGCGCTCGTGCACCTCGCAGCTGCCCTGCCAGAGGACGAGCGGGCGCCCGGTCTGCCGCGCCACCCAGTCGCCGAGATAGCGGTCGGGAGCGAAGATCACCGGCTGATCGCGCGGGATGCTGGCGACGACCGCGACCGCGTTCGACGAGGTGCAGCAGATGTCGGACAGCGCCTTCACCGCCGCCGAGGAGTTGACGTAGGTGACGACGCGGTGCCCGGGATGGGCGGCGACGAAGTCGCGAAAGGCCTCGGCCGGCGCGCTGTCGGCGAGCGAGCAGCCGGCCTCGCGGTCGGGGATGACGACGATGCGGTCCATCGCCAGGATCTTCGCCGTCTCGGCCATGAAGTGCACGCCGCAGACGACGATCACCGGCGCCGCCGTCGCCGCCGCCCAGCGCGCCATCTGCAGCGAGTCGCCGACGAAATCCGCGATGTCCTGGATCGCCGCCTCCTGGTAGTAGTGGGCGATGATCACCGCCTGGCGCTGACGGCGCAGCTCGGCGATGGCGGCGACGAGGTCGACGGGCGGCGGATCGCGGCGCAGCACGACCATGGCGGCATGCTCGCCAGCGCCGTCGTCCGACAACCCGCGAACGCCGCCCGCTCACAGCGGCAGCTTGCTCGCCGCGCCCGGCACTTCGCGGACCAGCCGCGGCACCAGCCAGCCCGGCAGCATCGCGCTCAGCTCGCGGTGGATCGCCCGCGCGCGCGCGTCATCGACCAGGAAGTGCGCAGCGCCGGCGACGCGGTCGAGCGCGTGCAGGTAGTAGGGGACGACGCCGAGTTCCGCCAGGCGCTCGCTGAGCGCCGCCAGCACCGCGGGATCGTCGTTGACGCCGGCCAGCAGCACCGACTGGTTGAGCAGCAGGCAGCCGGCGGCGCGCAGGCGGGCGCAGGCCGCGGCGACCGCCGGGCTGAGCTCGCGCGGGTGGTTGGCATGCAGGACGACGACGCACCGCAGCCGGCTGCGCGCCAGCAGCCTGCACAGTTCCTCGCCGATCCGCTCGGGCAGGACGACGGGCAGGCGGGTGTGCACGCGCAGCCGCGCGAGGTGCGCGATCGCCGCCGCGTCCGCGATCAGCTCCGCGAGCTGGGCGTCGGGCACGAGCAGCGGATCGCCGCCGGAGAGGATCAGCTCATGGCAGTCGGGATCGGCGGCGATCGCTGCGAGGGCCGCCGCCCACCAGCGCGGCCCGCGCGGCAGGCTTTCGTAGGGGTAGTGGCGCCGGAAGCAGTAGCGGCAGTGGACGGCGCAGGCGCCGTGGACGACGAGCAGGGCCCGTCCGCGATACTTCGTCAGCAGCCCGGGCGCCGCCTGGCAGTCGGCCTCGGCCAGCGGATCGGCGCTGAAGCCCGAGACCGCAAGCAGCTCCGCGGCCTGCGGCAGCACCTGCAGCAGCAAGGGATCGCGGGGATTGCCGCGCTCCATCAGGGCGACGAAGCCGCGCGGCACGCGCAGCGCGAAGGCCCGCGTCGCCGACAGCGCCGACGGCAGCAGCGCGGGATCGAGCGCGAGCACCCGCCACAGCTCGGCGGGATCGGTGATCGCCTCGGCGAGCACGCGCTGCCAGGTCGCTGCCCTGGCATCGGCGTCCGCCGCCGCTATCGTCCCCACTCCCCCATCGCTGTCCGCGCGCACGCGGGGGTGATACGGGGCGGGAGCGCCACGCCATGACCAGCATCCCCATCGCCGATGTCAGCAAGGGCACGAAGCTGCTGATCGACGGCCAGCCCTGGCTCGTCCTCGAAGTCAACTTCGTCAAGCCCGGCAAGGGCAACGCCTTCTACAAGTGCCGCGTCAAGAACCTGATCACCGGCAATGTCCTCGACAAGACCTTCCGCGGCGGTGAGAAGGTCGAGACGGCCGATGTCACCGATGTCGAGGTCACCTTCCTCTACAGCGACGCCAACGGCTTCGTGTTCATGAACCAGAAGGACTACGAGCAGGTGACGGTGCCGGCGCGCGTCGTCGGCGACGACAAGGACTTCCTGCTCGAGAACATGGAGTGCGCGCTGACCCTGTGGAACGGCGAGCCGATCCAGGTCCGCCTGCCGAATACGGTGACGATGGAGATCGAGTACACCGAGCCGGCGGTCAAGGGCGACACCCAGAGCCGGGTGATGAAGCCGGCGCGGATGAAGGGCACGGGCGTCACCATCCAGGTGCCGATCTTCTGCGGCATCGGCGACAAGGTGCAGATCAACACCGAGACCCGCGAGTTCAGAGGCCGCGCCGAGAAGTGAGCGCCCCGTCCTGGCGGCCGCGCGCCAGCCTGGAGGCGCAGCGCGCGCGCGCCGAGCGGCTGCAGCGCGTGCGCGCCTTCTTCGCCGCGCGCGGCGTCCTCGAGCTCGATCCGCCGCTGCTGCAGCCCGGCGCCAACCTCGATCCCGGCGTCCAGCCCTTCGCCGTGCAGCCCGCCGGCAGCGGCGGGGAGGTCCGCTTCCTGCCGACCAGTCCCGAGCACGCGCTGAAGCGCGCCGTCGCCGCCTACCGCTGCGACGTCTGGGCGCTGAGCCCGGCCTTCCGCGCTGGCGAGCGCGGGCGCTGGCATGCCGAAGAGTTCCGGATGCTCGAGTGGTATCGCCTGGGCTGGGACGAGCGGCGCCTGGCGGCGGAGACCCTCGAGCTGCTGGCCGAGCTGACGGGCTGGGAGGCGACGCGCGGCGAGTGGCTGACCTGGCGCGAGGCCTGGCAGCGCGCCGGTCTCGATCCCGCGGCGATCGGCGACGGCGAGGGCCTGACGCGCGACGAGCGGCTCGACCTGCTCTACGCCGAGCGCGTCGAGCCGCTGCTCGGCCGCGGGCGCTGGACGGTGATCAGCGAGTTCCCGCCCGAGCGCGCGGCCCAGGCCCGGCTGCGACCGGATCGCGACGGCCGGCCGACGGCCGCGCGCTTCGAGATCTACCGCGAGGGACTCGAGCTGGCCAACGGCTACCACGAATGCACGGACGCCGCCGAGCTCGCGGCGCGCCAGCAGCGCGAGCTGGCGCTTCACCCCGGATGCCAGATCGACGCCGTCTTTCATGCGATGCTCGCCGAGGGCCTGCCGGCCTGCGCGGGCGTCGCCGTCGGCTTCGACCGCGCGCTCGCGCTCGCACTCGGCCGGCCAGCGCTGGCCGAGGTCCTGTGGTGAGCGCTCGGCCTGTACTTGCCCGCTGGCGACAGCGTACAGTATGTTCGAAGCATGCTGTGGCGCGCATGGTCGTTGGTGCTCCTCGCAGTCTGCGCCTGGGGCGGCGAGCCCGAGCGGGTGCGCCTGCAGCTCAACTGGTTCCACCAGTTCCAGTTCGCCGGGATCTATGCCGCCGAGCTGCGCGGCTACTTCGCCGACGAGGGCCTGGCGGTCGAGATCGTCGAGCGCACGCCGGGCCTCGATCCGCTGCAGGAGCTGAGCCAGGGCCGCGCGCAGTTCGCAATCCACGACAGCGGTCTGATCCTGGAGTGGGCGAAGGGTCGCGACGTCGCGCTGGTCGCGGTGATCATGCAGCGCTACCCGCGCGTCATGCTCGTCCATGCCGACAGCCGCTACCGCACGCTCGCCGATCTGATCAGCGATCCCCAGGCGCGCCTGCTCGGCCCGCAGCCGATCGGCCTCGAGCTGCGGCTCGGTCTCGCGGCGCTCGGCCGCGATCCGGAGGAGATCTTTCCCCGGCGACGCAGCGTCGGCGACCTCGAGCGCTTCGCGGCCCGCGAGTTCGATGTGCTGCCGGCCTATGTGACGAACGAGCCGTACCGCCTGCGGCGGCTCGGCGTCGAGACGCGGCCGCTGACGGTGTTCGAGGGCAACAGCGAGCTGTTCTTCGGCGACGCGCTGGTCTGCCGCGGCGATCTCTGGCGCTCGCGGCCCGATCTCGTGCACCGCCTGCGCCGCGCCGTCCTGCGCGGCTGGAACTGGGCCCTCGACCATCCCGAGCAGATGGTTGCGGCCATCCGCCGGCAGTGGCCGAGCGCGCATCAAGACCAGCCCGAGGAGATCCTGCGCGAGGAGGCGCGGGTCGTCGCCGAGCTGATCAATCGGACGATGGTGCCGCTGGGCACGATCAATCGCGCCCGTCTCGAGGCGATCGCCGGCTCCCTGCGCACCGCCGGGCAGCCGGCGCTGGTGCGGCCGGATCTGATCTGGATCGAGCCGGATCCTGACGACACCTGGCAGCGCGTGCTGCTGTTCGCATTGGCGATCACCGGCGGCGCCAGCGCCGGCATGGTGATCGCCTTCTGGCTGCTGCGGCGCCGCTTCAGCGCCCTGCACGCGATGCACCAGCATGTGCTCGAGCTCGCCGAGGGCTTCTGCGTGTTCCGCGCGACGATCGAGCAGGGCTCGCGGATCGTCCTGGAGAGCGCCAGCCCGTCGATCGCCTCCGTACTCGGGCACCCGCTGAGCGTCTACCGCAAGGATCCCGACCAGCTGCTGCGGCAGATCTACGATGACGATCGCAAGGCCTTCATCATCGCGGTGCAGACCGCGGCGACGACGGGAGAAGCGTGGCGCCACCGCTTCCGGCTGCTGCACCCCGAGCACGAGCGCCCGCGCCACCTGCTGATCCACGCCTTGCCGCGCAGCGAAGCGGGCGGCGGTCCCGCCTTCGACGGGCTGATCATCGATCTGACCGCCGAAGCCGAGGCCAACGAGGCCCTGCTCGAGACCCAGCGCCGCCTCGAGGCCGCGCAGCGCCACGAGAGCCTCGGGCTGCTGGCGAGCGGGATCGCGCACGACTTCAACAACCTGCTGGGAGCGATGCGCGGCAACGCCGAGCTCGCCCTCCTGCGCCTGCCGCCGGAGCACGCCGCGCGCTCGGCCCTGGAGCGGGTACTGAAGGCCGCCGACACCGCCGCCACCCTGGTGCGGCAGATCCTCGCCTACGCCGGCAAGGGGACGATCGAGGTGCGCTCGCTCGACCTCGTCGAGGAGTGCCGCGTGCTCGCCGACCTGCTGCGCCACACGGTCGGCTCGCACATCGCGATCCGCGTCGAACCGCACGGCCAGCCGCCGCCCGTGCTCTTCGACCCCGCCCAGCTGCAACAGGTGCTGATCAACCTGATCGTCAACGCCGCCGAGGCCTACGAGGGTCGGCCCGGCACGGTCACCGTGCGCATCGCCCGCGACGAGGAGCGGCCGGAGCGCGTGCGGCTCGAGGTCATCGATCAGGGCTGCGGGATGGACGCCGAGACCCAGCGGCGGATCTTCGAACCTTTCTTCACGACCAAGCAGCACGGCCACGGGCTGGGCCTGGCCGCCGTCCACGGCATCTGCCGCGCCAGCAACGCCGAGATCGCCGTGCGCTCCGCGCCCGGGGTCGGCACCACCTTCACCGTGTGGCTGCCGGTCGCCGATCGTCCGCCATCGACCCGCACCTCGAGCGACATCGTCCCCGTTCGCGGCCAGCGCCGGCTGCTCGTCGCCGACGACGATGCCTTGATGCGCGAGACCGTGCAGCGCATGGCCGAACAGCTCGGCTACGAAGTCGAAACGGCCGCCGACGGTACGCAGGCCGAGGCCCTGCTCAGCGACCCTGCTCGCCGCTACGATATCATCGTCCTCGACTGCGTCATGCCCGGCCGCAGCGGCAACGAGCTGCTGCGCCGCCTGCGCGAGCAGGGCGACCGCCGGCCCGTCGTGCTGATGACCGGTTTCACCGAAGGCGCGAGCTCCGCGACTTATGACCGCTACACCCGCCTGCTGATGAAGCCGTTCTCCAAGGCGATGTTCGCGCGCACCCTGGCGATCGTGCAACGCGACGAACCTGAGCGCGACGAGTCAGATGCGACTTTCGCCGCCCTGCAGCGGCAGACAGGGGAGCATCGCCGTCAGCGGCCGCCGTCCTGAGCCCCTTCGCCCACCGCGGCGCGCAGGCGCTTGAGGTAGAATGCGGGATCGCGCTCGAAGCGGCGCAGGCAGGCGCCGCAGCACAGCTTGATCTCCTGACCTTCGTGGACGACGACGCGCGGGGCTGAACCGAGCGGCTCGCGCGAGACCAGGCAGACAGCGAGCGGGTAGGGCTGCACGGCCGCCGTCGTCGTCTCGGCAGCGGCGCTCGCAGCCGCTGCGGCCGCAAGCAGCGCTCGTCCAAGGCCGAGCAGCTCAGGCCGGCGCGCCATCGTCGGCCGTCGGCGCGCCATTGTGCGCCGCCTGCTGCGGCTTGCCGTGCGCCGCGCCCTTGCGGGCGCGGCGCTGAGCATGCGTCGCCGCGGTGTAGACGCTGGTCGCACGCTCGGCGTCGGCGCGCTGGCTGAGCTTGGCGACGCTCAGCAGCTGATGCTCGGAAAGCTCGGTCTTCATGATCTTGACCTTGGCGCGACGCCCCTTCGCCGTCGGGCGATTCCAGCGATCGATCAGTCCGGCCTTGAAGTCCTGGTAGCGCTGCACCGCCTCCTTGATCACCTGGTGCGCAACCAGGCGGTCCTCCCAGCCGTAGGTGTCGGCCTGCTTGCCCTCCAGCTCCTTGTAGATGTTGAAGAAATAGTCGATCTCCGCGAGATAATGCTTGGCGAGGTGCTGCAGGCCGTGGACATCGCGCAGCCGCGGATCGTTGACCGGGACCGACAGCACCTTGTGGTCGAGGCCGGCGTCATCGCGCATCACCAGCACGCCGACCGGCCGCACCTCGATCAGGCAGCCGGGGAAGGTGTCATGCTCGACGATGACGACGACATCGAGCGGATCGCCATCTTCCGAAAGCGTGCGCGGGAAGAAGCCGTAGGCGCCCGGGTAGTGGACCGGGCTGTACAGCGTGCGGTCGAGGCGGAAGATGTTGAGATCCTTGTCGTATTCGTACTTGTTCGAGGAGCCTTTCGGGATCTCGATGATCGCGTTGAGAATGTAGGGAATGTCGCGGCCGGTCGGGATGTCGTGGAGGTAGCTGCGCATGCAGTGACCGTAGGAGCCGTCGGCGAGCGACCAAGCGCCGTCATTGCAAGCTTGCGCTGCCGGCCAAGACAGCCGTATGCTGCGCGCTCCGTTCCCCATCCTCGTCGCCGCCGCGCTGCTTGCCGCCTGCCAGCCGCGCATGCCGCTGTCGCGGGTCGAGGCCTCGGCGGCAGCGCGCAACTGGTGCCTGCGCGATGGGCTGGCCTGGGGCGATCCGATCGGCGTCGAGGGGCCGAGCGCGCCGGACGCCGCGGGCCGGCGCTGGTGGATCGTCCGCTTCGCCGGCCCGGAGCGGGTGCTGTGGGTCAATGTCGACAGCGGCTGGGTCAAGCGGGCGCCGCCGTCCGAGGCTCCGCCGGCGTCGCCGGAGCCTCCAAGCGCACCCAGTGATCCTCCGTCTCCGCCCAAGTGAGGGCGACCAGCCGCATCCCGCGCGCCGCGAGCGGGCCCTCGAGCACGCGCCACAGCACCTGCACGACCATCTCCATCGTCGGCGGCACGCCGGCGAACAGCGGCACCTCGTTGAGCAGCCGGTGATCGCAGGGCGCGACGACGAGCTCGCGGACTAGGCGCTCAAGCTCGAGCACATTGCAGAAGAAGCCGGTCGCGGGGTCGGGGGTCCCGGTCACCGTCACTTCGAGTCGAAAGTTGTGACCGTGGATGCGCTGGCAGTCGCCGAACGCGGCAGCGGCCTGGGCGGCGTCGAGGGTCGGCGACGCGAGACGGTGGGCGGCACTGAAGACGAAGCGACGCGTCAAGGTCAGCATCGGCGCTCCGCCGCCGATGATGCGCGGCGGTGGCGGCCGGCACCGGGCTTCCGCCGCAGCTTGCGCGCTCAGCGCCGCACGAGGTAGGCATCGGCGAGCAGCACATGGTCGCCGATGTCGTAGCGCTCGCCGAGCTCGACGACGAGCAGCAGGCGCTGCACGCCGGCAAGCGGCAGATCGAGGGCCTGCGGCGCCGCCTCGCCGCGCAGCCGACCGGCCCACAGCACGCGGCCATCGCCCTCGATGCGCACCAGGCAGTCGCCCTCCGGGGCCACGGTCTCGCTGATCCCGATCAGCGCGCGCAGCGCCGCGTAGCGCTCGCCGAGCCGCCAGCCGAGGCGGGCGGCGCTGTGCACCGCCAGACCGCGCCGAAAGAGCTGACCGCCGAGGCGCAACGCTTCGCCGTGCAGCCCGCGATCGCGCTGGTAGGGCCAGACGACGCCGAAGGCCCCCTCTTCGCGGACCTCTTCCGGCTCGAGCTCCGAGAGGTAGACGCGACGCCCGCCCTCGACGCGCAGCGGCAGGGAACCGAGCGGCGCGGTCCGCACCTGGATCTCGGGCGCCGCTGCCAGCGCCCAGCCGTCGCCGACCGGTACCAGCGCCAGCGGCGGCCGCTCGGGATGCAGGACAGCGTGCACACGCAGGCCGCTTGCTGGACGCAGCGGCTGCGCCAGGCGCGCGGCGCGCACGGCAGGCAGCGGCACGGTGATCGCTTCGGGGTCGAGCGCCGTGCCGAAGCGCAGCTGGCCCTCGACGATGCCGAGCACGCGGCCGCTCAGCAGCCCGCCCGCCAGCTGCACCGCATCGCCGTCGCCCGCGGGCAGGTCTTCGCCCCAGCCGAGCACGAGGTCGAGCGGCAGGGACAGCGTGCCGAGCGGACTGGCGACGCGCAGGCGATCGGGCTGCGCCTCGGCCTCGAGCGACTGCACGGGCAGCCACGAGCCGTCGACCAGCCACAGCCCGCGCTCGGTGCTGCGCGCGCGCCACGGCGCGCCCTCGCCGAGGATCACGACATCGGCATCAGCGAGATCGGCGGCGCTGAGCGCCGGCAGCTCGCGGCGTTGGCCAGCGAAGTCGACGACCGTCGCGGCCTCAGCGACGATCAGGGCCGCCAGCCACAGCGCGAACGAACGCACGGCGGCAGCATGCGCACACGGCTCCCGCTGCCAGGGCCTTTCCCGCTGAACGGGCGCCGAGCCGCCTATCCTCGGCGCATGCCTCGCCTCTTTCTGCTTTCGGCGCTGGCCGCAGCCGTGCTCGCCGGGGAGCCCAGCCCGCTGGCGGCCCTGCCAGCCGACGCCGCCCTCGTCCTCCAGGCCCCAGACATCCCGGCGAGCGCCGAACGCTGGTCGCGCACGCCCTACCCCCGCCTGCTCGACAGCAGCTGGGGCCGCATCCTGCTTGGCGAGTGGCGGGGCCGCCTCGCAGCCGCCCTGCCCGATGGTCCCGCCCTGCTCGGCCGTCTTCGCCGCGTCGCGGCGGCCGGCGCCGACGCCCCCTGGCGTCCGCTCGCCATCAGCGTCGGCCTTGACGGCGATGCCGCCCCGCTGCTGGCGGCTCTGCAGCCGCAGCTGCCGTACGGCGAGCTCGCCGCCTTCGGGCCGGTGCTCAGCTGGTGGGCGGAGGGCACGCCGCGGCTCGGTCGAGCGGCGCCGCCCGCGCCGGCCGCCGACGCCGTCCTCGAAGCCCGCATCGCCGACACCAGCGTCCGCGTCCAGTGGCAGCTCGACCCGCTGGGCCTGCGCGAGAGCTGGCAGGCGGCGGCGAACGCGGCCTCGCAGCAAGCCGCGCGTCGCCTGCGCGCCGTCGATGCCAGCGAGCTGCAGCGCCTGCCCGCGACGACCCTGTGGGCGATGGCCTGGCGCCTCGAGCCCGAGCTGGTCGCGGCCCTTCCTGGGCACGCGCAGTGGCGGCCGGCGCTCGACGCGCTGCTCGCCAGGCAGCACCTGCCGACGCTCGCCGAGACCCTGGCCGCCAGCCAGGGTCAGGGCCTGCTCTGGCTGAACGAGGGCACCCCCTTCCCCGCCCTGACGCTGGCCTGGCCGCTGGCGCCGGAGCTCGCCGAGCGCTGGCTCGCTGCCCTGCAAGAGCGTTGGCGCCTGCGCCGCCAGGGCGCCACGGTCAGCGGCTTCATCGGACTGCTGCCGCTGAGCGCCGGCGTCGCCAACGATGGCCGCTTCGTCGTCACCACCGATCCGCAGGGCCTGCAGGCCTGGCAGGGCCTGCGCCCCGGCTTCACCGCCCAGCCGGAGGTCGCAGCCGCCATCGAGCGCTTGCCCAAGCGCGCGGTGCTGGTCGCCATCGACCGCGGCGGCCGCTTCTGGGCCACGCTCGCCCAGCTCGCCGTGCCGCTCTTCGTCGCGCTCGGCGCGCCGCAGGCGGTCGCCCTGCCGCTCGACCTGCGGGCCACCACCGACCGCGGCTGGTTCTGGCTGCGCCTCGCCGAGGACGGGGCATGGAGCGCGGAAGGCGTCGGCCTCAGCGGCGGGCCGCTGGCGACGGCGGCGGCGCTGGCCGTCGGCATCCACGCGACCCAGTGGTTGGAACGCGCCTTGCGCCAGGAGGGCCGCTTGCCCGACGAAGCGAGTTCCGCGGCGCATCCGTCGAGCTTCTGAGCGTCCGTCGCCTTGACGGTCCCCGGACCCTCGCAAGCTGCGCAGCGATGCATCGCGTCGTCAGCAATCAGGAACTGGCGCCAGCTGTGCACCGCCTGGTCGTCGAGGCCCCGGCGATCGCGCGCGCGCGGCGGCCCGGCCAGTTCGTGATCGTGCGGCTCGACCATGGCCACGAGCGGATCCCGCTGACGATCGCCGATGCCGATCCCGCGGCCGGGACGATCACGCTGGTCGTGCAGGCCGTCGGCTTCAGCACGCGCGCGATCGTCGCCACCCCGCCCGGGGGCTGGATCCGCGACATCGCCGGACCGCTCGGCTCCCCGACCCATCTGATCGCGCAGGGCTTCGCGGTCTGCGTCGGCGGCGGGGTCGGCACCGCCGTCGTCCACCCGATCGCAGAGGCCCTGCATCGCGCCGGCGTCCGCCTCTGCTCGATCATCGGCGGGCGCAGCCGGCCCTATGTGATCTACCACGAGGAGCTCGCCCGCCTCGGCGAGGTGCGCGTCTGCACTGACGATGGCAGCTGGGGCCGACCGGGCCTGGTCACCGACGAGCTGCGCGCGCTGTGCGCCGAGCGACGGCCGGACATCGTCTACGCCGTCGGCCCGGTGCCGATGATGCAGGCGGTGGTCGCCGTGACCAGGCCGCTCGCCATTCCGACGATCGTCTCGCTCAATCCGGTGATGGTCGACGGCACCGGCATGTGCGGTGGCTGCCGCGTCACGGTCGGCGGCGAGGTCCGCTTCGCCTGCGTCGATGGCCCGGAGTTCGACGGCTTCCTCGTCGACTTCACCGAGCTGCGGCAGCGCCTTGCGACCTACCGCGCCTTCGAGCGCGCAGCCTGCGCCGAGGAGGAGTGCCGGGCGCGCGCCGCCGGCGCGCCGGCGCGGAACCAGCCATGACCCTGAGTCCCAAGGAACGCCTCGCGATCCCGCGCCAAGAGATGCCGGCGCAGCCGCCGGCCGAGCGCGTCCGCAACTTCCAGGAAGTCAACCTCGGCTACGACGCCGCGCTCGCCAAGCTCGAGGCCGAGCGCTGCTTGCAGTGCAAGAACGCCAAGTGCATCAGCGGCTGCCCGGTCGCGGTCGACATCCCGCGCTTCATCGAGCTGATCGCGCGCGGCGACCTCGCGGCCGCGGCCCAGGCCTTGCTCGCCGACAACTGCCTGCCCGCGGTCACCGGCCGCGTCTGCCCGCAGGAGACCCAGTGCGAGAGCCAGTGCGTGCGCGGCGTCAAGAGTACGCCGGTCGCCATCGGGGCCCTCGAGCGCTTCGTCGCCGACTGGGCCCGGGAGCGGGGGGCGGGCGAGAGCCCGCCGGCGCCGCCGAGCGGCAAGCGGGTGGCGGTGATCGGCAGCGGCCCCGGCGGCCTGACCGCCGCCGGCGAGCTGGCGCGCCGCGGGCACGCCGTCACCGTCTTCGAGGCCTTCCACACCCCGGGCGGCGTCCTGGTCTACGGCATCCCCGAGTTCCGCCTGCCCAAGCGCATCGTCGAGCAGGAGGTCGAACGGCTGCAGCGCCTCGGCGTGCGCTTCGAGCTCAATGCGGTGATCGGCCGCACCTACACGCTCGACGAGCTGCGCCGCACGCACGATGCGGTGTTCATCGCCGTCGGCGCCGGCCTGCCGCAGTTCATGAACATCCCGGGCGAGCATCTCAAGGGCGTGTACTCGGCGAACGAATACCTGACGCGGGTCAACCTGATGGGCGCCTGGGATGTCCGCGCTCGCACCCCCGTCCTGCGCGGCCAGCGCGTCGTCGTCGTCGGCGGCGGCAATGTCGCGATGGACGCCGTGCGCACCGCGAAACGGCTGGGCGCGACGGAGGCGATCATCGCCTATCGCCGCGGGCGCGAGGAGATGCCGGCCCGCGCCGAGGAGATCCAGCACGCTGAAGAGGAGGGCATCCGCTTCGAGCTGCTGGTGGCGCCCGTGCGCATCCTCGGCAACGAAGAGGGCTGGGTGACGGGCCTCGCGTGCCAGCGCATGCGTCTCGGCGAGCCCGATGCCTCGGGACGGCGCCGGCCCGAGCCGATTCCCGACAGCGAGTTCGTCATCCCCTGCGATGTCGTGATCAGCGCGATCGGCACCCGCGCCAACCCCCTCCTCACCTCCACCTGCCCCGGGCTCAAGCTCGACCGCTGGGGCCGCATCGAGGTCGACGAGCGGATGATGACCTCGCTGCCCGGAGTCTTCGCCGGCGGCGATATCGTCCGCGGGGCCGCCACCGTCATCCTTGCGATGGGCGATGGCAAGGCCGCGGCCCGGCACATCGACGCGTGGTTGCGCCGTCCGCCGACGTGACGACGGCCGGCGTCGCCGCCGGCCGTCGGGGTCCTCGCGCCGCGCGTCGGCGAGCGCTCACTTGGCGACGCTGGCGAAGTAGGCCTTCGAGCCCTTGGGGTCGGGCTTCATCGTCGGCTTGCCCTCGGTCCAGCCGGCGGGGCAGACCTCGCCGTGCTTCTCGACGAACTGGAAGGCCTTGATCACGCGCAGCGCCTCGTCGATGTTGCGGCCGACCGGCAGGTCGTGGATGTGCGCAGCGCGCACGACGCCGGCGGGATCGATGATGAAGGTGCCGCGCAGCGCGATGCCGGCCTCCTCGATCAGCACGCCGTAGTCGCGGGCGATCGCCTTGGTCAGGTCGGCGATCAGCGGGTACTGCAGGTCGCCGAGCCCGCCCTCCTTGCGCGGGACCTGGCGCCACGCGAGGTGGGTGAACTGGCTGTCGACGCTGACGCCGAGCACCTCGGCGTTCACTGCCTTGAACTCGTTGATCTTGTCGCTGAAGGCGACGATCTCGGTCGGGCAGACGAAGGTGAAGTCGAGCGGATAGAAGAACAGCACCACCCACTTGCCCTTGTAGTCGGAGAGCTTGATCTCCTTGAAGGAGCCGTCGGGCATGACGGCGGTCGCCTTGAAGTCGGGGGCTGGCTTCTGGATCAGGGTCATGGGTTCTCCTTGCACCGGCAGTCACGCGTTCGCCGCGTCCGGTCAAGCGCAGGAGACGGAAGCATGCACAGCGGTTTCCTAGATCGCGCGCGTCTCGCCCGGCTCGCCGCTGTCGGGCCGCGGGGGATCGCACTGCAGCAGCAGGATCGTCACATCGTCCTGGAAGCTGCCGAGCGCGAAGCGGCGGGCATCGGCGGCGATGCGGTCGACGGCATCGTCGTAGGCGCGATCGCAGACCCCGACCAGGGCGCCGATCGCGCGCAGGTCGCCGAACTCCTCCTGCGCGGCGTTCTTCGATTCGGTCAGGCCGTCGGTGTACTGCATCGCCAGGTCGCCCGGCTGCAGCTCGGTGACGATCGGGCGCACCGCGCGGTTGAACAGCGCCGGCGCCATCATCCCCAGGGCCGGCGCCTTGCCGCCGGCGATGCGCCGCACCAGCGGCTCGCTGCGCGGATTGGCGATGGCCAGCGGCGTGTGCCCGCAGCAGAGGTGGGTGAGGCGGCGCGGCCCGGCCTCGAGGATGCCCATCCAGCAGGTGATGAACTGGCCATGCAGGAGGTCGGCTTTGACGCTCTCGTTGAGCCGGCAGGCGATCTGCACGAGGTCGCTGGTCTCGCCGATGATGAAGCGCAAGGCCTTGAGCGCGGCGACGACGATCAGCGCACCCTGCACGCCGTGACCGGCGACATCGGCGACCGCCAGGTAGTAGCGATCGTCGCCGAGCGGCAGGCAGGCGAAGAAGTCGCCGCCGATCTGCTCCTGCGGCTCGTAGTGCACGGCGAGCCCGAAACCGGGGATGTCCGGCATCTCGGCCAGCATCTTGTCGAGGATGCCCTTGGCGCGCTCGAGATCGCCGCCGGCGAGCTTCCCGAGCTCCTCGGTGCGCCGCCCGGAGATGCGCTTGGTGACCCCGACGACCTTCGCCTCGTCGGGCGCCTCCTTGTGCTCGCGCAGGGCCTTGGCCTCGATCTCGCGCAGCCGCTCGAGCGGCAGCAGCTCGCCGCCGGCATTCGCCTCCCGGCACTCGGCGAGGGCGGCGGCGATCGCGTCGGTCGCCTCGGCCGGCGTCACGCCGGTGCGCAGCGGCAGGCGCTGCCACTGCCCGGTGTAGGGGTTGAGCCAACGGCCATCGGGGCCGAAGAGACGCAGGCGCGGCTCGAACTCGCCCGCGCCCGAAAGATGCAAGCGCCAGCGCTCGGTCAGCAGCTCGCGCAGCGCCTTCGGCTTGACGCCGCCGGCGAAGGGCCGCTCGCGGAAGAGGTACTCGGCGGCGGCCTCCTGGAAGCCGAAGGCCGCGGGAATCAGCTTCAGCGTGTAGGGGCAGATCCAGTGCAGGCCGTCGACCGTCATCACGCGGTGCGCCGGATCCTTCTCGAGGGCGAGCGCGATGCGTCTCTTGAGCTCGGCGTCGGCCGCCGCCTTGCGTTCGGCTTCAGCGCGCGCCGCCAGCTCCTCCGGGCTCGGCTCCTGCTTGCGGCTGAACCACGGCATCCTTACTGCATCGTAAAGCACGGCTCAGGCATGCCAGATGCGCATCGCCTTGCGTCGATGGCTGCGTCCGCAGCATGCCTCCATGCTCGATTCCGCCCCCGTCATCCATTGGACGCAGACCGACGAAGCCCCGGCGCTGGCGACCGCCTCCCTGCTCCCGATCGTGCAGGCCTTCTGCGCCGCCGCCGGCGTCCGCGTCGAAGCGCGCGACATCTCGCTGGCGCATCGCATCCTCGCGGCGTTCGCGCTCGCCCCGGACCACCTCGCCGAGCTCGCCGCCCGCTGCCGCGAGCCGCAGGCGGCGATCATCAAGCTGCCGAACATCAGCGCCTCGGTGCCGCAGCTGATGGCAGCGATCGCCGAGCTGCGCAGCCAGGGCTTCGATCTGCCGCCCTACCCCGAGCAGGCGGACAGCGGCGAGGCGCGGGCGCTGCTCGCGCGTTACCAGCGCGTGCTCGGCAGCGCCGTCAACCCGGTGCTGCGCGAGGGCAACAGCGACCGCCGCTGCCCGCAGTCGGTGAAGGCCGCGGCGCGGCGCCAGCCGCCGAAGAACGCCGCCTGGAGCGCTGACAACCGCTGCCGCGTGTTCTCGATGCGCGAGGGCGACTGGTTCGCCAGCGAGCGCAGCCGCACCGCGCCGGCGGACGACGCGCTGAGCGTGCGCCTGCACGCCGACGACGGCGAAGTCATCGAGCTCAAGCGCGAGATCGCGGTCGGCGCCGGCGACATCGTCGACGCCGCGACGCTGTCGGTGCGCGCGCTGCGCGCCTGCTACGAGGAGGCCCTGCGCGAGGCGCGCGCCCAAGGCCTGCTGTTCTCGCTGCACCTCAAGGCGACGATGATGAAGGTCAGCGATCCCGTGCTCTTCGGGCACGCGATCTCGGTGCTGTTCGCCGACTGCTGGCAGCAGCATCAGGCGGTTCTGGCGCGCGCCGGGGCCCGGCCCGAGCTCGGGCTCGCCGAGATCGAGGCGCGGCTCTCGGCGCTGCCCGAGGGCGAGGGCGCGGCGGCCCTCGCCGCGCTGCGCGCGCGGCTCGCCGAGCTGCCGCTCGCCATGGTCAACAGCGCGCAGGGCATCAGCAACCTGCACGCGCCCAACGATGTCATCGTCGACGCCTCGATGCCGGCGCTGATCCGCGACGGCGGCCGGATGTGGAACGCGCAGGGCGCGCTGCAAGAGGCGCTGGCGGTGATCCCCGATCGCTGCTACAGCGGCGTCTATCAGGCAGTGATCGATGATTGCCGGCAGCACGGCGCCCTCGACCCGCGCGTCATCGGCAGCGTCGCCAACGTCGGCCTGATGGCGCAGCAGGCCGAGGAGTACGGCTCGCACGACAAGACCTTCATCGCCCCCAAGGCGGGGACGGTCCGCGTCATCGGTCGCGACGGCAGCGAGTGGTTCGCGCATCGCGTCGAGGCTGGCGACCTCTGGCGCTGCTGTCTGACGCGCGCCGCGGCGATCGCCGACTGGGTGCGGCTCGCCGTGCAGCGCGCCCGCGCCAGCGGCCAGCCGGCGGTGTTCTGGCTGAACGCGGCGCGAGCCCACGAGCGCGAGCTGATCGCCGCGGTGCAGGGCGAGCTGGCGCGGCTCGACACGGCGGGCCTCGAGCTGCGCATCCTGCCCCCGGTCGAGGCCTGCCGCGAGGCGCTCGCCGCGATCCGCGCCGGCCGCGATGTCATCGCCGTCACCGGCAACGTCCTGCGCGACTATCTGACCGACCTGTTCCCGATCCTCGAGATCGGCACCAGCGCCAAGATGCTGTCGATCGTGCCGCTGATGGCCGGCGGCGGCCTCTACGAGACCGGGGCCGGCGGCACCGCGCCCAAGCAGGTGCAGCAGTTCCTCGCCGAGGGCTACCTGCGCTGGGACTCGCTCGGCGAGTTCCTGGCGCTGCAGGCGGCGCTCGAGGACCTCGGCCGCAGGCAGCGACACGCGGGGGCGCGGCTGCTCGCTGCCGCCCTCGACCGCGCCAACGCCCGCTACCTCGACGAGAACAAGGGCCCGGCGCGCGCCCTCGGCGGCCTCGACAACCGCGGCAGCCACGCCTGGCTGGCGCGCTTCTGGGCCGAGGAGCTGGCGCGCCAGAGCGAAGACGCCGCTTTCGCCGCGCGCTTCCGCCCCCTCGCCCAGGCGCTCGCCGCGCGGATGTCCGAGATCGAGCAGGAGTTGATCGCCGCCCAGGGCCGGGCCCAGGACATCGGCGGCTACTACCACCCCGACCCGGTGCGGCTGGCCGCCGCGATGCGGCCGAGCGCGACCTTCAACCGCCTGCTCGCCAGCCTGGTGTAAGCGCCGCGCGCCGGCGCTTGGTGTCCGTCGCCGGCGCGCAAGCTGCGCTGCTCGTCCACGGGGAGCAGCCGCTGCGGCTGCCGAGACCGGCATGTCGCCGGAACCCGCTGAACCTGCCGGCGCTGAGCCGCGAAGGGATGGATATGCACGACCGCCTCGCACCCTCCGTCACCACCGGCCCCCTCCCGGGGTCCCGGCGCATCTGGTTTCCAGGGCCTTGCGGCAGTCGGGTGCCGGCGCGCGAGATCGCGCTGAGCAGCCCGCGCGTGCGGCCCGGGCAGCAGCCGCCGCCGCCCGAGCCGCCCTTCGTCGTCTACGACACCAGCGGGCCCTACACCGATCCCGAAGCCGAGATCGACATCCGCCGCGGCCTGCCCGCGCTGCGCGAGCCGTGGATCGCGGCGCGCGGCGACACCGAGCTCGTCGCCCCGCGCCGCCGCCGCCCGGAGGACGACGGCCTGCGCTCGTTCGACGACCTCGAGCAGTGCGAGTCGTTCCCCAGCCCGCGCAGCCAGGTGCGCGTCGCGCGCCCGGGCCGCTGCGTGACCCAGCTGCATTATGCGCGCCAGGGCATCATCACGCCGGAGATGGAGTTCGTCGCGGTGCGCGAGAACCTCTACCGTGAGAACCTGCGCCGCCGCGGCGCGCCGCCGGCCGAGCGCCAGCGCCGCCTCGCCGGCGATCCTCGCGGCGCACGCTTGCCGGAGGAAGTGACGCCGGAGTTCGTCCGCCAGGAGGTCGCCGCCGGCCGCGCGATCATCCCGGCCAACATCAACCACCCCGAGAGCGAGCCGATGATCATCGGCCGCAACTTCCTGGTCAAGATCAACGCGAACATCGGCAACAGCGCGGTGCGCAGCTCGATCCACGAGGAAGTCGAGAAGATGGTGTGGGCGATCCGCTGGGGCGCCGACACCGTGATGGACCTCTCGACCGGCAAGCACATCCACACCACCCGCGAGTGGATCCTGCGCAACAGCCCGGTGCCGATCGGCACCGTGCCGATCTACCAGGCGCTGGAGAAGGTCGGCGGCGACATCGGCGCCCTGAGCTGGGAGCTGTTCCGCGACACGCTGCTCGAGCAGTGCGAGCAGGGCGTCGACTACTTCACGATCCACGCCGGCGTGCGGCTGCGCCACATCCCGCTGACCGCCGAGCGCGTCACCGGCATCGTCAGCCGCGGCGGCTCGATCCTCGCCCGCTGGTGCCTGCTGCACCACCGCGAGAACTTCCTCTATGCCAACTTCGAGGAGCTGTGCGACATCCTCGCGCGCTACGATGTCGCGATCTCGCTCGGCGACGGCCTGCGTCCGGGCAGCCAGGCCGACGCCAACGACGCCGCGCAGTTCGCGGAGCTCGCCACCCTCGGCGAGCTGACCGAGATCGCCTGGCGGCACGGCGTGCAGGTGATGATCGAGGGCCCCGGCCATGTCCCGCTGCACCTCGTCGAGGAGAACATGCGCCGGCAGCTGGCGGCCTGCCGCGAGGCGCCCTTCTACACCCTCGGCCCGCTGGTCACCGACATCGCGCCCGGCTACGACCACCTGGCGAGCGCGATCGGCGCCGCCCTCATCGGCTGGTACGGCACCGCGCTGCTCTGCTATGTGACGCCGAAGGAGCACCTCGGGCTGCCCGATCGCGAGGACGTCCGCGAAGGCGTCATCGCCTACAAGATCGCCGCCCACGTCGCCGATGTCGCCAAGGGTCACCCGTACGCGCGGTTGTGGGACGATGCGATCAGCAGCGCGCGCTTCCAGTTCCGCTGGCGCGACCAGTTCCACCTCGCGCTCGACCCCGAGCGCGCGCTCGCCTACCACGACGAGAGCCTGCCCGCCGAAGCGGCGAAGGACGCGCACTTCTGCTCGATGTGCGGTCCGCGCTTCTGCTCGATGGAGATCTCCGCCCTCGCCCGCGAGGACGCGGCGCGGATCGAGGCCGGGCTCGCCGAGCAGGCGCGGGCCTTTGCCGCCCACGGCGACCGGCTCTATCCCTGAGCGCGGTCACGCCCCGTAGGCGTCGAGCATCCAGGCCGTCTTGTCGTGCTCCTCGGCGCGGCCGATCAGCAGGTCGGCGGTGCCCTCGTCGCCGCGCTCCTGCGCGGCGCGCGCCGCCGCCAGGCAGGCGCGCGACAGCGCGCGGTGGTCATCGCGCAACGCGCGCGCCAGCTCCCGCCCGTCATCGCCGACGATGTCGGCGACGCTCGTGCGCGCCGCGAGCGCGCGCAGGCCGGCCGGGGCCGGGCTGCCGAGGGCGCGGATGCGCTCGGCGATCTCGTCCGCGGCCTCGAACAGCGCCTCGTACTGCTCGCCGAACGCCGTGTGCAGCTGGAAGAAGCCGTCGCCGCGCACATTCCAGTGCGCGGCATGGGTCTTGGCGGCCAGGGCGTAGGTATCGGCGAGGATGGCAGTCAGGGCATCGATGATCTGCGACATAGCGACTCCGTGATCTCAGGTTGGGGCGCCGGCGCCGGCAGCAACCGGCGCTGACGGGATGATAGCGGTTGTCTGCGCCGTCGGCGCGCGCACAGTCGATGCCGATGATCGACGGCATCTATGACACCCGTGCGACGACCATCCCGGTCCTGCGCTACCTCGTCGCGATCGCCGACCACCGCCACTTCGGGCGTGCCGCCGCCGCCTGCGGGGTCACGCAGCCGACGCTGTCGGCCCAGCTCGCGGCGTGGGAGCAGCGCATGGGGGTGCAGGTCTGCGAGCGCCACGCCCGCGGCGTGCGCCTGACCCCGGTCGGCGAGCGCGTCGCGGTCGCGGCCCGCCAGGCCCTCGCCGCCCTCGCCGCGGTGGAGGACGCGGCGCGCGCCGAGCCGCCGTTCTACGGGCCGCTGCGCCTCGGCATCATCCCGACCGTCGCGCCCTACGCCCTGCCCTGGCTGGTGCCGGCCCTCGAGCGCGCCTTTCCCAAGCTCGATCTGCGGGTGCGCGAGGCGACCACCGCCGAGCTCGAGGCGGCCCTGCAGGCCGGCGCGATCGACGCCGCGCTGCTCGCCCTGCTGCCCGGCATGAGCGGCGAGCCCCTCTACCACGAAGCCTTCCTCGCCGCGCTGCCGCAGCGTCACCGCCTGGCGTCGCTGGCGGAGATCGCTCCCGCCCAGCTCGCGCAGGAGCGGCTGCTCCTGCTCGACGAAGGGCACTGCCTGCGCGGCCAGGCCCTGGAGCTCTGCGGCCAGGCCAGCGTCGCCAGCGGCTACCGCGCGACCTCGCTGGCCACGCTCGTGCGGCTGGTCGCCGCCGGCCACGGCTGCACCGTGTTGCCCGCCCTCGCCGACGAGCAGCTGCCCGGCGTCGTCTGCCGCCCGCTGGCCGGCCGGCCGACGCGCACGATCGGCCTGCGGACCCGTCCCGGCGACCCGCGCCGCGAGGCCTGGCAGCAGCTCGTCGCCGTCATCCGCCGCCACGCGCCGAAGGACCGCGTGCGCCTCGCCTGATCACGGCATCCCGAGCCGCTTGCGGATGTACTTGATCTCGAGCGTCGAGATCACCGCCTGCACCGTGAAGTACAGGACCAGGCCGCTCGGCATGTTGTAGAAGATGATGCCGAACACGATCGGCAGCCAGCGCATCATCTTCGCCATCATCTCCTGCTGCGGATCGGGATTGGCGGGCAGCGGCTGGCTGAAGCTCATCCACGCCGAAACTGCGATGTAGATGATCGGCAGCGGATTGAGCGAGAGCACCCAGCCGCCGAGCGCCTCGATCGGCACCCCGATCACCTGGTCGGGCAGGGTGAGATCCGCCACCCAGAGGAAGCTGGTGCCGCGCAGGTCGGCGCTGTGGCTGAAGGCCTGATAGAGCGCGATGAAGATCGGCAGCTGGATGAACACCGGCAGGCAGCCGCCGAGCGGATTGACGCCGTGCTTCTGGAACAGCTCCATCTGCTTCTGCGCCAGCATCTGCTTGTTGTTCTTGTACTGCTCCTGGAGGTACTTGAGCTCCGGCGCCAGCTTCTGCAGCTTGAGCAGGCTCTCCTGCTGCTTGTAGGTGGTGCGAAACAGCGCGGCCTTGACCAGGATGGTCAGCAGGATCACCGCCACGCCGTAGTGCTGGACGACGATCGCCAGCGCATCGAGGATCCAGGTCATCCCGTTGGCCAGGATCTTGAAGAAGCGATAGAAGCCATCGGTGTACTTGATGATCCGCTCGCGCTGCGGGACCAGCGCGAGGTGCTCGCTGGTCATGCTGGCCGCGGTGATCGTCCAGGCGCGCTCCCAGCGCGCGCCGGGCGCCAGCTCGACCGGCTGATAGACGATGTGGATCAGGGCCTGCGGCAGCCCGTCGTCGCCGATGAAGCCGCGCGCGCGCGCCGACCAGTCGGCCGGCGGCGCCGCCGCCGGCCCGCCCATCGCCACGCGGTCGAGGGCCTCGGCCGTCGCCTCCCCGCCGCTCGGCGGCGCCGGCGCCGTCGCCGCCGGCTTCCACCACGCGGCGAAGAAGCGGCTCTTCAGGCCCAGGAACTCGAGGGCGCTGGCCTCGCCAAGCGGCATCTCGCTGCCGGGCTGCGGCATCCCGTGGTTGCTGATCGAACCATCCGCGCCCGGCGCATGCGTGAACACCGCCTGATAGCCGTACTCGCTGAGCGGGTAGTCGCCGTGCACGCCGTTGAGCGGGAACACATGCATCGCCAGCGGCACCGGCTGCGCGCCGCGGTTGTGCACCGACAGCTGCACCTCGATGCGCAGCGCGCCGCTCGGCACCCGATAGGCCATCCGCCACTCCAGCCCATTGGCGCCGGCGAAGCCGAACACCGCGTGGTCGGGACCCTGCTCGACCACCTGCCAGGGCTCGCTGGTCAGCCCGGCCTTATCGGCATAGATCCAGTTATGGTTGCCCTGCGCGGTGAAGGCGCGCAGCACCGGCAGCGGCCCGTCCGGCAGCTCGTGCGGCCCTCCCCGGGCATGCGGCGGCAGCTTGATCGGCCGCATGTCGAGCAGCTCGACGCGGCGGATGCTCGCGCGCAAGGTCGAGATCGCCACCCGCAGCCGCTCGTTGCCGATCACCGTCTCGCGATGGGTCGGCGTCGCCGCCGCTGCCGTCGTCTCCGCCCATGCCCCGCCCGCCAGCAGCAGGCAGCAGCACAGCCAGCAAATCCTTGTGAGCATCCGCGGCACTCTCACGCCGCGAACGGTCGGGCAACCGGCAAGCCCGCTTGTCCCAGCGCCTCGCCTGGTAGCATTCGCCTCTCCACGGCAGCGTAGCTCAGCGGTTAGAGCGGAGGCTTCATAAGCCTTAGGTCCTCGGTTCAAATCCGAGCGCTGCTACCAGCACCAGCAGCCGCGCCCGCGGCCCTGCGCCTGTAGCTCAGTCGGCAGAGCAAGGGATTTTTAATCCTTGGGTCGTGGGTTCGATCCCCACCGGGCGCACCAGCAACGACAAGGGGTTATGCGAGCGATCCAGCAGAAAGCTCCTAGCTATCCAGCAAGCCATCCAGCAGTCACCAAGGCCTAATCTCCCGCCGGCCGGGCGCCGCTGGATGCGCAGGGCCGCGAGCGATGGCCGGCCTGAGCGAGGCAGCGAGCGCCGCCCGCTCGGTCGCTGGCCGGCCTGCCGCGCGCAGCGCCTCAGGGCGCGAGCAGCGCGCCCTGGCGCAGGCGCTGCAGGGCCTCGCTGAGCGCGCGCGCGCTCGGCAGCTCGCTGAAGCGGAAG
>JANWWU010000062.1 GCA_025055595.1 Planctomycetota bacterium | reverse complement strand
TCCTGGAACACGAGCCGTCCGTTCTGCACGATCACCCGCTTGTTGGCCGGCGCCGACAACAGCAGCGAGCCATCGACGGCCTGGAAGCGGCTCGGATCATCCGTCAGCAAGCTGCCCGCAAACTGCCACCACCCCGTCGTGTCGGTCGGCGGCGCCAGCGAGCCGTGCGACAGCGGCGTCATCTTCTGATTCTGCGCATTCCAGGCTTCAACCTTGAGGTTCTTCAGCCACCCGCGGCCAGAGGCCGTCACGAAGTACAGCATGCGCAGCCGCACGATCTTGGCGCCCAAGTTCGACAGCCCAGTGAACTCCTTGTTGAAGCTCTGCCACACGACGTTGTTGCTCGCGTCCTTGGTCCCGTAGTTCGGCCCGCCCCACTGCGCGGTCGTGATGTTGTAGCCGTACTGCTCGCCAACGATCACGCCGTCCTTGTAGAGGTACATGTCGTTGTGGACGCCGTCCCAGCCCACCCAGTTCGCGTCGTAAACATCCCACTTGCCATCGAAGGTGATCTGGATGCGGTTGACCGGCTGCGGGTACTCGAGCATGTAGCTGATGCTGCCCATCCAGCCCTTCTCGCGGCAGTCGACCATCAGCGCCGTGCTGTCGGTGTTGGTGATCGGGTACATCGCCTGCGTGACGGGATTCTTGATCATCGGCGAGGTGCCGCCGGGCTTGATCACCGTGTACTTGTGGAAGAAGTCGGTCTCGTCGGGAATCCACTGCTTGGGCCGCACAGTGTCGTAGCCGAGATCCGGGTTAAAGGCATACTGCACCGGATCGTCGATCGGCACATCGAGCGCGTGCAGGCAGATGTTGGCAGCGATGGCGACACCAGCGAGACGCAGAGCGACAGATGGGCGAGCGAGCATGGCATACCCCTCTCGTTTCAGCGGAGGTTGGGGCCCTGCGCCGAAGACGCCAGCGCGTAGCATGCTCGACGCACGGCCGAGAGTCATACAGCCGCGCCGCGTTGCATACGCGCCGCGCGCTTCAGCCGCACCACCAGCGGCCTTCGCAAGGGCCGAACAAGTCATCGCTGGCAAAGGGGCCCCAGGAGCCGCGCTCGTAGAGATACAAGGGCGTGTCGCGCATAGCGTTGCGCAGGCTGTCAATCCATCGCCAGCTGTGCTCGATCTCGTCGCTGCGGATGAACAGCGACTGGTCGCCGTGGAGGACATCGACGAGCAGGCGCTCGTAGGCGTCGGGCAAGGCACGGCCGAAGCGCGCGGCGTAGTCGAAATCGAGCTTGGCGGGCTTGATCACCAGCCCGGGGCCCGGCTCCTTGACATCGAAGTCGAGCTCGACGCCGTCGTTGGGCTGGATGCGCAGGGTCAGCGCGTTGGGCCGCAGATGGCATTCCTCGGGAGCGCCGAACAGCGCATGCGGCGGCATCCGCAGCTGCAGGCGCACGCTGGTGAAGCGCTTGGCCAAGGCCTTGCCGGTGCGCAGCAGGAAGGGCACGCCGCCCCAGCGCCAGGTGTCGATATAGGTGCGCACGGCGATGAAGGACTCGGTCTCGCTCTGCGGGTCGACGCCCGCCTCGCGGCGATAACCGGCATATTGGCCGCGCACGATGTGGCGGCGGGGGTCGAGGGCGGCGAAGCCGCGCAGCGCGCGTAGCACTTTCACCTTCTCGTCGCGGATGTCGTCGGCGGCGAGCGAGGCCGGCGGCTCCATCGCGATCAGGGCGAGGATCTGCAGCAGGTGGTTCTGCAGGATGTCGCGGACCGCGCCGGTGCCGTCGTAGAAGGCGCCGCGGCCCTCGACGCCGATGGTCTCGGCGACCGTGATCTGCACGAGCTCGATGTATTTCTGGTTCCACAGCGGCTCGAAGAGCGCGTTGCGGAAGCGCAGCACGAGCAGATTCTGCACGGTCTCCTTGCCGAGGTAGTGATCGATGCGGAAGATCTGCGACTCATCGAGCAGCTCGCGCAAGGCATGGTTGAGCGCGAGGGCGCTCGCCAGGTCGCTGCCGAAGGGCTTCTCGATGACGACGCAGCGGCGCGGTCCGTCCACCGCTTGCTGCAGCAGGCCGGCGCCGTGCAGGCCGCGCAGCGTCGGCAGGAACAGCTCGGGCTTGATCGCCAGGTAATAGACGCGGTGGGCGGGCGCGGCGTCGGCCAAAGCGTCGAGGCGGGCGGCGAGCGCGCGGTACTCCTCGGCGCTTTCGAGGTGGGTCAGCACATAGCGGGTGCGGGCCAGGAACTCGTCGCCGAGCGACGGCACCGCGCATCGCAGATGCTCGCGGAAGCCGTCGTCGTCCCAGGGCCGGCGGGCGACGCCGATCACCTGGGTGGCGGGGTGCAGGTGCCCCTGCCGAAAGGCGGCGGCGAGGGCCGGGATCAGCTTGCGCGCCGTGAGATCGCCGGAGGCGCCGAGGATGACGACTTGCGCGGGCTGCGGGCTGGGCATGCGCGCATGCTGCGCGACGGGGCGCGGGGCCAAGCTTGCGGCCGGACGCCCGTCAACGGGCAGCGAGGATCTGCTCGGCGATCGTGCGGTCTTCCCAGGCCTGCGGCACCTTGTGCTGGCCGCCGAGCTTGCCTTTGCTCGCCAGCCAGCGCTCGATCGCGCCATCGGGCAGGACGGTGATCCGCGGGGCGGCGAGCTGGGCGACGCGGTGGGCGTCGTAGTCGGCGCTGTGCGCGCGCAGGTGCCGATCGATGGCCTCGGCGAAGGCCGCGACATCGAAGGGCGGGGCGTCGGGCTCGGGCTGTACGAGCCACTCGTGGGCGCCGCGGCCCTCGCTGGCGCTCGGCAGCACCGGCGCGACATGGCTGTGGCGGATGCGCGCGCCGGTCGCGGCGCAGGCGACGGCGAGGGCCTGCGCCAGCAGATCGCCCTCGACATGCTCGCCGAAGAGGCTGAGCCGCGTCTTGATGCGGCCGGCGAAGCGCACCAGGCCGGGAGCCTCGGCGCGCACGAGGTCGCCGATCTGCCAGCGGATCAGGCCGCCGGGCGTGGTCAGGATCACGCGGTAGACGCCGCCGGGCTCCAGGGCCTCGGGCCCGACGCAGGCCTCGGGGCGGGGATCGCTGTCGGGGCAGAACTCGAGCAGGACGCCGTGGTCGCAGAGCAGCTCGAGGGCAGCGGGCCGACCATCGCCGAGCCGCCAGGGCTTGCAGCCGACGGCGATGAAGGCCTCGCTCGCCGGATACACCTCCTGCATCCAGACGTCGCTCGGCAGGTGGTGCTGGAACTGCGGGATCAGCGGCTCCATCGCGTGCCCGCCGTGGACGACGGCGGCCAGCCGCGGCCAGGCATCGCGGACCCGTTCGACGCCGCGCTCGCGGCACACCGCGGCGAAGAGCGCGAGCATCCAGGAGCCGATGCCGCTGGCCAGGCGCAGGTCGGCGCGGGCGACGCGCCGGCTCATCGCCGCCAGCTTGGCTTCCCAGTCGCTCATCAGCGCGATCTCGCGGCCCGGCTCGTAGAGCGACCACAGCAGGCGGGGGATCAGCGAGACGACGATGCCGGAGAGATCGCCGTAGGGCACGCCGAAGGCGTTGCGCTTGAGATCGGTGGAGCCGCCCATCAGCAGCAGGCGGCCGGTCAGCAGGCGGTCGGCGCCGACCCAATCGACGAGGCGGGTGAAGGCGACGGCGGCGCCGGCGCGGTGATGCTCGAGCAGGGCCGGCGACTGCGGGATGAAGCGCTCGCCGGCCTGGCCGGCGCTCGTCGTGCCGCTGGTGATCGCCAGCGCCACCGGCTTGCCGGGAAAGAGGACATCGGCCTCGCCGCGCGCCGCGCGCTCGAGCAGCGGCAGGTAGTCGGCGTAGGTGGCGAGCGGGACCTCGCGGCGGAAGGCCTCGGGCAGCCGCTCGTCGAGCGGCAGGCGATCGAGGCCGCGCGCCCGGCCGACCGGCAGCGGCGCGAGCTCGGCGACCAGGCGGGCGCGGATGCGGTCCTGCGCCGCGCGCATCGCCGCCGGCGTCGGCGTCGGGCGGTCGTAGCCGCGCAGCCAGGGCAGGGCGAGGCGGGCGAGGAAGCCGGCGAGCATGCGGCGATGCTGACGGTGCGCGCAGGCAGTCCAACGTCAGGGGACGAGCAGGCGCAGCGGGGTGGCGGCGGCGCGAAACTCCGCGGACTCGCCGGGCTCCAGCGGCAGCGTGATGTTCGGGCCATCGATGTAGACCGCCATCCCCGGCACGACGGCGGTGAGGACGAGGCCGCGCGGCGGCACCTGGCGGCCTTCGAGCACCTGCAGGCGGCCGAAGGCGTGGAAGGGCTCGCGGACCTTGAAGAGCAGGGCCGGCACGCGCTCGGCGAGCGGCTCGAGGCCGGCCGAGTGGATGCCGCCGGTCGAGCCGGCGGCGGTCGCCACCCACACCCCGGAGCTGCGCTGGCGCTCGCAGCGCTCGCCGTCGTCGAGGCGATAGCGGCTCATCGCCGCCGGGTTGCGGTTGGTGAACAGCGCGTCGTTGAGGAAGCGGACGCTGCGCGCGCCGATCCGGCACTCGAGGCGCGGCAGCTCCTCGCAGCGCGCGCGGCCGGCGAGCCAGGCGGCGAGCAGGTCGCCGACGCCGTCCGCCGTCAGGCGCGTGTAGTGGCCGAAGGAGCCCTCGGGATCGGAGTTGATGGTGAGGAAGGGGACATCGCCGAGCAGGGCGTGCGCGCTGAACACCGTGCCGTCGCCGCCGGCGGTGACGACGAGATCGATGCCCGCGGCGTCGGCGGGCTGCAGCTCGTCGATGCGCCGCTCGCGCACCGCGCAGCCGCTGGCGAGCAGCGCGGCGCGGACGGCATCGATCGCGCGCCGCTGCCGCTCGGCGGAGGCGACGAGCTGCGCGCGCTGCATCGCTCCCGTCGCATCGAGGCGGGCGATCGCCTCCGGGCTCAGCCGCTCGTAGAGCGGCACCTTGGGGACGAAGAGGAGGCTAGGCATAGCGCGCCCGGGTCGCGGCGTCGGCGGCGAGAATGTCCTCGAGGCTCGGCTCGGCGACATCGTCGAGCTCGCGCAGCGCGCGCTCGACGATCGCGAAGATGTCGAGGAAGCGCACGCGGCCGGCGAGGAAGGCGGCGACCGCGACCTCGTTGGCGGCATTGAGCACCGCCGGCGCCAGGCCGCCGCGGCGCGCCGCCTCGTAGGCGAGGTCGAGCGAGGGGAAGCGGCGGCGGTCGGGCTCTTCGAAGGTCAGGGCCCCGAGGCGGGCGAAGTCCGGGGCCGGCACCGGGCCGGGGCGATGCCGCGGCCAGGTCAGCGCGTACTGGATCGGCGTGCGCATGTCGGGCAGCCCGAGCTGCGCCAGCACCGAGCCGTCGCGGAAGGCGACCATGCTGTGGACGATGCTCTGCGGATGGATCAGCACGCGCACCCGCTCGGCCGGCACGCCGAACAGGACCTGGGCCTCGATGACCTCGAGCGACTTGTTCATCAGCGTCGCCGAATCGATCGTGATCTTCGGCCCCATGCTCCAGGTCGGGTGGACGAGCGCCTGCTCGACGGTGACCGCCGACAGGTCGCGGACCGTGCGGAAGGGGCCGCCGCTCGCGGTCAGGATCAGCTCGGCGACCTCCTCGACGCGATGCCCTTCCAGGCACTGGAAGATCGCCGAGTGTTCGGAGTCGACCGGCACGATCTGCGCCCCGCCGGCGCGCGCCGCGGCGAGCACCAGCGGCCCGGCCATCACCAGCGGCTCCTTGTTGGCGATGCACAGGCGCTTGCCGGCGCGCGCGGCGGCGATCGTCGGCGCCAGGCCGGCGGCGCCGACGATCGCGGCGACCACCGCGCCGACCTCGGGGGCGGTCGCGGCCTCGCAGAGCGCCTGCGGCCCGGCGGCGGCGGCGACCCCGCTGCCGGCCAGGGCGCGCCGCAGCTCGGGCCAGAGCGCGGGATCGCCGATCACCGCCAGCCGCGCCCCGGCGCGCACCGCGCAGGCCGCCAGCTCCGCGACCCGGCGATGGGCGGTGACGGCGTACACCGGGAGCCCGAGGCGCTGCGCGACATCGAGCGTCGAGGCGCCGATCGAGCCGGTGGCGCCGAGGATGCACAACGCGGGAACGGGGACGACCTCGCTCATGGCGCGAGCAGGGCGCGCAGGGCGGCGAGCAGGCGATCGCTCTGCGCCGGGGTGCCGACGCTGATCCGCAGGTGCTCGCGCAGCTGCGGGCGATCCCACCAGCGCACGAGGATGCCGCGGGCCTTGAGCGCGCGATAGAGCTCGCCGGCATGCTCGCCGACGCGGCAGAACAGGAAGTTGGCGCCGCTTTCCGGCCACTGCCAGCCGAAGGCGGCGAGCTCGCGCTCCAGGCGCGCGCGCTCGGCGAGCGTGCGCTCGACCAGCTGGCGGTGGTGCTCGCGGTCGGCGAGCGCGGCCAGACCGAGCTCCTGCGTCAGGCGGTTGACATTGTAGCTGTCCTTGACCTTCATGCACTGCTCGATCAAGGCCGGCGCCGCGAACATCAGGCCGAGGCGGGCGCCGGCCAGCGCGTAGCTCTTCGAGAACGAGCGCAGGACGACCAGGTTGGGGTGCGCGGCCAGGCAGGGCAGCAGCGAGGCCCCGGGGCAGAAGTCGACATAGGCCTCGTCGACCGCCAGGATCCCGTCGTGGGCGTCGGCGAGCCGCCGCAGCTCCGCGACCGGCACCACCGTGCCCGAGGGGTTGTTGGGGTTGGCGAGGATCAGCAGCTTGGCGCCGAGGCGCGGCAGGACGCTCGGCAGCCGCCAGTCGCGCGCCCAGTCGACATGCTCGATGGCGACGCCCTGGATCGCCGCCAGCTCATCGTACAGGCCGTAGGTCGGCCAGGGGCAGGCGACGCGGTCGCCGGGGTCGAGCAGCGTGCGAAAGAGGATGGTCAGGCAGTCGTCGCTGCCGTTGCCGGCGAGGATCGCCTCTGCCGGAACGCCGAAGACCTCGGCGGCGGCGGCGCGCAGGCGCTCGGCGCGCGGGTCGGGATAGAGCCGCAGGTGATCGTCGGCGACCGCACGCAGCACCTCGTGCACGCGCGGGCTCGGCGGCCAGGCGCTCTCGTTGGTGTTGAGCTTGACGCAGTCGATCGCCTGCTCGCCGGGCGTATAGCCGCGCATCGCGCGGATCGCCGGGCGCACCTGGCGCGGTGCGGGGCGCGGAGGTTCGGACACGCGCTCACCCTAACGGCGAGCGCAGGGCGCCAAGGCCGGCGCCGCCTGCTGATTGCCACACGGCGATGCCGGCGGGCCGCTCGCCGCTGGCGAGCCGCTCCCGCGGCATAGATTGCTTGGCTTATCAGCCGAGGTATGCCATGAGCGACCGCTTCTTCCCATTCCTGACCAAGCCCGTGCCCTACGAGGGCCCCGACTCCGACAACCCGATGGCCTTCAAGTGGTACGACGCCAAGCGCAAGATCGCCGGCAAAACGATGGAGCAGCACCTGCGCTTCGCGGTCTGCTACTGGCACACCTTCAAGGGCACGGGCGCCGATCCCTTCGGCGGCCCGGCCCATGAGCGGCCGTGGAACGCCGCCAGCGATCCGCTGCAGCGCGCGCGCGACACGATGGATGCGGCCTTCGAGTTCTTCCGCAAGCTCGGCGTCCCGTTCTGGTGCTTCCACGACCGCGACATCGCGCCCGAGGGCGCGACGGTCAGCGAGAGCAACGCCAACCTCGAAGCGCTGGTGCAGCACGCCAAGAAGCTGCAGAAGGAGACGGGCGTGCGCCTGCTGTGGGGCACCGCCAACCTCTTCAGCCATCCGCGCTACGCGCACGGCGCCGCGACCAGCCCCGATCCGCTGGTCTTCGCGCACGCCTGCGCCCAGGTGCGGCGCGCGCTCGATGCGACCGTCGAGCTCGGCGGCACCGGCTACGTCTTCTGGGGCGGCCGCGAGGGCTACAGCATGCTCTACAACACCGACATGAAGCAGGAGGCCGACCAGTTCGCGCGCTTCCTGTTCATGGCCCACGAGTACGCGCAGAAGATCGGCTTCAAGGGGCGCTTCTTCATCGAGCCGAAGCCCAAGGAGCCGAGCACCCATCAGTACGACTACGACGCGGCGACCGTCCTCGGCTTCCTCAGCCGCTACAACATCGACTTCGTCGACCTCAACATCGAGAACAACCATGCGACGCTCGCCGGCCACAGCTTCGCCCACGAGCTGATGGTCGCGAGCCAGGCCGGGCGCCTCGGCAGCCTCGACATCAACCGCGGCAACCCGCTGCTCGGCTGGGACACCGACCAGTTCCCGACGGTGCTCGAGGACGCGGTGTGGGCGATGCACATCATCCTCGACCAGGGCGGCCTGAAGTACGGCGGCCTGAACTTCGACGCCAAGGTGCGCCGCGGCTCCTTCGACCTCGAGGACCTCTTCTACGCGCACATCGGGGCGATGGACACCTTCGCGCGCGCGCTGATCATCGCCGACCGCATGCGCAAGGACGGCCTGCGCGCGAAGTGGCTGGCCGAGCGCTATGCCGGCTGGAAGAAGGACTTCGGCAGCAAGGTCCTGAAGGGCCAGGTGACGCTCGAGGAGGCGGAGCTGTACGCGATCAAGGAAGGCGAGCCGAAGCGCCGCAGCGGCCGCGAGGAGCTGTTCGAGAACATCGTCAACCAGTACCTCTACGACCGCGGGCTGCGCTGAGATCTAGCGCTCGCCGCGCGGCGCCGGCCCGGGCAGCAGCAGCACCTGGGCATCGACCAGCTGCCAGGACAGCTGCGCCGGGCCGCTGAGGTACACGGTCAGCGGACCGCCGGCGCCGCGCCCGCCGAGGCGCAGGCCATCGCGGTGCGGCGCGAGGTGGAGCAGGACGCTGCCGTCGGCGTCGGGCTGCAGGCGCTGCTCGCCGAGGCGGGCGCCCGCGGCCGTCAGCTCGAACGCGGTCTGCTGCGCGCTCGCGAGGCGCCAGAAGCCGCTGCCTCCGCCCTGCCAGCGCAGGCGGATGGCGGACTGCCGCGGACGGAGCGGCAGCGTCGGCAGGGGGGCCTGGCCGCTGGCGAGGAAGCGCAGGCCCTCGCCGGTCGCCTGCAGGGCCGAGGGGGGATCGGCAGCGAGGCGGCGCCACACCGCGAAGGCGCGGGCCCGCCACTCGCGCAGGAGCTCCGGGGCGGGAGATTCGGGGCGGCGCTCGGCCTCGCGCGTCACCGCGGTCTCCCAGGCCTCCTGCAGGGCATCGAGACGCGGCTCGGCGGCGGGGCTGTGCCAGGTCTCGGGCACCGCGCGCAGGGCATCGCGGGCCTCGGCGTAGCGGCCGGCGGCGAGCTGGGCCTGCACCGCGCGCTCGAGGTCCTGCACCCGCGGCAGGGCCCAGGCATCCCAGGCGGCGGTGCCGTGGGCGGTCGCGGCCTCGCAGGCCGCGCGCACTTCGGGATCGGGGAAGCGCTCGGCGATCCGCCGCAGCTCGTCGAGCGCAGCCGGATAGCGGTGCTCTTCGAACAGGCGGCGCGCGGCGATGACCTGCGCCAGCCCCTCGCGGCGCAGGGCCTGCTCGCGCGCGCGCAGCACGGCGACGACGATCAGCGCCGCCCCGCCGAGCACCGCCGCCGCGACCAGGGCCGCCAGCCAACGCCGCGGCGCGGGCGGCGCGGCGCGAACGGTCCCGGTCATGACGCGCTCGAGCTCGGCGAGCGCGGCGCGCGCGTCCGCCGGGCGCTGTGCGGGATCGCGCGCGAGCAGGCGCGACAGCCAGGAGCGCCACGGCGCCGGCGGCCCATCTTCCGGCCAGCTCAGCGGCTGGGTCTGCGCCGCCAGCAGCACCGCCATCGCGGTCTCGCCGGAGAACGGCGGACGCCCGCACGCCAGGTGGTAGAGCGTGGCGCCGAGCGCATAGAGGTCGCTGCGCGCATCGGCGCAGCGCGCGTCGCGCGCCTGCTCGGGCGCGACATAGTGCGGGGTGCCGAGGAAGGATCCCGGCCGCGTCAGGAAGGGATCGGGGTCGTCGTCGACCAGCCGCGACAGGCCGAGGTCGGTGATCTTGAGGCGGCCATCGGCGGCCAGCAGCAGGTTGCCGGGCTTGATGTCGCGGTGGATGACCCCCTGCTCATGGGCGTAGGCCAGGCCCTCCAGGGCCTGGCGCGCGATGCTCGCCACCTCGCTCAGCGACAGGCGGCCGCGCTCGGCAAGCAGCGCCGACAGCGCGCGGCCAGCGATCAGCTCCATGCTGAGGTACAGCAGGCCGTCGGCCTCCCCCGAATCGTGCACCAGCACCAGGTTCGGATGATGCAGGCGGCCGGCGGCCTGAGCCTCGCGGCGGAAACGCGCGGCGAAGCGCGGGTCCCGCGCATAGCGCTCGGCGAGGACCTTGAGGGCGACGGGGCGGCGCATCGATAGCTGGGTCGCGCGGTACACCGTGCCCATCGCGCCGACGCCGATGACGGCCTCGATGCGGTAGCCGGCGACGATGCGCCCGACCAGGCGGCCCACCGCGTCGGGCGGGGGCTCGGCGGCGCTCGCCGCCGCTTCCGTGGCGCCGAGGTCGCTCATCGCGGCGGCCCCGCCTCCGCGCCGGCGGCGCCCTGGCCGGCAGCAGGCTCCGCAGCGGGCGGCGCCGCGCCGTGCGCGCCGCAGGCGCAGGGGGAGGCGGCGTGGCGGCGTGCCCGCCACAGCAGCCAGGCGCCGAGCGCCGCCAGCGGCAACGCGAACCACTGCGCGCTGGTCAGATGCAGCGGCGAGAGCGAGAAGCCGGCGCCGAGCTTGTCGGCATAGTCGCCGCGCATCGTCTCATTGACGAAGCGCCAGGCGGCGTAGCCGATCAGCGCCCAGCCGGCGATGCGCCCGCTGCCGGCGACGCGCAGCGGCTGGCGCCCAAGCACGAGCGCCAGGCTGCCGCAGGCCAGCGTCTCGTAGAGCTGCGTCGGGTGGACCGGCGTTCCGTGGCGCAGCACCAGCCACGGCAGCTGGCAGGCGCAGGCCGCCCCGTAGCAGCAGCCGTTGATGAAGCAGCCGATGCGGCCGATCGCCAGGCCGAGCAGCACCGGCGGCGCCAGCGCATCGGCGACCGCCAGCGGCGGCAGGCGGCGGCGCCGGGCGTGCACCGCGAGCGCCAGCGTCGCGGCGAGCAGGCCGCCGAACCACACGGCGCCGCCGCGATCGAGGTCGGCGGCCAAGGACAGCCAGCCGCCGAAGTCGGACAGCGGCGAGGGGAACTCGCGGCGGTACTCGATCACGTACCAGGCGCGGGCGCCGAGGATGCCGGCGATCGCCGCGATCACGACCTGCTCGCGCACGCTGTCGGCAGGCAGCCCGAGGCGCGCGGCGCGCGCCGCCGCCCAGCGCCAGGCGGCGAAGAAGCCGGCCAGCATCAGCACGGCGTAGCCGGTCAGCTGCAGCTGGCCGAACCAGGGCACGAGGCCGGCCAGGGCGGCAGCGGCGGCCAATGCCAGGCCGGCTAGCGGCGCCGCCCACCAGGGCCGCGGCCACAGCTGGTGCGCCAGCAGCGCGCCGACGATGCCGACGCCGAGCCATGCCGGGTGCAGGAAGGGGAAGGCAAGGGCGCCGCCGCGCGGGGCTTCGCCGAGCACGGCGAGCGCGGCCGCGCTCACGCCGCCTCCCTCGCCATTAGCAGCACCGCGGCCTGGGCGGCGATCGCGCGGCGCTCGCCGATCGCATCGAGGCCCTCGTGGGTCCGCGCCTTGAGCGAGACCGCGGCGAGCGGCAGCGCCAAGAGCTCGGCGAGCCGCGCGCGCAGCGCCGGCTTGTGCGGCGCCAGCCGCGGGACCTCGGCGATGACATTGATGTCGACATTCGCGATCCGCCACGGGGCGAGCGCCGGCAGCGCCCGCACCCGCTCGAGAAACCACGCCGAGGGGCGCCCGCGGTGCGCGGGATCGCTGTCCGGGAAGTGCTCGCCGAGATCGCCGGCGGCCGCCGCCCCGAGCAGGGCATCGCACAGCGCATGCAGGACGACATCGCCATCGCTGTGCGCGATCACCCGCCACGGGCAGGGCAGGCGCAGGCCGGCCAGCGCGATGCCGGCGTCCGGCTCGCTCGCCGGCTCCAGGCGGTGGATGTCGAAGCCGAGACCGATGCGCAGGCCGACCATGCTCAGGGAAGCCCGAGCTGGGCGCGATACTGCTCGGCGGTCAGCAGGCCCTCGGCCCAGCTCGCGCAGGCCGGCCGGACGCGGACGAACCAGCCGGCGCCGAGCGGCTCCTGGTTGACGAGTTCGGGGCGCTGCGCGAGCTGGTCGTTGACCGCGGTCACCGTGCCATCGAGCGGGCTGTAGAAGTCGTGCACCGACTTCACCGACTCGATCTCGGCGCAGGCGACGCCGCGGCGCAGCTCGGCGCCGACCTTGGGCAGGCCGACATGGACGACGTCGCCGACCTCGCGCGCCGCGAAGTCGGAGAGGCCGATCACCACCTCCTCGCCCTCGGCCCGCGCCCATTCGTGCGTCGGAAGGTAGCGCTCATGCATTTCAGCAGCCTGCCGCGGCCGCACGGGAAGCAAGCAGAGCAGGGCGCGGGCGTGTGGCATGCCGGCGGCCGGCGGGGAACGGCGCGGCTGGTCAGGGCCGTGCGAGGCGGATAGTGGGAACATCGCATGGCGACAACCAGCCAGCAGGTCACCCACCCGGACGAGAACTTCCGCTACGGGCAGCTCGCCATCGAGGGCCGGCTGATCACGCCCGAGCAGTTCGACGCGGCGATGGACCGCGCCAAGGAGAGCGGGCGCCCGCTGCGCGAGGTGCTGGTCGAGAGCGGCATGCTCGATGCGACGACCGCGGAGCGGTTGGACAAGGCGCTCAAGCGCATCCTGCGCGACGAACGCACGGGTTCGGCGAGCGGCGTCCACCACAAGAAGCAGATCGGCGGCTACCGCCTGATCCGGCGCATCGGCGAGGGCGGCATGGGCGAGGTCTACCTCGCCGAGCAGCTGTCGATGCACCGCACCGTCGCGCTCAAGATCCTGCACCAGAAGTGGGCCGACGACGAGGAGTTCCGCAAGCGCTTCCTGCTCGAGGCGCGGGCCGCCGGCAAGCTCTCGCACCCCAACATCATCCAGGTCTTCGATGTCGGCAAGTACCAGGGGCTCTACTACTTCTCGATGGAGTACGTCGACGGCGTCACCGTCGAGGACATGATCAACCACGACGGCCCGCTGCCGGTCGACCGCGTCATCGACATCGCGCGCCAGGTCTGCGATGCCCTCGCCTACCTCTCGCAGCACGGCATCGTGCACCGCGACATCAAGCCGGCGAACATCATGGTGATGCGCGACGGCACGGTGAAGCTCGGCGACTTCGGCTTCATCCAGCAGTCGCTGCTCGACCGCACGCTGATGAAGGAGGGGACGACGATCGGCACCCCGGACTACATCAGCCCCGAGCAGGCGCGCGGCGAGCGCGACCTCGATGTGCGCAGCGACATCTACTCGCTCGGCGCCAGCCTGTTCCACATGCTGACCGCGCGGACGATGTACTCCGGGACCTGCTCGGCGGTGATGCGCGCGCACATCGACACCCCGCCGCCGCGGCTGCACGGCCTGCGCCGCGATCTGCCCGAGCGGCTGGTCGAGATCGTCGAACGCATGCTCGCCAAGTCGGTCGCCGACCGCTACCAGTCCGCCGAGGACATCATCAAGGACCTCGAGCTGCTCAAGCTCGAGCTCGCCGGCAAGCGCGGCGAGCTGCCGACCAGCAAGAGCGGGATCCTGACCGTGATCCAGGCCGAGCGCGAGCGCATCGCCTCGCTCGAGCGGCAGCTGCACGGGCTGCGGGTCGCGGTGTGGATCTGGATGATCCTCGCGCTGTGCGGCTTCGTGCTGGCGGCGGTCTTCGTCTTCCTGTGGGCCGCCCGCTAGGGCAGGACCCAAGGCGCGACGCAGCGCGCCCACAGCCAGGGCCACAGCCAGGGGCCGGCGGCGATCGCCAGCGCCGTGCCGTAGGCGAGCGCCGGGCCGAAGGGCAGCTCGCGCCCGGCGCCGAGCAGGCGCGCCGGGATGCCGACGAGGGTGCCGACGAGGATCGCGGCGAGGAAGGCGACGAGGGTGCCGAGCGGGCCGAGGAAGGCGCCGAGCGCTGCGAACAGCTTGACATCGCCGTAGCCCATCGCGTTGCGGCGGAAGGCGGCGCTGCCGAGCACCGCGACCAGCCAGGGCAGCCACCAGCCGGTCAGCGCGCCGAGCACGGCCTGCAGCAGGGCCTGGGCGAAGAGCGCCTGGGCGTCCCACAGCCCGCGCGCCGGCGGGAAGGGCAGCCACAGCAGGGCCGCGCAGCCGAGCAGCGTCCAGGCCGCCAGGCAGCCGCCGAACCACCAGGCCCCGCGCACCAGCGCGCGGTGATCGCGCTCGTCCCAGCGCTCCTGCACGCAGTGGCCGTAGACATAGCGGGCCAGCGGCAGGGAAGCGGCGAGCGCCGCCAGACCGAGGGCGACGGCGAGCAGCAGCGGGGCGATGGCCGCAGTCGGCGCCAGCTGCAGGCCGCGCAGGACATCGGCGGCGCGCAGCCAGTGCACGGGGTCCCAGGGCACGGCCAGGGCGCCGTCCAGGCGCTCGGCCCAGATCAGGTTGCTGCCGGCGAGCATCGCCAGCGGCACGGCCAGGGCCTGCAGGCCCTTGCTGAGCTCGTCGGGGATGATCAGGTGGCGGTAGTCGATGATCACCACGGCGACCAGGAGCCAGGCGAGCAGCAGCAGCACGCTGCCGGCGACCAGCAGCGGCAGCCAGGCGGCCAGCACGGGGTGCCCGCTGCCGAGCAGGGCGACGAGCAGCCAGCCGGCGCGCAGCTCCGGCAGCAGCAGGACGGCGGCGACGACGCCGGCGCTCAGCGCCGCGACCGCCAGCTCCAGCCACAGGCAGCTGGCCGGGATCGGAAAGCGGCAGTAGCGGCAGCGCCCGCGCAGCAGCAGCCAGCCGAGGATCGGCAGGTTGTCGTACCACGCCAGCGCGGTGCCGCAGCTGTCGCAGTGGCTCGGCGGGGCGAGCAGCGAGCGCGCGCGCGGCAGGCGCTGGACGACGACGCCGAGGAAGGAGCCGGCGCAGGCCCCGCAGGCGGCGGCGACGAGGACCAGCGCGAGGAAGGCCCCGCTCATGCCTGCTGGGCAGCGAGGTGGGCGAGGATGCGCGCCGCGTCCTCGGCCGCGAGCGCGCAGCGTCCGCCGCGCGGACGGGCAGCGAGCCAGGCGCAGGCGGCGCGGATGCCGACGATCGCCGCGACCGGCAAGCCCTCCTGCGCCATCAGCTCCTCGCGCGCCGGCCGGCCGGCGCTGCCGGGCTCCTCGCGGTCGATCGCGACGACGGCGCCGACGACGCGTACCGCCAGCGGCCGCAGCTTGGCCAGCGCCTCGCGCAGCGCGGTGCCGGCGGTCAGCACATCGTCGACGATCGCCACGCGCTGGCCGGCGGACAGCGGCTGGCCGACGAGCCAGCCGCCATCGCCGTGCGCCTTGGCCTCCTTGCGGTCGAAGGCCCAGCCGACGGGGCGGCCGACCAGCTCCTGGTAGGCGGCGGCGGCGGCGAGCGCCAGCGGAATGCCCTTGTAGGCCGGACCGAAGATCGCGTCGATGCCGTCGCCATAGGCGGCCCGCAGGGTCTCGGCGTAGGCCCGGCCGAGCACCGCGAGATCCCCGCCCTGGCAGAGGCGGCCGAGGTTGATGAAGTAGGGGCTGCGCCGGCCGCTCTTCAGCACGAAGTCGCCGAAGCACAGGGCCTCGCGCTCGACGAGCAGCGCGAGCAGGGCGGCCTGCGCCGGGCTGAGCTCGGGGACCGCGTCGCTCATCGCTGCTCGGCCTGCTCGATCAGCGCGCGCGCGAGGTGCGCGAGCAGGGCGATGTGCTGCGGCTGCCCGAGGCGGTGGTCGCCGCGGACGAGGTGCAGCTCGACCTCGGGGTGGGCGAGGGCGTAGTCGAGCGCGACGCGCGGCGGCACGGTCTCGTCCTCCCGCCCGTGGACGATGACGCAGGGCCGGCCGGGGGGGCCGGGGCAGGGGTCGGCGGCGGCGCAGCTGTCGAGGAAGGCGACGGCAAGCGGCAGCTCGCGCTGCGCGCCGTGGTGGAAGAACAGCCGGTAGCCCTCGCGCCGCCAGGCGGCGAGGCCGTCGGCGCCGAGCCGCTCCTGCCAGCGCGCGGTAAAGCCGAAGGCCGGGGCGATCAGCAGGAGGCCGGCGAGGTTGGGCAGCGCGCGGCGCGCCGCGAGCTCGGCGGCGAGCCAGCCGCCGAGCGAGGAGCCGATCAGCAGCAGCGGGGCCCCGCTAGGGCAGGCGGCGATCGCCCGCGCGCGCATCGCCTCGAGCGTCAGATGGGTGAAGTCGCCGCCCTCGAGATCGACGACGGCGTAGGACGCGACGCTGCCGGCGAGGGCCTGGCCGAGCTGCTGCCCCTTGCCGCTGTTCGGTCCGGAGGCGAAGCCGTGCAGGTAGCGGACATGGACGGGCATGGGCCGCATCGTGGCAGGCGGCGGCGGCGCGCCACGATCAGCGCATGCGCCTGCCGCCCTGCCGCATCGCGCTCGCCGACACCGATGCCGCGGGCCTGGCGCATGCCGGGCATCTCGCCGAGCTCGCGCTGCGCTGCCTCGAGCTCGCCCTGGCGCGCGTCGGCCTCGATCCGGCGCGGCTCGCCGCCGCCCCGGCCTGCCCGGTGATCGCGCGGCTGGCCTGCGAGTACCGGCGCCCGCTGCGCGGCGGCGCGCGCGTCGCGGTCCGCGTCGAGCTCGATGCGCTGAGCGAGCGCAGCGCCGAGCTCAGCGTGCGGCTCGGGCGGGCGCTGCGCGCCGCCGTCCTGCTCGTCTGGGTCGAGCGCGCGCGCGGCCGGCCCGCGCCCTGGCCGCCGGCGGCGCGCGCCCGCTTGCGCCGCCTCGCCCGCTTCAGCGGAAGGCAGCGGCGCGCAGGGCGTTGAACACCTCCTGCGCGCTTTCGGCGGCGAGCAGCGCGCGCATCGCCTCCTCGTCCTGGACCAGCTGCACGAACTCGCGGTACACCTGCAGGTAGGTGCGATCGTCCCACGGCGGGCTGGTCAGCAGGACGAAGAGCCGCGTCGGCTCGCCGTCGAGGCTGGCGAAGTCGATGCCGGGCGGCGGCAGCCGCGCCAGGCCGATGACGAAGCTGCGCGCCTGATAGCTGCGGACATGCGGGATGGCGACGCCGGGGGCGATCGCCGTCGTCGCCTTGCGCTCGCGGTGCAGGAGGTCCTTGGCGAAGCGCGGCACATTGATGATCTCGCCGGAGCGCGCGAGGAGCGCCGCGAGCTCGCCAAGCAGCCGCTCCTTGTCGCGGCGCAGCCGCGCGCCGCGCGCCTCGGCGCTCTCGCCGCCCTCGGGCGGCGGGGTCGGCGCGAAGGCGAGCGCCAGGTCGATGCAGGCCGGGCGCAGAAAGCGCAGGATGTTCACCGCGGTCGCGGCAGGCTGCTGCCGAAGCGCGGTACGAAGTCCTCACCGTCGCTCACCGCGTAGTCGCCGGTGTCGCTCTCGTAGCTCGCCAAGCGCCCCTGCTCGTCGAAATGCAGGCTCATCGTCAAGCCGCTGGCGCGCATGCCGACCAGCGGGCTGTCGCGCAGGCGCTCGGCCGTCGCCGCCTCGGGCGGCGGGGCGGCGCGCAGGCGCAGGACGACCGCCGGCCGCGCCGGATGTTCGCCGGTCCCCGGGCGGCCGTAGAGGTGCAGGGCGACCAGGCGCGGGGGGCCGAAGCCGAGGCGGCTGTCGGCGGCGGCGGCGACGAGCTCGAGCACCGCGCGCTCCGCCCACGCGACATGGGGTCGAGCGCCGCGCTCCGTCACCACCTCGCCGGCGATGTCGCCGAGGTCCTCGGCGAGCACGCGCAGGCGCAGCTGGGCTGGCGTGCTGTCCGGCAGCCGCTCGACCAGCACCTGGCGCGGCCGCAGGACGCCGCGGAAGGGGATCTCCGGCAGGCGCGTCGCCGCGCTGTCGCAGAGGACCCGGCCCTCCGGACCACCGACCAGGGCGGCCTGGGCCAGGGCCACGCGCGTCGCGCCCGGCAGCGCGCTGACGACATACTGCAGCCGCGCGCAGGCGAGGGTGATCGCCTCGTAGCGCAGGTGCAGATCCTCGCTCTCGTTGACCCGGTCGGGCTGCAAGCTGAAGGAGCTGCGCGCGGCGGTCACGGTGATCGGCGGCCATTCGCCGCCGATGAGGAGCGCCGCGCAGCAGCAGGCCCACAACGCCGCGGACCGGCTCACGCGCCCGATGGCGGGGTCGCGCCCTCGGCGGCCGGCAGCGCGCCGTCGCTCTCCGGCGCCAGCGGCACATCCTTGACCAGGCCTTTGAGCAGGCGGCCGGGGCGGAACTTGACGACGGTGCGCGACGGCACCTGCACCTTCTGCATCGTCTTCGGATTGAGCGCGGTGCGCGGCTTGCGGCTGACCAGCTCGAAGACGCCGAAATCGCGGAACTCCAGGCGATTGCCCGCCTTGAGCTCGGCGACGATCTCATCGAAGACCAGCTGCACGGCGTTGGCCGCGACGGCCTGCGAGAGATGCAACTTGCTGGCGAGACGGTCGGCGAGATGGCGCTTGGAGATCGTCTGTGGCATACCTGCTCCGGTCGGGTTGCCCCAGCATAAGCGGTTTTCCTGCTTGCACAAGCGCAGCCGTTCCGCGACCGTGCAGCGGCCCGCCGGCGCTGCGCTCAGCGCGGAGCCGGCACCACCACCAGGGCCCCCGAGGTGATGCCGCTGCTGCCGCCGAGCACCGCCAGCTGCCCGCGGCCGTCGCGATACCACAGCGGCTGCTTGAGCCCGGCAGAGAAGCCGAGCGCCGCGCTGCGGTCGGGCGGCGCGGCGACCGGCGCGAGGCGGGCGAGGATCGCCTCGACGAGGTCGAGGCGCAGGCGCAGCGCCGGCTGCGCCGGGCGCAGCGCCTGCTCCTGCCAGCCCGGCGGCTCGAGCAGCCCGGCCTCGCGGCGGATGCGCTCGGCCTCCCACCAGCAGACGATGTGATGCGGCGGCAGCGGCCGGCCATCGCGGTCGCTGCGCTTCCAGCGCGCCTCGCCGTCGGGCTGCGGCAGGGTGGCCTCGGCGACCAGGCGGGCCTGTCCCTGCTCATCGACCTCCCAGGTGCGGGTGCGCCACAGCGGGCCCTCCCAGCGCGCCAGCGGCCAGCGCCCGGCGCGCGCGACGCTGAAGGCCGACTCGAGGCCGACGGCCTCGCCCGCGACATAGAGCATGCCGCTGCCCGGCATCGCCAGGCGCAGCTCCGGCACCGGCACCTCGACGAGATCGACGGCGAGCACCGCCGTCCCGCCGGCGACCAGCTCGCAGTCCCCCTGCCAGCGCCGCCACGGCCCCGGCTGCTCGCTGCGCACCTCCAGGCGATGCCGGCCGGGGGGCAGGGCCAGGCCGGCCTCGGGCACCGGCTGCCAGGGGCCGCCGGCGACGCGCACGCGCAGCTCGCTATATGGGCTCTCCAGGCGCAGGGTGGCGGAGGGCGCAACGACGGCAGCGGACGAGGGCGGGGCGCGCAGCGCCCACCAGGCGACAGCGGCGCCGAGCGCGCTCGCCGCCAGGCCGGCGGCGGCGACCGCGACGAGGCCGGCGCGGCGCAGGCCGCGCCGCACCCGGCCCTGGGCCAGGGCCTCGGCGACCTGCAGCGCCGTCGGCCGCCGCCGCGGATCCTTCTCCAGGCACCACTCGACGAGTTCGACCAGCCACGGCGGGGTCTCGGGAGCGAGCGCGCGCAGCGGCGGCGGCCGGTCCTCGATGTGCGCGCGCATCACCGAGTAGGCGTGATCGCCCTGGAAGGGCGGGCGGCCGCTCAGCATGTGGAAGAGGGTGACGCCGAAGCTGTAGATGTCGGCGGCCGGCCCGATCGACTGCGGGTCGCTGATCGCCTCCGGCGCACAGTAGAGCGGGGTGCCGACGACCATCCCGGTACCGGTCAGCCGCAGCTCCTCGGGGGCGGCGACCTCCTTGGCTAGGCCGAGGTCGGCGATCTTCGGCGTGCGGTCCTCGGCGACCAGGATGTTGTCGGGCTTGATGTCGCGGTGGACGATGCCGGCCTGGTGGATGGCGTGCAGGCCGAGCGCGATGCCGGTGGCCAGGCGCACGACCTGCTCGGCCGGCAGGCCGACCGGCTTGCCGGCGCGCTCGGCCAGGACATCGAGCAGGCGGCCGAGGCTGTGGCCGTTGACCAGCTCCATGACCAGGTAGGGCTGGCCGTTCCAGAAGCCGGCCTCCAGCACCTGCACGACATGGGGGTGGGAGACCTTGGCCGCGGCCTGCCCCTCGCGCAGGAAGCGCTGGCGCGCGCGCTCGGCGTCGCCGTGCACCGCGCCGAGCACCTTGACCGCCACCGCGCGGTTGAGCACCTCGTGGCGGCCGCGATAGACGACGCCCATCGCTCCGGCGCCGAGCCGGGCATGGATGCGGATCGCGCCGATCAGCGCGCCGATCAGCGGGTCGGAGCCGGCAGCGGCGGGGGCGGGCGTCGCCATGCGCGAGAGTATCGGCGGCGCGCCGCCGCACCCAAGCGCTCGCGCGCCGCCGCCGTTGCCTGCTGGCGGCCATCGGCACCCTGCGCGCCCAGGCATGCCTCACCCCCAGGACCTGATCCGCGACTTCTGCATCATCGCGCACATCGATCACGGCAAGTCGACGCTCGCCGAACGGCTGCTCGAGCGCTGCGGGGCGATGGCCGCCAAGGAGGACAAGGAGCTCGAGGTCCTCGACAACCTCGAGCTCGAGCGCGAGCGCGGGATCACGATCAAGGCCAAGGCCGTCACCCTCGACTACCGGCACCGCGACGGCCGCGTCTACCAGCTCAACCTGATCGACACCCCCGGGCATGTCGACTTCAGCTACGAGGTGACGCGCAGCCTGCAGGCCTGCGAGGGCTGCCTGCTGGTCGTCGACGCCAGCCAGGGCGTGCAGGCGCAGACCGTCGCCAACTACCTGCTCGCCGACCAGCTGCGCCTGGCGGTGGTGCCGGTGATCAACAAGATCGACTTGCCGAGCGCCCGCCCCGAAGTCGCCAAGGCCGAGATCGAGGAGTCGCTGGCCCTGCCCGCCGAGCACGCGATCCTCGCCAGCGCCAAGGCCGGCATCGGCATCGACGAGATCCTGGAAGCGGTGGTCCGCGACATCCCGCCGCCCGCCGGCGACCGCCAGGCCCCGCTGCAGGCGCTGATCTTCGATGCGATCTACGACGACTACCGCGGCATCATCCTCTATGTGCGGGTGAAGAACGGCTGGCTGCGCCGCGGCGACCGCATCCGCCTGATCAGAAGCGAGCGGACCTACGAGGTGACCGACATCGGCCGCCTGCGCCCGCAGATGGAGTCGAGCCCCGACGGCCTGGCCGCCGGCGAGGTCGGCTATGTCTGCGCCGCGATCAAGGCGCTGCAGGATGTCAAGGTCGGCGACACGATCACCGACGCCGAGCGGCCGGCCGAGCCGCTGCCCGGTTTCCGCGAGCTGAAGCCGATGGTCTACTGCGGGCTGTACCCGGCCGGCGACAGCACCTACGACCAGCTGCGCGAGGCGGTGCAGAAGCTGAGCTTGAACGACGCCTCCTTCGTCTGGACGCCGGAGAGCGGCGGCGCCCTCGGCCACGGCTTCCGCTGCGGCTTCCTCGGCATGCTGCACATGGAGATCTGCCAGGAGCGCCTCGAGCGCGAGCACGACCTCGACATGGTGCAGACCGCGCCGACCGTCACCTACCGCGTCCGCCTGCGCGGCCAGCAGCGCGTGCTCGAGATCACGACGCCGAGCGAGCTGCCGCGCGAGGGCTACGAGGCGATCGAGGAGCCGATGGTCGAGATCAACTTCCTCGTGCCGGCCGAGCGGATCGGCGCGGTGATGCAGCTGGCCCAGGACCGGCGCGGGCGCTTCCTGCGCCAGGACTGGCTCGGCCAGCACCGCTGCCGCCTCGCCTACCGGATGCCGCTGGCCGAAGTGATCTTCGACCTCTTCGACCGCCTGAAGAGCCTCACCCAGGGCTACGGGACGATGGACTACGAGTTCTGCGGCTACGAGGAAGCCGACCTCGTCAAGGTCGACATCCTCGTCCACAACCAGCCCTGCGAGGCCCTCGCCTTCATCTGCCACCGCTCGGTCGCCGAGCGCCGCGGACGGGCGATCATCAAGCGCCTGAAGGAGGAGATCCCGCGCCACCTCTTCGAGATCGCCCTGCAAGCGGCGATCGGCAGCCGGGTCATCGCGCGCGAGACGATCAAGAGCTACGGCAAGAACGTGACGGCGAAGTGCTACGGCGGCGACATCACCCGCAAGCGCAAGCTGCTCGAGAAGCAGAAGGAAGGCAAGAAGCGGATGAAGATGATCGGCAGCGTCGAGGTGCCGCAGGCCGCCTTCCTCAGCGTGCTCAAGGCCCAGATCGAGGACGAATGATCAGCGCTTGGCGCGCGCGATCAGGTCCTCGATGAACTCGTCGAGCGCGCTGTCCTGCAGGCGGCGCTCGCGGACGCGGTCGCAGGCGTGCAGGACGCTGGTGTGGTTGCGGATGCCGAAGATCTGGCCGATCGCGCCGTAGGCCTGGCCGGTGATGTGGCGCAGGACGAACATCGCGACCGCGCGCGCCTCGGCGCGCGCCCCGGCGCGCGAGCGGCCCTCGAGGTCGGAGGGCTGGAGGCGAAAGTAGGCGGCGACCTCGCGCTTGACCATCGCCACCGCATCCTCGCCGCGCTCGCGGCCGAGCAGGTCGCTCAGGCAGTGGCGCGCCGCCGCGAGGTCGACGCCGCGGCCGAAGCTGTGCGCGAACTGCGCCAGGCGGTTGACCGCGCCTTCGAGCAGGCGCACGCTGTCGGTGATGTGCTGCGCGACATAGTCGACGACCTCGTCGGGCAGCTCGAGGCCCTGCTCGCGGGCGCGCCGCCGCAGCACCTCGCAGCGCACCAGCGGATCGGGCCGCTCGAGCGGCACGACCAGGCCGCCGCTGAAGCGCTGCACGAAGCGCTCCTCGAGGTAGCGGATGTCCGCCGGCCCGGCATCGGAGGTGATGACGACCTTCTTGCCGTGCGCCGCCAGGTGCTCGAAGGTCGCGAACAGCTCGTCCTTGGTCCGCTCCTTCTGCCCCTTGGACAGGAAGTGGATGTCGTCGATCAGCAGCAGGTCGGGGTGGCGGACGCGGACGCGGAAGGCGTTGAGCGCCTCGGCGCCGCCGGCGCAGGCCTCGATGTAGTCGTTGGTGAACTGCTCGCAGCGCAGGTAGAGGACCTTGCTTGCGGGATAGCGCTCGCGGAAGGCCTGGGCCAGGCCCTGCTCGAGGTGGGTCTTGCCGACGCCGGAGGGGCCGTGGATGAACAGCGGGTTGATCGGGGCCTCGGGCGCCTCGAGCAGGCGCTGCACGGCATCGAAGGCCAGGCGGTTGCTCGGACCGACGACGAAGTCGGCAAGCAGCCGCAGACGGGCGCGCACCGGCGGGCGCGGCTCGGCCGGCGGCTGCGCGCGCTGCGCCGCCTGCTGTTTCGCCCGCTCGTGGTCGCGCAGCGCCGCGCGCGTCACCCGGCACTGCACATCGCTGATCGGCAGCCCGAGGCGCTCGCCGTAGACCGCGCACAGCGCTGCCGCGAACTTCGCGCGCAGGTGCTGGGCCCACAGCGCGGTCGGGCATTCGATGACCAGCACGCCGTCGGCGAGCTCGAGCGGCCGCACGCGCGGCGTCTCGAGCCAGAGGCGCACGCCCGGCTCATTCGCGGTACGCTCGCGGATCGCGGCGATGACCTCGGGCCACAGCGCAGTGATCGCCGAGAGGCTGACGGAACCGGTGCTCACGGGGGAATCCTGAGGGTGGTGGATGGGCAAGGGCTGGCAAGGGCGGCGCGCGCGTATCAGCCTGCGGCCCCGGCAGCGGGCGGCCCGGCTTGACTGCGGTCGGCGGCCTGTCGCAGCCAGGAGACGAGCTCGGCGCGCGCTGGCGAGCGCCCGCTCGCGACGTAGCAGGCGCTGGTCGCGGCGCCGAGCGTCAGGCGCTGCGCCGGCGGCAGGCCGGCAAGCAGCCCGAGCAGGTAGCCGGCGTTGTAGTGGTCGCCGGCGCCGGTCGTCAGCAGCGGCTGCGGCTCGAAGAAGCCGGGCTGGCCCAGGCTGCCGTCGGGGCCGGCCTCGGCGCTGCAGTCGACGAGGTGGCAGGCGACGCGCGCCACGCCGAGGCGGTCGCGCAGCTGCGCGCAGGCCTGGCGCGCCGCCTCCCAGGCCGGCGCGCGCTCCGGGTAGGCGACGTCGTAGGCGCGGCACAGCTGCCGGCACTCGTTGCCGTTCGTGCTCAGCACGACCTCGGCGCAGGACGCGAGCTCGCCGAGCAGCGCCAGGCCAGCGCGCAGCTCCTCGACCGGCCGGCGATGGGGATCGGCGAGGTCGACGAAGAGCAGCGGCCGATGCCCCAGCCGGCGCAGGATGCCGGCCAGGCAGCGCCAGATGCCGTCCATCGCCGGCAGCTGCGACCAGTTGACGGTGGCGATCGCCCGCGCCTCCCGGCACAGCGCGGCGAACCCCGCCTCGCCGCCGCAGGCCGCGAGCACCCGCTGCTCGTCGACCGCATCGAGCGGATCGCTGAAGTTCAGCATGATCTTGCCATCGGCGAACTCGAGCGCGGTCGTCACCGCCGGCTCGCCGAGCGAGATGACGCGCGCGCGCTCGGCGAGGGGCTGGAACACGGGGTGCAGCGGCTGCCCGAGCGGCCCGATCAGGGTCAGCGGCGCGCCCTGGGCGAGCAGGGCCCCGGCCATGATCGGGCCGTTGCCGCCGAGCTTGGTCAGGCGCTTGACCGCGCCGATGCCCGCGCTGTGGCCGGCGGCGGCGAGGATCTTCTGGCCGAAGTCGGCGATCGTCGGCACCCGCTCGTAGCGGCCGGGACCCTGGCGGCGCGCGACGACATCGACGATGTCATCGAGGAACGCGTCGAAGCCGACGAGGATCGGCGGCGCGGGCGGCGCGGCGGCCAGGGCCTCGGCGGTGGCGCGGCACAGCTCGGCGGGGGCGTGGACCAGCATGCAGCCTCCAGTGGGGCCCTGAACTGTAACCGATGCCGGTTCCGGGCAACCGCTCGCTAGCGCTCGATGTAGTCCAATGGCACGGCGTATGTTTCGCGCAGCAGCAGGACGGCGAGCAGGGCCAGCGCGAGCACCGCCAGGCCGATGCCGAGGGTCGCGGGCACCAGGCCGACCGCCGGCGCGGCGCTGGCGATCAGCCAGCTCCACAGCGGCACCGCCCCGCGCACCAGGTTGGGGACGATGCCGGTGACGGTCGAGCGCAGGTTGGTGCCGAACTGCTCGGCGGCGATGGTGACGAACACCGCCCAGTAGCCGCAGGCGACGCCGAGCGCCGCCGCCCCGCCGTAGAGCAGCGCCGGCGAGGGCGCGGTCCGCGTCAGGATGACGACGCAGATCGCCGCCGCCGCGGCGAGGAAGAGGACGACCGCGCGGCGGCGCGAGCGCAGCCACTGGCTGAGGCAGCCGGCCGCGAGGTCGCCGACGATCAGCCCGAGGTAGCAGGCGAGGGTGGCGAAGGCCGGATCGGCGCGTTCGGCGGCGCCCATCGCCTCGCCGAGCTTGTCGGCGCGGAAGGCGACCATCCCGACCATGTACCACAGCGGCAGGCCGATCACCGTGCACCACAGCAGGCGCGCGACGCGCCGCCGCTCGCTGAACAGCAGCCGCAGCGAGCCGCGCGCCACCCCGCTGGCGACGACGTCGGCGAACAGCGCCGACTCGAGGACGCGCAGGCGCAGGGCGAGCAGGGCGAGTCCGAGCAGGCCGCCGACGACATAGGCCGTGCGCCAGTCGGTCAGCTTGGCGACGGCGACCGCGGCCGCCGCGCCGGCGATGCCGATCGCCGCGACCAGCGCCGTCGCATAGCCGCGCCAGCGCGGGTGGGTGGTCTCCGACACCAGGGTGATCGCCGCGCCGAGCTCGCCGGCCAGCCCGAAGCCGGCGACCACGCGCAGCAGCGCGTACTGGGTGTACGGGTCGCCGGGCACGCCGGGCAGGCCGACCGCGGCATTGGCGAGATTGGCCAGCGAATAGGTGAGAATCGAGCCGAAGAGCACGGCCTTGCGCCCGATGCGGTCGCCGAGCAGGCCCCAGGCGAAGCCGCCGAGCAGCATCCCGGCCATCTGCCAGTCGAGCAGGGTCAGCGCGCGCGCGTCATCGATGCCGAGCTCGCGGCAGCTCGGCACGCGGACGACATTGAACAGCACGATGTCGTAGATGTCGACGAAGTAGCCGAGGGCGGAGACAAGGACGGTCAGGCTCGCCAGCTGCCGCCAGCCGCCAGCGTCGCCGCTCGACGGCGCGGATCCCGGTGCTGCCGCTCGCTGCATGACGGCATCCTGCCGCGGGCCGCCGCCCCTCAACGCGGCGGATCGCGCCAGCGGCGCAGCAGGTCGCCGTAGGCGTCGATGCGGCGGTCGCGCAGGAAGGGCCACCAGCGGCGCACCGCCTCGCAGCGCTGGCGGTCGAGGCGGGCGACGAGCAGCGTCGGCTGCTCGCCGGCCTCGGCGAGGATCTCGCCCTGCGGACCGCAGGCGAAGCTTGCGCCCCAGAAGCGGATGCCCGGCCCCTGGCCCTGGGGATGCGGCTCGAAGCCGCAGCGGTTGATCGCCAGCAGCGGCAGGTTGTTGGCGATCGCATGTCCGCGCTGCACGGTGATCCAGGCCTGGCGCTGGCGCTCCTGCTCGGCCGGGTCGTCCTCGGGGTTGGCGCCGATCGCCGTCGGGTAGATCAGCAGCTCGGCGCCAGCCAGCGCCATCAGCCGCGCCGCCTCGGGGAACCACTGGTCCCAACACACCAGCACGCCGAGGCGGCCGAGCGAGCAGTCGATCGGCACGAAGCCGAGGTCGCCGGGCGCGAAGTAGAACTTCTCCTCGAAGCCGGGATCGTGCGGGATGTGCATCTTGCGGTAGATGCCGGCGAGGCTGCCGTCGCGCTCGAGGACCGCCGCGGTGTTGTGGTACAGGCCGGGGGCGCGGCGCTCGAACAGCGAAGCGACGATCACCACGCGGTGCTCGCGGGCGAGCGCGCCGTAGAAAGCGGTGGCGGGTCCCGGGATCGGCGCCGCGAGGTCGCAGCGCTCGACGCCGAGGCCCTGGCAGAAGTAGGGGCCGTCGTGCAGCTCGGGCAGGCAGACGAGCTCGGCGCCGCGCGCCGCGGCCTCGGCGATCGCGGCCGAAAGCCGCTCGCGCATCCGCGCGGCGTCGCCGCACCACGCCTGCTGCACCAGGGCGACCGTCAGGACGCTCATGGCACGGCTCCCGCCGGCAGCTGCAGGGTGGCGCAGTGCAGGGCGCCGTGCTGCCACAAGAGCGCGCTGCAGTCGACCGGTTCGACCCGCCAGCCCGGGCAGGCGCTGGCGACCGCGGCGAGCGCCGCCTGATCGCGGACATCGTCGCCGTAGCTTGGCACGAGGACGGCGCCGTTGACGAACAGCAGGTTGGCGTAGGAGGCGGGCAGCCGGTGGCCGTCGCGCGGGCAGTAGCGCGGCGCCGGCCAGGGCAGGGGCGCCAGGCGATAGGGCCGGCCGTCGGCGCGCGACAGCTGCGCCAGCTCCGCCTCCATCGCGGCGAGCTCCGGAAAGTGCGGATCGCCGGGATCGTCGCAGCGCTGGTAGAGGATCGTCGCGCCATCGGGGCAGAAGCGGGCCAGCGTGTCGATGTGGGCGTCGGTGTCGTCGCCGAGCAGACGGCCGCGCGTCAGCCAGAGGACGCGGCGCGCTCCGAGCCAGCGCGCGAGCTCGCCCTCGATCTCGGCGCGCGTCAGATGCGGGTTGCGGTTGGGCGAGAGCAGGCAGGCGGCGGTGGTCAGCACCGTGCCCGCGCCGTCGCCCTCCACCGCGCCGCCTTCGAGCACCAAGCCGACGGTATCGAGCGGCGTCGCGCCGAAGGCGCCGGCGGCGTGCAGGCGCCGCGTCGCCTGGTTGTCGGCGGCGGCGCGGAACTTCAGGCCCCAGCCGTTGAAGGCGAAGTCGCGCAGCCGCAGCCGCCCGTCCTCCCACACCGCGAGCGGCCCGTAGTCGCGGATCCAGGTGTCGTCGTAGGGCACATCGTCGCGCACCACGGCACGGCGCGCAGCGACGCCGGCGGCCAGCAGCTCGCGGCGCACCGCCGCCGCATCGTCGGCGAGGACGAGCAGCGGCGCATGGCGCGCGACCGCCGCCGCCAGGCCGCGGTAGCAGGCGCGCACCGCGTCGAGGTAGGGCGCCCAGTCGCTGGCGGCATGCGGCCAGGCGAGCAGCACGGCGCCGACCGGCTCCCACTCCGCAGGCCAGCGGCGCTCCGGGATTCCGTCCATGCGCCACACGCTATAGCTGGCGCGTCGCCGCACAGCGCGCAGTCGCAGGCGAACCACGGCGCCCTCTCATCGCAGGAGAAGATCGTATGAAGGCCGAGGCGCTCGAACGCTGGACCGTCCAGCAGGCCGCCGAGCTCTACCACATCCGCGCCTGGAGCGCTGGCTTCTTCGACATCAACGACAAGGGCGAGGTCGTCGTCAAGCTGCCGCACAACGGCGACACCGTCGATGTCTCGCTGATGGAGGTGGTCGCCGGGATCAAGGAGCGCGGGATGGGCCTGCCGGTGCTCTTGCGCTTCCGCGACATCCTCGACCGCACGATCCAGCGGATCAACGACAGCTTCGCCGAGGCGATCCAGCAGGCCGGCTACCGCGGCCGCTACCGCGGCGTCTATCCGATCAAGGTCAACCAGCAGCAGCAGGTCGTCGAGGAGATCGCGCAGTTCGGGCGCCGCTACCACCACGGCCTGGAGGCCGGCAGCAAGGCCGAGCTGCTGATCGCGCTCGCCTACATGCAGGACCCCGAGGCCTACATCGTCTGCAACGGCTACAAGGACGCCGAGTTCATCGACCTCGCGCTGTCCAGCCTCAAGATGGGCGCGCAGACCCTGATCGTCCTCGAGATGCCGAGCGAGCTCGACCTCGTCCTCGAGCGCGCCGCCCGCCTCGGCGTGCGCCCGCGCCTCGGCGTCCGCCTCAAGCTGTCGTCGCGCGTGCCCGGCAAGTGGACGGAGAGCAGCGGCGACCGCTCGACCTTCGGCCTGACGATGGCCGAGACGATCCGCGTCGTCGACGCGCTGCGCGCCAAGGACATGCTCGACTGCCTGCAGATGGTGCACTACCACCTCGGCAGCCAGATCCCGAACATCGGCGCGGTGCGCGCCGCGGCCCAGGAGGCGGCGCGCGTCTACTGCGACCTGGCGCGCGAGGGCGCGGCGATGGGCATCTTCGATGTCGGCGGCGGCCTCGCCGTCGACTACGACGGCTCGCGCTCCAACTTCCCCGGCAGCCGCAACTACGACCTCAAGGAGTACTGCGCCGACATCGTCGAGACGATCATGAACGCCTGCGACAAGCACCGCTTGCCGCATCCCGACATCATCTCCGAGTCCGGCCGCTTCCTCGTCAGCTACTCCTCGGTGCTGGTGTTCAACATCCTCGATGTCGACCGCTTCGAGCCGGAGGAGGAGGAGGTCGCCGAGCCCGGGCCCGAGGCCCATCCCTCGCTGCGCGAGCTGTGGGACATCCACCGCCAGATCTCGCCGAAGAACCTGCAGGAGTGCTTCAACGACGCGATCTACCACCGCGACCAGATCCGCACCGCCTTCCTGCACAACGGCGTGACGCTGCGCCAGCGCGCCCACGGCGAGACCCTGTTCTGGCGGGTGGTGGCGCGGATCCTCCGCGAGTGCCGGGAGCTGAAGCACCCGCCGCCCGACCTCGTCGAGCTGCAGGAGACGCTCGGCGACATCTACTTCGGCAACTTCTCGGTGTTCCAGTCGCTGCCCGACTCCTGGGCGATCGGCCAGCTGTTCCCGATCATGCCGATCCACCGCCTGCACGAGCGCCCGACCCGCCAAGGCTCGTTCAGCGACATCACCTGCGACTGCGATGGCAAGATCGACCACTTCATCGACCCCCACGACGTCAAGCGCACGCTGCCGCTGCACGAGCTGCGCCCCGGCGAGGACTACCTGTGCGGCGTCTTCCTGGTCGGCGCCTATCAGGAGACGCTGGGCGACCTGCACAATCTCTTCGGCGACACCAACATCGTCTCGGTCAAGCTCGATGCCGACGGGCGCATCGATTTCACCAGCGAGGTCAAGGGCGACAGCGTCGCCGATGTCCTCGGCTATGTCGAGTACGACCCCAAGGACCTGATCGCGATGTTCCGCGACCGCGCCGAGCGCGCGGTCCGCGAGGGGCGCCTGACCCCGACCGAGCGGCGCGAGATCGTCGAGAGCTACGCCGCCGGCATCCAGGGCTACACCTACTTCGAGCCGTGAACCGTTCCACCCCGGAGGCACCATGTCCCGCGTCCTGATCATCGGCGCCGGCGGCGTCGGCGGCGTCGTCGCCCACAAGTGCGCGATGAACAGCGATGTCTTCAGCGACATCCTGCTCGCCAGCCGCACCGTCGCCAAGTGCGAGGCGATCGCCCGCGACATCGCCGAGCTCCACGGCCGGCGCATCGCCACCGCCGCGCTCGATGCCGACCGGCCGGAGAACACGATCCGCCTGATCGAGTCCTTCCGCCCCGACATCGTCATCAATGTCGCCCTGCCCTACCAGGACCTGGCGATCATGGAGGCCTGCCTGGCGACCCGCGTCCACTACCTCGACACCGCCAACTACGAGCCGCCCGATGTCGCCAAGTTCGAGTACAAGTGGCAGTGGGCCTACCGCGAGCGCTTCGCCGCCGCCGGCATCACCGCGATCCTCGGCTGCGGCTTCGATCCCGGGCAGACCAACATCTACTGCGCCTGGGCGCAGAAGCACCGCTTCGATGAGATCCACACCATCGACATCATGGACTGCAACGCCGGCAGCCACGGCCAGCCCTTCGCGACCAACTTCAACCCCGAGATCAACATCCGCGAGATCACCCAGCGCGGCCGCTACTGGGAGCGCGGCGAGTGGCGCGAGACGGAGCCGCTCTCGGTGCATGCCCCCTTCGATTTCCCGGAGTGCGGCGTGCGCGAGATGTACCTGATGTACCACGAGGAGCTCGAGTCGCTGGTCCAGCACATCCGCGGCCTGCGGCGCATCCGCTTCTGGATGACGTTCAGCCAGGAGTACCTGACGCACCTGCGCGTCCTGCAGAATGTCGGGATGACTTCGATCACGCCGATCGAGTTCGAGGGCAAGCAGATCGTGCCGCTGCAGTTCCTCAAGGCGGTGCTGCCCAAGCCGGAGAGCCTCGCCGCCCACTACACCGGCAAGACCAACATCGGCTGCTGGCTCGAAGGCGTCAAGGACGGCAGGCCGCGTCGGCTCTACATCTACAATGTCTGCGACCACGCCGCCTGCTACCGCGAGGTGCGCGCGCAGGCGATCTCCTACACCACCGGGGTGCCGGCGGTGCTCGGCGCCAAGCTGGTGCTGACCGGCGCCTGGCGCCGGCCCGGGGTGTGGAATGTCGAGCAGCTCGACCCCGATCCCTTCATGGCCGAGATCGGACGCCAGGGCCTGCCCTGGGTGGAGACCGAGCCGGCGCAGCCGCTGCCGCTGTGACTGGCGCGCCGCGGCCCCGCCCGCAGTGCGCTGGGCCACGACGGCGTGCGCGAAACGCGGCATCCCGCCGTCGCGGGCCGACGGCGAGCGGCCGGGCCGCCGGCGCCGTTCCCTAGCGCCTCCCCGCTCGGCGAGGGCCGCTGTCGCTCCGCGGCCCGCTGCGCCGCGAGGACGAGGCCTGCGGGAATCCAAGCGGTCACCAGCGCGTTCCGCGCCGCGCGCCGCGGCTAGGATCGCCGCGTGTCCGCCCCGCTGCCGCTCGGCATCTCGGACTTCGCCAAGCTGCGCGGCCTCGGCGCGCTCTATGTCGACAAGACGGCGCAGATCGCCGAGATGCTGGCCTGCGGCGGCTACCTCTTCCTGGCGCGGCCCCGGCGCTTCGGCAAGTCGCTGCTGTGCTCCACCCTGCGCGCGCTCTACGAGGGCCGCCGCGAGCTCTTCGCCGGCCTCGCGATCGAGCCCCGCTGGGACTGGCAGCGCCGCCATCCCGTCCTGCACCTCACGCTGGCCCTCGACTGCACGAGCGCCGAGGAGCTGCGCCAGGCCCTGGTGCGCCAGGTGCAAGCGGCGGCGCGCGCCGCGGCGCTCGACCTCGCCGGCTCCTGCCTGCCCGGGGAGAGCCTGCTCGAGCTGATCCGCGCGCTGCAGCGGCGCAGCGGGCGGCGGGTGGTGGTGCTGATCGACGAGTACGACAAGCCGGTGCACGACCACCTCGAGCAGCCGGCGCTGGCGCGGGCGCTGCGCGATGTCCTCGCCGGCTTCTACGGCGCGCTGAAGGCCTGCGACGGCGAGCTCGAGCTGCTGTTTTTGACCGGCGTCGGGCGGCTGGTGCGCAGCAGCGTCTTCTCCGCCCTCAACCAGGTGCGCGACCTCACCCTGCATCCCGCCACCGCCACCCTCCTCGGCTACACCGAGGACGAGCTGCAGCGCGCCTTCGCGCCCTGGCTGGAGCAGCTGGCGCGCCAGCATCGGCTGAGCCTCGAGCAGGCGCTCGAGCGGCTGCGCGCGCGCTACGACGGCTATCGCTGGGGCGGCGCGCAGCGCGTCTACAACCCCTGGTCGGTGCTTTCCTGCCTGGCCGAGGGCGGCTTCGGCTCCTGGTGGTGGAGCACCGGCACCCCGCGCTGGCTGGTCGAGCTCGCGCAGCGGCTCGGCGCCGTCGAGGACCTCAGCGCCGGGGTATGGGCCAGCGATCTCGCGCTGCACCTCGACATCGACGAGCTCAAGCTGGTGCCGCTGCTGTGGAACACCGGCTACCTGACGGTGCAGGAGCAGCGCGAGCAGCTCTATCGCCTCGGCTTTCCCAACGCCGAGGTCCGCGAGGCCTGGCACGGCATGCTGCTCGATCGCCTGGCGCCCGGCCTTCTCGAAGGCGGCTCGACGGTGGCCCAGCGCCTGCACCTCGCCCTGATCGCCGGCGACGAGGACGAGTTCCGCCGCGCCCTCGCCGCGCTGTTCGCCGCCCTGCCGGCCAGCCTGCAGGTGCCGCGCGAGGCCTACTACCACAGCGTCTTCCTCGCCGCCCTGCAGGCGATCGGCGCGCGGGTCCTCGCCGAGCCCGGCAGCTGGCGCGGCCGCGCCGATGCCGTCGTCGAGACCCCGCGCGCGGTCTACATCATCGAGATGAAGCTCGGCAGCGCCGAGGACGCCCTGCAGCAGATCCGCGAGCGCGGCTACCACCAGCCCTACGCCGCCGATCCCCGCGCCCTCGTCCTCGTCGGCATCGGCGGCCTCGCCGACCGTCAGGTCGACTGCCGCTGGCTCCAGCTCCGACCGCCGCGCGGCTGAGCCGCCTCAGGGCGCCAGCCACAGCAGGACGAAGAGCTGGGCGCCGACGATGCGCAGGATCATCGTCAGCGGGTAGACGGTGGCGTAGGCCAGGCCGGGCTGCTCGCTGCCGGCGGCGTTGTTGGCGTAGGCGAGGGCCGGCGGATCGGTGCAGGAGCCGGCCATCAGCCCCATCAGCGCCGTGTAGTTCTCCTTCCACCACAGGCGGGCGACGATGGCGACGGCCAGCAGCGGCAGCATCGCGATCGCCAGCGCCGCCAGCATCCACGCCGCGCCCTCGGCGCTCAGCGCGTGTTCGACGAAGGCCTGGGCGGAGAGCAGCCCGACGGCGGCGAGGAACAGCGCGATGCCGAACTCGCGCATCAGCAGGTTGGCGCCCCTGCCGACGTGGAAGATGATGTGCTTGCCGAGGTGGCCGAGGGAGCTGAAGGCCAGGGCGGCGATGATCGGGCCCCCGGCCATGCCGAGCTTGATCGGCTGCGCCAGGCCCGGCACCGGGATCGGCACCTGGCCGAGGACGATGCCGACGGCGATGCCGACGAACAGCCCGATCAGCTGCGGCTGATCGAGGAGCGCCGGGGCGTTGCCGACGCGCTGCTCGACGCGCTTGATCCCGGCCTCGTCGCCGACGACGACCAGGCGGTCGCCGAAGTGCAGGTCGAGCTCGTCGCTGGCGAGCAGCTCGCGGCCGTGACGGCGCACCCGCGTCACCGTCGCGCCGAGGGCCGGGAAGTCGAGGCTGCCGAGGCGCTCGCCGACGAGATCGCGGTTGGTCACCAGCACCTCGCGGGCCTCCAGGCGATGGCGCGCCGGCGCCGCGCGCAGGTCTTCCGCCAGGCGCTCCCCGGCGACAGCGACCAGCCGCTGCAGCGCCGCCGGCGAGCCGACCGCATGCAGGCGATCGCCGGCGGCGAGGACGAAGCCCGGCTGCGGTACGAGCTGCTCGTCGCCGCGCTGCACGCGCGAGATCACCGCCTCGCTGCCGACCAGCGCCTCCAGCTCGCCGAGGCTGCGGCCGACGATGCCGGGATTGCTGACGCGGACATCGATGTGCTCGGCCGCGCCGCCCGCGCCGGCGCTGAAGGCCGCGGCCTCCTCGCGCACGCGGATGCGAAACAGCACGCGGACCGCGATCAGCGAGCCGATGATCCCAGCGATGCCGCAGGGGTAGGCGACGGCGTAGCCGGAGACGGTCAGCGCCAGCTGCTCGGCCGGGGCCTGCAGCTCGCGCAGCGTGGCCTGGGCCGCCGCCCAGCCCGGGGTGTTGGTGATCGCCCCGCTCATCACGCCGACCGCGGCCGCCGGATGCAGGCCGGCGACGACGACGAGCGCGCTCGTCACCCCGAGGCCGCCGAGGACGACCGCGACCGCGAGCAGGTTCCAGCGCAGGCCGCGATCGCGCAGCGAGGCGAGGAAGCCGGGACCGACGGTCATGCCGATGCAGTAGACGAAGAGCACCAGGCCGAACTCGCGGACGAACTCGAGCACCTCGCGGCGGCTGTGCAGCTTGGCGTGCAGCTCGTGCTCGATCGCCGCGCGCAGCGCCGCCGGCTCGGCGCCGCTGCCGGCGGCCGCCAGCGCCTGCCGCGTCTTGGCCTCGAGCAGGGCCTGCCAGCCGATGCTCTCCGGGCTCCACAGCGCCCAGGCGTAGGCGATGGCGGTGAAGATCACCGTCGCCACCCCGAGCGAGACCCCGAAGACCCGGAGATGGCCGAGCGCGACGCCGGCGGCGATGCTGACCGCCAGCGCCACCAGCCAGCCCGCGGGGCTGACCCCGGTGATCAGCTCCAGCCACATGATCCACAGCAGGTCAGGCCACGGCATCACCGCCTCCGCCCCGCGCGATCGCGCGCCGCGCCGGCCGCCTCCGACCCCCGCCGACCGCGGCGCCGCGCCTCAGGCGCCGGCCTCACGCGCGCGCTTGGCCGCCAGGCGCGCCGCGCGCTGCGCGGCGACCCGCAGCGGCAGGGCCTGCAGCTTGATGAAGCCGGTCGCATCGCTCTGGTCGTAGGCCCCGCCGTCGGCCTCCATCGAGGCGACGGCGGCGTCGTAGAGCGAGTGCTCGCTCTCGCGGCCGGTGATGATGACGTTGCCCTTGAGCAGCTCGAGGCGCACGCGGCCGGTGACATGGCGCTGGCTGACCTCGAGGAAGGCCATCAGCGCCTCCATCTCCTCGGTGTACCAGAGGCCGAAGTAGACCATCTGGCTGAAGCGCACGGCGAGCATGCTCTTGGTGTGCAGCAGGTCGCGCGAGACGGTCAGCGCCTCGAGGTCCTGATGCGCCGCCAGCAGGATGGTGCCGCCCGGCGTCTCGTAGACGCCGCGGCTCTTCATCCCGACGAAGCGGCTCTCGACGATGTCGATGCGGCCGACGCCGTGGCGGCAGCCGATCTCGTTGAGCTCGGCCAGCAGCGCCGCCGGCGACAGGCGCCGGCCATTGACCGCCACCGCCCGGCCTTGCTCGAAATCGATGCTCAGCGCCTCGCGCGGCGCCGTCACCTGGTCGAGCGGCAGCGTGCGCTCCCACATCTCGTCGAGCGGCCGCTGCGCCGGATCCTCGAGCATCCCGGCCTCGAAGCTGATGTGCATCAAGTTGTCGTCGGACGACCACGGCTTGTCGACCGTCGCCTTGACCGGGATGCCCCACTTCTGGGCGTAGGCGATCGCCTCGGCGCGGCCCGGGATCTCGGCGCGGAACGCCGGATCGCGCCACGGCGCGATGATCTTCACGCCCGGATAGAGCGCATAGGCCGTCAGCTCGAAGCGCACCTGGTCATTGCCCTTGCCGGTGGCGCCGTGCGCGATGTACTCCGCCCCTTCCTGGCGCGCGATCTCGACCATGTGCTTGGCGATCACCGGCCGCGCCAGGCTGGTGCCGAGCAGGTAGCGGCCTTCGTAGCGCGCGTTCCAGGCGATCGCCGGGAACACGAAGTCGCGGACGAACTCCTCGCGGACATCGCGGATCACGCATTTCACCGCGCCGCTGGCCAGAGCCTTGCGCTCGAGGGTCGAGAAATCCTCGCGCTGGCCGACATCGGCGCAGAAGCAGATGACGGCATAGCCGCGCTCGGTGAGCCAGCGTACGATCACCGAGGTATCGAGGCCGCCGCTGTAGGCGAGGACGACGCGCGGACGAGAAGCGGGGCTGTTCATGAACGCTCCAGTGGCGCGGATGCTGCGACGGCGAGGGCGCGTGCAAGGCCTTGCCCGCCCCCGCGCGACGCGCCACAATCCGGCATGCACCTCGCTCTCGTCCGCCACGGCCGCGCCGTCGACCGCGAGGACTGGGACGGCGACGATGCCGATCGTCCCCTGACCCGCGAGGGCCAGGCAGAAGTACGCAGCATCGCCCGGTTGCTCGCCCCCCTGATCAGCGCCCAGCAGATCTGGACCAGCCCCTGGGCGCGCGCCCTGCGCACCGCGGAGCTGCTCGCCGAGCAGTGGCAGCTGCCCCTGCTCGTCCAAGACTGGCTGGCCGGTGAGGAGACCGACCCCGAGGACTGGCTGCCGCACCTGCGCGGGCAGGGCGACCTCGTGCTCGTCGGCCACGAGCCGGACCTCGGCCAGGTCCTCGGCCTGCTGCTGGGCGTCGAGGCCGCCATCCCGCTCAAGAAGGGCGCCATCGCCCTGCTCGAAGGCACGCCGAAGCCGGGCGACATGCGCCTGCGCCTGCTGCTGGCCCCCGCCGAGGCCCGCGTCCTGGCCGCCAGCTAGGCGCCGCATGCGCTGGCCGCTGGCGATCCTCGCCGTGCTGACGGCCCTGGTGGCGGCCAGCCGCCCGCTGTGGGAGCGCTGGTGGCCCTGCCCCGCCTGTCAGGGCGGCGGCCACTACCAGCGCCTCTTCGGCGTCGAGGTCCAGTGGTACGCGGTCGCTGCCCTGCTCGGCCTCGCCCTGCTGACGGCCCTGCGCCGCCCCCTCTCGAGCGCCGCCTTGGCTGCGCTCAGCGCCGGCGGCGCCTTGTGGTTCCTGTGGGCCTCCTGGCAGCTGGCGCTGCTGTGCCCCTACTGCCTGACCGTGCATGTCGGGATCCTCGCCTGCGCCGCGCTGGCGGGCGCGGCCTCCGTCCGCCACTGGGCGCCCCTCGCCCTGCTCGTCGCCATCGGCTTCCTCGGCCTGCACTTCGCCTTCCATCCGACACTGCGCCGCGACGAACTGGCCCCCCTGCCCACCTCAGCAGCCGACACAGCTCCCCCACCTGCCGCCGCGATGGCAGCGATCGCCGCCCGCCGCACGCTCGGCCGCCCAGATGCCCCGCAGATCATCGACATCATCGTCGACCCCCACTGCGCGCGCTGCGCCGCGCTCCACCACCCCCTGCGGCAGGCGCTCGCCCCCGCGATCGCCGATGGCCGCGTTCAGCTGCGCACCCGCTTCCTCTTGCGCGCCCGCGTCCCCAGCGCAGCCGAGCTGGCCCGCCATGCCCTGGCCAGCGCCGATGCCCGCGAGTTCGCGCTGCTGCTGGCGGTCATCCTCGGCAGCCCGGAGGAGCGGGGCTGGGCCGCGCTGCGCGCCCGCGTCGCCGAGGTGCTCGACCCCGCAGCGATCGAAGCCCGCCTCGCCGCCGAACAGCCGCTGATCGACGCCGTGCTCGCCGAGGATCAGCGCTGGCTCGCGGCGCAGCGCCTCGGCCGCGCTCCCGCCGTGGTCCTGACCGACCGCGATGGCCGCCCGCGCAGCCGCTGGGAAGGCCCCGCTGTCGACCCCGCCGCCATCGCCGCCGCTGTGCAGCCCTAGGCAGGCGGTGCTGGGGGCTCCGCTACGGGCAGTGCGGCTTCGGTCTCCTTCCCGACGCCGGTCCGTTCTGCCACATGCTGCACGAAATCCGCGATGTTGCACACGGTCAGCGAATAGAGCTGCGTCAATGTGCGGCAGCGCTCGCTCGGCAGATCGGGCAGCACCAGCACCGCATAGGGCTGCGCGACCTGCAGCAGGCGCTGCACGGCGGCGTACTTCGCCAAGTGCGGCTGATAGTCGCCGGTCTTCGCCTCCACCCACCACACCTGCTCGCCGATCGCGGCCAACACATCCAGTTCAAAATCATTGCCGTTGGGCAGCACGATCTGGGGGTTGAGCAGGGACTCAAAGCCCACACCCGCTGGGGCCCGCGCGCGCAGCAGCTCGAGCACCGCACGCTCCAGCCAGTGGCCGCTGAGGAAGCCCTGCACCAGGGGCAGGCTCGACACGCGCCCGACGATCTGGCACTGCGGCGCTGGCTTGTAGTGGTACTCTTCGAGGAAGCCGAGTTCATGCAGGCGCGTGCACCACTGGCAGCAATCGCTGATCACACGCGGCGGCTGCTGCGCCAGGCAGTCGTTGAAGTGCCCGCCGTTCTGGTTGATCGCCCGCTTCATCTTCGCCAGGGTGCCGGCGATCGCGCCGTAGCGCTCCGCCATGAACACCGCGAGCGCGTTCAGCGTCTGCTCCGCCGGCATGGGCATCGGCAAGTGCGAGATGCGGATCTGACGCGCGGC
>JANWWU010000059.1 GCA_025055595.1 Planctomycetota bacterium | reverse complement strand
GCTGCTGCAGCTGGTGCTGCCGCTGCTTGGCAGCCTTTCGCTCGGCCAGCGCCGCCAGCTGCTGGCGGTCGCCGAGGCCCTGGCCACCGACGACGGGATCGTCACCGTCGCCGAGTACATCGTGCTGCGCCGCCTGCAGCGTGCGCTGCAGCCGACGCCCGATCCTGGCACGCTGCGCCTCGCCGAGGCTGCGCGGGAGGTGGCGGTGCTGCTGGCCCATGTCATCCGGACAGCGAAGCCCGAGGCGCTCATGCGCTCGTTCGCTGTTGGCTGGCAGCAGCTCCGCCTGCCGGGACCGACGCCGTCGCTGCCGGTCGTGCCCGATTACGCGGCTTGCTCCGCTGCCCTCGATCGCCTGCAAGGCCTGTCGATCGGCGACAAGCGGCGGCTGCTCGAGGCAGCGGCCCATGCCGTGGCGGCCGATGGCATCGTGCGCGCGGAGGAGCTCGAGCTGCTGCGCCTGCTGGCTGCGGAGTTCGCCGTGCCGCTGCCGCTGCCAGAGCTGTTGTCAGCGCAGGCGGCGGCGATTGACGCCCGCGCCAGCGATCAAAAATAGGAACTAGTGCGTGCGCGGGCGGGAGTCCCGCGCGCCCTCTTCTTCCAGCGCATGACAGCGGCCCCTCGGCCCCGCCTGGTCATCATCGACGGGCACTACTACGCCTATCGCTTCCACTTCGGCATGCCGCCGCTGTCCGGGCCCGGCGGTCGTCCGACCGGCGTCACCTACGCCTTCGCCAACCTCGTCCGCGAGCTCAAGGCCGATGAGCGGGTGACCCATCTCGCCTGCGTCTTCGATGCCGAGGCCCCGAGCTTCCGCCACCAGCTCTACCCCGAATACAAGGCGCAGCGCGAGCCGATGCCGGAGACGCTCGCCGTGCAGATCCCGGATGTCCTCGAGATCCTGCGCGCGCTGCACGTGCCGGTGATCCGCGCCCCGGGCTATGAGGCCGACGATGTGCTGTTCACCTATGCCCGCCTCGGCGAGGCCGCGGGCTGGGATGTGCTGCTCTACACCCGCGACAAGGACATCGATCAGGCGCTCTCCGAGCGCGTCCACACTTACGATGTGATGAAGCAGCAGGAGCGCGGCCCGGCCGAGCTCTATGCTGAGAAGGGCATCCGGCCCGAGCAGGTCATCGACTACCTGGCGCTGATCGGCGACAGCGCCGACAACGTTCCGGGCGTCGAGGGCGTGGGGCCGAAGACCGCGGCCAAGCTGCTGGCCGAGCACGGGACGCTCGAGCGCGTGCTCGCCGCTTCCCATCGCGGCAAGCTCGCGGAGCGGCTCGCCGCCTTCGCGCCCCGCGCCGAGCTGACGCGGCGCCTGATCGCCCTGGTGATGGTGCCGGACCTGCCGCCGCTCGCCAGCCTGGCGGTCGATCGGCGCAGCCCCGCCGATCCCGCGCCCTTCGTGCGCCTGGGCTTCCAGGTCGCGCGCTTCAGCCCGCGCGCCGAGCCGGCGGCAGCGAGCGACGGCGCCGACTACGAGATCCTGACCGCCGACAGCCTGCCGGCCTACTGCGAGCGCCTGGCGCGGGCCGGCCGCTTCGCGATCGACACCGAGACCACCGGCCTCGATCCGCTGCGCGCGCGCCTGGTCGGCATCTCCTTCGCCTGCGGCGAGCGCGGCGGCAAGGGCGCGGCCTGGCTGCCGCTGCTCGGACCGCAGGGCGAGATCGAGCCCTGGGGTCGGGTCGCCGAGCCGCTGGCGCGCCTGCTCGGCGACGCGCGCGTGCGCAAGCTCGGCCAGAACATCAAGTTCGATGCGCAGATGCTGGCCGCCGCCGGGCTGCCGGTCGCCGGCTACGATGGCGACACGATGCTCGCGTCCTGGCTGCTCGATCCGAGCCGCGACAGCCATGACCTCGATCATCTGGCGACGGTCTTCCTCGCCGAGCGCAAGATTCCGACCAGCGAGGTCGCCGATCTCAAGCGCGGTCAGACGATGGCCGAGGCCGATCCGGCGCTGGTCGCGCGCTATGCCTGCGAGGATGCCCAGGTCGCCTGGCGGCTGGCGCAGATCCTCGAGGGCAAGCTCGCGGAGCAGGACCTGCTCGCCGTCTACCGCGAGCAGGAAGTGCCGCTGGCCCTGGTTTTGGCCGATATCGAGCGCGCCGGCATGCTGGTCGACCGGCAGACCCTCGCCGACTGCGAGCGGCACTTCGCGGCCTACCTCGAGCAGGTGCAGCGCGAGATCCGCCGCCTGACCAGCGCCGACTTCAATCCGGCAAGCCCCAAGCAGGTCGCGGAGTGGCTCTTCCAGCGGCTCGGCCTGCCAGTCATCGCGCGCACGGCGAGCGGCCCCTCGACCGAGGCCGGCGTCCTCGAAGTCCTGCGTCACCTGCACCCGCTGCCCGACCTCATCCTGCAGCACCGCCAGCTGTCGAAGCTGATCGGCAGCTATGTCGCGCGCCTGCCCGACTTCATCGCCGCCGACGGCCGCATCCACACCCACCTGCGCCAGACCGGAACCGAGACCGGACGCCTGTCGAGCGACCAGCCGAACCTGCAGAACATCCCCAAGACCACGGAGCTCGGCCGCGAGATCCGCGCGGCCTTCGTCGCGCCGCCGGACAAGGTGCTGATCGCCGCCGACTACGCGCAGATCGAGCTGCGGGTACTCGCCGAGCTCTCGGGTGACGAGGCGCTGAACGCCGCCTTCGCCGCTGGCGAGGACATCCATGCCCGCGTCGCCGCCGAGCTGCACGGGATCCCCCTCGAGCAGGTGACGCCGCGCCAGCGCCAGGCCGCCAAGGCCGTCAACTTCGGCATCATCTATGGCCAGACGCCCTTCGGGCTGGCCCAGACCCTCGGCATCGGCCGCGAGGAGGCCCAGCGCTTCATCGAGCGCTACTTTGCGCGCTACCCGGCGGTGCGCGGCTACATCGAGCGGACGATCGCCGAGGCTCGCGAGCGCGGCTTCGTCCGCACGCTGGCCGGGCGGCGCCGCTTCGTTCCCGGCCTGGCCTCGAGCAACAAGAACGAGCGCATGGCCGCCGAGCGCGTCGCGATCAACTCGACGATCCAGGGCTCGGCCGCCGACCTGATCAAGCGCGCGATGCTCGCGATGCATCGCTGTTGCTCGGCCGAAACACGGCTCATCCTGCAGGTGCACGACGAGCTGATCCTCGAGGCCCCGGCCGCGCTGGCGACCGAGGCCGCCGCGCAGCTGACCGCCGCGATGCGCGGCGCGGCTGCCTTCCGTGTTCCCCTCGAAGCCGCGGCCCGCATCGGCCGCAACTGGCTCGAAGTCTCTTGAGCGTCGAGAACCGCATGAGCGATCTCCCTTCCCTGCCGACGACATCCGAACCCGAAGCCGAGGCCGAGGTTCGGCCCGGCGGTGACCCGGCGAACGAGAGCCCGGCATCCGCCCCGAGCTCCGGGCGGCGTCGCCGCTCGCGCCGCCGCCGTCGCGGCGCCGCTGGCCAGGCCGAGCCGGCGCCGACGGCGGAGGCCGTTCCGGCCAGCGAGGCGGACGAGGAGGGCGGCCGGCTCGCGCCGGTGGACAGCGGCGGTGAAGCGAGCGCGGACGCCGCGCCTCCCGCTCAGGACGGCGCGGGGAGCGCGACCGCCGCCGCCGCGGCGCACGGCGAGGCGCTGCTCGCCGTGCCGCCGGGCAAGCGGGTGGTGATCGGCATCACCGGAGAGCCGGGCTCGGGCAAGAGCGCGCTCGCCCGCGCCTTCGCCCAGCTCGGGGCGCGCCGCGTCGATGTCGACGGCCTCGGCCACGAGGTGCTCGAGCTGCCAGCGATCAAGCAGCAGCTGGTCGAACGCTTCGGCAGCGAGATCCTGCGCGCCGACGGCTCGGTGCATCGGCGCGCCCTGGCCGCGCGCGCGTTCGCCGACAGCGAGTCGACGCAGGCGCTCAACGCCATCGTCCACCCCGAGCTGGCGAGCCGCGCGCGCGCAGCGATCGCCGCTGCCGGCGATTTCGTCGCGGTCGACTGCGCGCTGTTGCACGAGCTCGGGTTGCATGAGCTGTGCACCGCCACGGTGTACGTATACGCGGCTCGCGAGCAGCGCCTCGCCCGAGTCCAGACGCGCGGCTGGGACGAGGAGGAGCTGGCGCGGCGCGAGGCCGCGCTCGGCTCCGCCGAGGAGCGCCGGCGGCGCTGCCAGTTCGCGGTCAACAACCACGGCAACGAGGAGCAGCTGCACATCATCGCCAAGGTGATCCTCGCCAAGCAGCTCGGCATCGATCCGGCGACCCTGCGCCGGGCATCGGCGCCCAGCGAGGGGGAGGTGAGCGAGCGTGCCGGTCGCGCCGACGAGGACCGGACCGCGCGCGCTGCCTCCGAGCCGCGGCCGGCGAGCGACGGCGGCCTGAGGCCGGCGCCGTCGCGCCCGCCGCTCGTCGAGCGGCCGCCGGTCCGCATCGACCTCGACGACTACCTGAAGCGCAGCCTGCCCGACCTGCAGGCCGAGGCCGAGAAGCTCGAGGTGCGCGATGTGCGCTGGCTGCGCAAGCACGATCTGATCGTCGAGATCCTGCGCCGCGTCGCCGGCGGCCGCCAGGACGAGATCGTCGTCCAGGGCTACATGGAGCTGCACAAGGACCAGCACGGCTACATCCGCAGCCCGCTCAATCAGTACCACGCGGTGAACACCGATGCCTTCGTCAGCGGCCAGCAGCTGCGCCGCTACGGGCTCAAGCCCGGCATGCTGGTCAAGGGCGTGGCGCGGGCCCCGCGCGGCAACGAGAAGTGTCCGCAGCTCCTCGCGATCCACGAGGTGATGGGCGAGCCCGAGCAGCGGCGCACGCCCTGCCACGAGTTCGAGCACCTGACGCCGCTGCACGCCTACGAGCGGCTGTTCATGGAGCTGCCCAACGATCCGACCGACTACAGCCTGCGGATCATGGATCTCGTCTGCCCGATCGGCAAGGGCCAGCGCGGCCTGATCGTCGCCCAGCCGAAGTGCGGCAAGACCGTCTACCTGCAGAAGATCGCCAAGGCGATCACCACCAACAACCCGGAGGTGACGCTGATCGTCCTGCTCGTCGACGAGCGCCCGGAGGAAGTGACCGACATGGAGCGTTCGGTGAAGGGCGAGGTCATCGCCTCGACCTTCGACCAGCCGGCCAGCCGCCATGTGCAGGTCGCGGAGATCACCATCAACAAGGCCAAGCGGCTGGTCGAGCTCGGCAAGGACGTCGTGATCCTGCTCGACTCGATCACCCGCCTGGCGCGCGCCTACAACACCGAGAGCCCGGGCTCGGGGCGCGTGATGAGCGGCGGCATCGAGAGCGGGGCCCTGGTCAAGCCCAAGCAGTTCTTCGGCGCGGCGCGCAAGATTGAAGGCGGCGGCTCGCTGACCATCCTCGCGACCGCGCTGGTCGATACCGGCAGCCTCGCTGACACCGTGATCTTCGAGGAGTTCAAGGGCACCGGCAACATGGAGCTGGTGCTCGACCGCCGCCTCGCCGATCGCCGCATCTTCCCGGCGATCAACATCGCCGCCTCCGGCACGCGCAAGGACGAGCTGCTGGTCACCAACAAGGACGAGCACGCGCGGATGTGGGCCCTGCGGCGCTTCCTCGCCGAGCGCAGCCCGCAGGACGCCGTCGAGTTCCTCAAGAACAAGCTGAGGAACTACAAGACCAACGTCGAGTTCCTGCTGTCGATCGATCCGGAGAAGATCAGCGCCTGGTGAGTCCGCCGGCGCCGCGTTCCGCGACCGTGCGGCGCCGTAGGCTGGCGGCATGACGGCGCCGCTGCCGCTCGGCATCTCCGACTTCGCCAAGCTGCGCGAGCTCGGCGCGCTGTACATCGACAAGACCGGGCAGCTCGCCGAGCTGCTCGATGCCGGTGGCTATCTGTTCCTGGCGCGCCCGCGGCGCTTCGGCAAGTCGCTGCTGTGTTCGACGCTGCGCGCGCTCTACGAGGGGCGACGCGAGCTCTTTGCCGACCTGGCCATCGCGCGCCGCTGGGACTGGGAGCGCCGGCATCCGGTGCTG
>JANWWU010000019.1 GCA_025055595.1 Planctomycetota bacterium | reverse complement strand
TGCTGCCGCAGCAGCGTCGGCAGCGCGCAGAGGCCGCGGGCCTGGATGCCGGGCAGCAGGTGGCGGGCGGCGCGGCGCAGGGCCAGCGGCGCGTGGCCCATCGCGCAGCCGTGGCCGGCCCAGCGCACCATCTCGAGGTCGTTGTCGGCGTCGCCGACCGCCCACACCTGCTCGCGCGCGATGCCGAGGTGCGCGGCGAGCCGGCGCAGGCCCCAGGCCTTGTCGCAGCCGCGCGGCAGGATCTCCAGGCGGTCGGGCTGGCTCTGCACGACGTGGAAGCGCTCGCGGAAGCGCGCGCGCAGCTCGCGCACCAGGCGCGGCGTGTGCGCGGGGTCGACGACGTACATCACCTTGAAACTCGGACCGCACCAGGGCAGGAAGTCGGCGGGGCGGATCTCGATGTCGGCGCCGTAGCGCTCGCTCCAGCCCGCGGTCTCGAGCGCGATGCGGTCCATCCACCAGCGGCGCTCGTCGGGATAGCCGCAGGCGACGCCGCCGCGGTCGCGCAGGGCCTCGAGGATGTCGCGCGTGTCCTGCTCGCTGAGTCGCAGGGTGGCGAGCGGCGCGCGCCCGGGGTATCCGACCCAGCCGCCGTTGAAGCAGACCAGCGGGGTCTCGAGGCGCAGGCGCCGCCACCATCCTTCGGTGATCAGCAGGGGACGGCCGGTGACCAGCGCGACCGCATGGCCGGCGCGCCGCAGCTCCTGGACCGTCCGCTCGTGGCCCGCGGGCAGGCGCGAGGCCTCGTCGAGCAGCGTGCCGTCGAGATCGAGGGCGATCAGCGCCTGCGCCATGCCGGGAGCCTAGCGCGCGCCCCGCCTGCCCAACCGCGAGCTCGGCGCGCGACGGATTGCGCCCCGCGGTGGCGCTCTGTAATGCCGGCATGTCCGGCGAGGCGCTGTGGGAGTTCACGGTGACCGGCTGCGGCACCAGCCACGGCTGCCCGATGTGGGGCGCGCCGGCGCTGTGGAGCAGCGATCCGCGCGATCGCCGCCGGCGCTCCGGGGCCTTCCTGCGCGGGCCGCAGGGCCAGATCCTGCTCTTCGACTGCGGGCCGGACCTCGCGCACCAGCTGACCGATCCCTACCGCGACTGGGATGGCGTCAGCTATCCCAGCCGCTGCATCACGCGCTGCGACGGCGTGCTGATCACCCACGATCACGCCGATCACACGCACGGCATCAACGACCTGCGCCACCTCAATCGGTTGATGCGCGGCCGATCCATCCCGCTCTACGGCCATAACCTGCACCTCGAGGCGTTGCGCCGCATGTTCGCCTACTGCTTCGCCGACGGCGACGACCTCTACGCCGGAGCCTCGCCCGCCCTGCGCTGCGTCCCGCTCGCTGACGGCCAGCCGGTGGAGATCGCCGGCCTCGTCGTCGTCCCCTTTCCGATGAGCCACGGCACGGCGGGGCGCAGCACCGGCTGGCGCTGCGGTCGGCTCGCCTACTGCACGGACATCAAGGAGCTGCCGGCGTCCTCGGAGCGCTGGCTTTCCGACCTCGACCTCCTCGTGCTCGGCGTGCTGCGCGACGCTCCGCACCCGACGCACCAGTGCTGGGACGAGGCGCTGGCGCTGCTGGCGCGCTGCCGGCCGCGGCGCGCGCTGTTCGTACACCTCGGCCCGGAGGTCCGCTACCGCGAGTGGGCGGCGCGGGCGCCGGCGGGCGTCGAGATCGCCTATGACGGCTGGACGACGAGGGTGGCGGCATGAGGCGGTGGCTGGCGGCGAGCCTGGGCTGCCTGGCGATCCTGGCGCTGGCAGCGGCCTGCGCGCGGACGCCGGCGCGCCCGACCGCTGCCCCCTGGGCCCCGCCGCCCCCGCCGCCGCTGGCGCCGGCGCCGCCGCCCCCCGCGGCGCCCTGGCCGGAGCTGACCGCCGAGCCGCTGCTGCGCGTGCTGCTCGCCCGCGCCCCGCAGCTGACGCTGCGGCTGCTCGTGCCGCATCGCGCCGCCGATGGTCGGCAGTGGCCGGCCGGCGAGCTCGCGGTCGCTGCCGAGGGCGAGAACGAGCTGCGCGTCGGCGGGCAGCCGCTCAGCGCGCCGCTCGAACTCGAGCCGCTCGCCGAGGGCCCGACCTTCGCTTGGGAAGGTGCGCACTTCGCCGGGCGCCTGCGCCTGGCCAGGGTCGGCCCGACGGTGGCGCTGATCGAGGTCGTGCCGCTCGAGCGCTGGCTTGTCGGCGTGCTGCCGGTCGAGATGCATCCGCGCTGGCCGGTGGAGGCCCTGGCGGCGCAGGCGATCGCCGCCCGCAGCTACGCCGCGGCGCGCTGGCAGGCGCGCCGCGATGCGCCCTGGCACCTCGTGCGCGGCACCACGGATGTCGCCTACGGCGGCGCCCTGCCGCCCTCGCCGGCGGTCGCCGAGGCCGTGCAGCGGACGCGCGGCCAGCTGCTGGTCTACCAGGGCCAGGCGATCCTCGCGCGCTTCCATGCCTGCTCCGGCGGGCGCACCGAGGACAGCGCGGCGCTCTGGCCGGGAGCGACGCTGGTCGATGGTCGCACCCCGCTCGCCCAGTTCATGCCGCCGCGCGAGGACCCCGACAGCGCGCGCGGCGCTGCCGGCCTCGGGTGGACGGCGACGCACCAGCAGTGGCGCGCCGTGCTGCCGCTCTCGACGATCGCCGAGCGCCTCGCGCGCTGGTCGGCAGCGCGGCCGCAGCGGCCGCGCTTCGGCGAGCTGCGCCAGGTGCGCATCGCCGAGCGTCAGCCCTCGGGACGGGTGGCGCGGCTGACCATCGTCCATCGCCGCGATGGCCGCGAGCTCCACGACACGATGTCGGCCCAGGACTTCCGCCTCGCCGTCGGCCCGACGCAGATCCGCTCGCTGTGGTGGGAGCGCCTGGCGGCGAGCGCCGCCCAGGGCGGCAGCCTGGTGATCGAGGGCCGCGGCTACGGCCACGGCGTCGGCCTGCCGCAGGTCAGCGCCTGGGAGCTGGCGCGGCGCGGGATGCGCGCCGAGGACATCATCGCCCGCTACTATCCCGGTGCGACGCTGGCGCGCCTGTGGCGCTGAGCGCGCGCGCTCCATGATGCCGCCATGCCGCGCGCGCTGCTCGCCCTCGGCGCCGTCCTCGCGCTCATCCTCCTCGGCTGCGATGATCGCCCGCGCTTCCGCGCCGAGCCGCGCGACGCCCGGGTCGAGGATCCCGAGGAGCGGGCGATCCAGCGCGCGATCGCCGACCTCGCCAAGGGCGGCAAGCCCGAGGACCCCGAGGCCAGCGCGGCCTACGACCAGGCCGTGCACCAGCTGGTGCTGCGCGGCAGCAAGATCGAGCTGCGCGTGATCGACACCCTGCGCAGCCACCCCGATCCCTGGGTGCGCCTCGGCTGCGTCGAGGTCCTGACCGCGGTCGCGACCAAGGCTGCGATCGAGCACCTGATCGCCGTGCTCGACGATCCCGAGCCGCTGGTCGCGCAGCGCGCCAATGCCGCGCTGCAGGTGCTGACTGGGCAGCGGATGATCGCCGAAGCCGGGCAGCAGCCGCAGGAGGGGCAGCTGCCGGCGGTGCCGGAGCGCGCCGCCGACGACCTCGCGCTCGATGCCGAGGAGCGGCTGTGGGCGCAGTGGCACGCCGTCCACAAGCAGGAGCTGAAGGCGGCCTGGGAGCGCTGGTGGGCGGCCAACCGCGCGACCGCGGTCATCCGCTGAGTCGCGCGCGCGCGTCGGCGAGGGCGTCGGCGATGATCGCCGCGAGCGAGTAGGAGGCGGTCCAGCCGGTGAGCTCGCGCAAGCGGCCGACATCGGGCACCCGGCGGCGCATGTCCTCGAAGCCCGCGGGATAGGCGCGCTCGTAGGGCACCAGCGCGATGCGGCCGCCCCCGGCCATCGCGCGCACGCGCTCGGCGAGCGCGAGGATCGAGATCTCCTCGCTGCCGCCGACATTGACCACCCGCCCGACCGCCGTCGCGCAGGCGGCGAGCGCGAGCACGGCGCGCACCGCGTCGGCGACATGCAGGAAGGTGCGGGTCTGCTGGCCGTCGCCGTGCACCTCGAGGATCCCGTCGCGGACGGCAGCGGCGCAGAAGCGCGGCAGCACCATGCCGTAGGCCGGCGACTGCCGCGGCCCGGTGATGTTGAAGAAGCGCAGGACGGTCACCGGCAGCCCGCGCTCGCGGTGCCACGCCAGGGCGAGGAACTCGTCGAGCATCTTGCTCGCGGCGTAGCTCCAGCGGTGCAGGCTGGTCGAGCCGAGCACGGCGTCGTCGTCCTCGCGGAACGGCACGCGATCCTGCTTGCCGTAGACCTCGGAGGTCGAGGCGAGCAGGACGCGCGCCGCCCCGCACTGCGCGGCGGCGCGCAGGACGATCTCGGTGCCGCGGACGTTGGTGACGATCGAGGCGACCTGCCGCTCGAGGATGCGCTTGACGCCGACCGCCGCCGCGAGGTGGACGACGAGCTCGGGGCGCGCCTGCATGCAGCACTCGTCGACGATCAGCTCGTCGCACACCGAGCCGACGACGACCTGCAGCGCGGGATGATCGGCGACGGCCGCCAGGTTGCGCAGGCTGCCGGTCGAGCAGTCGTCGAGCACGGTGACCGCGTCGCCGCGCGCGAGCAGGGCCTCGACGAGGTGGGAGCCGATGAAGCCGCAGCCCCCGGTGACCAGGACGCGCATGCGGCCGCCGCTACATCACCGCTTCGTGCAGCTCGCAGTCGACGACCAGGGCGCGGAAGCCCTTGGCCGCCTCGTCGAGCAGCCGATGCATCTCGCCGAGCGCGATGTCGACCATGTCGTCGCGCTTGACGACGACGGCGGCCGGCCGCCGCTGCCGCTCGAGGATGCGGTCGTCGCCGATGATCACCCGTTCGGCGCGCTGGCCGAGCGCCTTGACGACCTGGATGCCGGTCACCGGATCGCCGTCCGGCATGACGATGCCGTCGACCGGCTCGGGCGGCGGGCGATTGATCGCCTGCGCGACATCGGCGAAGATCAGGTCGTGGGCGATCGGTAGCCCGTCCTCCATGCAGGCGCACTGCAGGCCGGCAAGCTCCTTGAGGCTCTCGGCCTCGGGCAGGCTGACGCCGCGCACCTCGCGGCGCCGGCCGATGTAGGCGATGCGGCGGCAGCCGCGCTTGATCAGGTGGCGGCCGGCGAGGTAGCCGGCGCGGAAGCTGTTGACGACGACCGAGCTCGTCGAGGCGCGGTTCGGCGCGCAGCCGATGACCAGCATCGGCCGCCGCAGGTCGGCGAGCTGCTTGAGGTAGGGCTCGTGGCTGACGCCGAAACAGACGATGATGCGGCCCGGCTTCTGGATGCGGTCGATGTCGGGCCCGTAGGGGGGATCCTGCGGCAGCGCGTGGTAGCGCTCGATCTCGATGCCCTCGATCTTGCAGCGCTCGGCGACGCGGCTCTCGATGAAGCCGTAGAGGTCGTCGGCCGGCTTGTCGCTGCTGCTCGTCGTCACCACGGTGATCTTGCGGTTGGGCAGCGAGCGGACGAAGAGGCCGACGCCGCGGCGCGCCGTGCACAGCCCGCTCTCCATCAGCCGCGAGACGACCTTGCTGATCGTGTTCGGGGAGGCGTTGAAGCGCTTGGCGAGCGTGCGCACCGAGGGCAGCCGGCTCGATGCCGGATAGGTGCCGTCCTCGATGTCCTGGCGCAGGATGCGGTAGATCTCTTCTTGGCTCGCTTTCTCGCGATCGCGATTGGCCTCCTGCTCGCTCATGCTCCGTCCCTTGATGCGTCGACGATTCCATGCACGGCAGCCGCCCTGTCAATCGACCCGATCGCCCCCGCGCCGAGAGCGCTGCCGAGCGCGCCGCGGGACGCGGTTGCGCCGGCGCGCAGCGCCGCAGGCTCATCGCATGCCGCGCTGGTCGATCGCGCTCGAGAAGGAGTACCTGAAGTTCTCCTGCGCCCACTTCCTGATTTTCCCCGATGGGCGCAAGGAGCGCCTGCACGGTCACAACTACCGCGTGCGCTGCGAGATCGCCGGCGAGCTCGACGAGCACGGCCTAGTCATCGACTTCATCGAGGTCAAGCCGGTGGTCAAGCAGCTGTGCGACGAACTCGACGAGCACTGGCTGCTGCCCGGCCTGCATCCCGCGCTGCGCGTCGTGCCGCGCGACGACGGGCACACCGAAGTGCACTACGGCTCGGCGCGCTACCTCGCGCCGAGCGACGAGATCCTCGTCCTGCCGATCGCCAATACCTCGGCCGAGCTGCTCGCCGCCTGGTTCGGCCGCACCCTGCTTGCCCGCCTGCGCGCACGCTTCGGCGCGCTGCGCGTGCAGCGCCTGCGCGTGCGCATCGCCGAGACCGACGGCCAGGACGGGATCTACGAGAGCGACGAGCGATGAGCGCCGACCCGCGCGCGGTGCGCGCGATGTTCGCGCGCATCGCGCCCCGCTACGACCTGCTCAACCGGCTGCTGTCGGCGCGCTGCGATGTCCGCTGGCGCCGCCGGGCGGTCGCGATGCTGCCGCCCGGCGGCGGCCTGGCCCTCGACCTCGCCTGCGGCACCGGCGATCTCGGATTGGCCGCCCTCGCCCTGCGCCGCGCCGCGGCGATCGTCGGCTGCGATGCCTGCCTGCCGATGCTGCAGGCCGGACGCCGGCGCTGGCGGGGGCTGCCCTTCCGCCCGCTGGTCGGCGATGCCTTGCGCCTGCCCTTTCCCGACCGCGGCTTCGATGCCGCGATGCTCGCCTACGGCTGGCGCAACTTCTGCGATCCGCGCGCCGCGCTCGCCGAGCTGCGGCGCGTCCTGCGCCCTGGCGGCCACCTGCTGATCCTCGAGTTCTTCCGCCCGCAGCGCCCCTGGCCGCGGCTGTTCTACCGCGGGGTGGCGCGGCGCCTCTTCCCGCTCGTCGGCGGCTGGGTGGCCGGCGACGCCGCGGCCTATCGTTACCTCGCCTGCTCGGTCGACGGCTTCCTCAGCGTCGCCGAGGCCGATGCCCTGCTCGCGTCCTGCGGCTTTCGCACGCGACGCTGGCGGGCCTTCGCCGGCGGCATCAGCCACGCCGTGGCGGCGGTGGCGGACGGCGTGCGCGAGCCCGCCCCGCCGTAGGATGGCGGCGTGGCCAAGTCGCAGACCACGGTGCCCGACCCCGAGGGGGCGGCGCTGCCGGGACCGCCGAGCGCCAACCCGCCGCCGGCCATCGGCGGCTGGAGCATCGTGCGCCTGCTCGGCCGCGGCGGCATCGGCAGCGTCTACCTCGCGCAGCGCGGCGGGCGGCGGGCGGCGCTGAAGCTCGTGCCGCGCGCCGCCGCGCCCGACGGCGACTGGGTGGCGCGCTTCCGCCGCGAGTCGCAGATCATGGCGCAGCTGCGCCATCCGCACCTCGTCGAGCTCTACGAGCACGGCGAGGAGGAGCGCTGGCTGTGGCTGGCGATGGAGTACATCCCCGGCGGCGACCTCGCGAGCTACGTGCGGCGCCGCGGTCGGCTGCTCGAGCGCGAGGCCTGCGTCCTCGTGCAGGGCTGCGCCGCCGGCCTGCTCGCGCTCCACGAGCGCGGGCTGATCCATCGCGATGTCAAGCCGGAGAATGTGTTCCTCGTCCTCGTCCCGCAGGGCCCGCCCCTGCCCAAGGTCGGCGATCTCGGGATGGCGCGCTGCGTCAGCGGCGCGGACCGCATGACGCTGAGCGGCTGCGCCGTCGGCACCCCGGCCTACATGGCGCCCGAGCAGGTGCGCGGCCAGACGGACCTCGACGCGCGCGTCGATGTCTACGGCCTCGGCGCCACCCTGTTCACGCTGCTGGCGGGGCGCCCGCCCTTCGCCGGCGACACGCCCTATGTGGTCGCCCACGCCGTGCTCAGCGAGCCGACGCCCGATGTCCGGCGCTACAATCCGCAGGTCAGCGCGGCGATGAGCGCGCTGATCGCCGCCGCGATGGCCAAGGAGCGTGCGGCGCGCCATCCCGACCTGCGCGCCTTCCTCGCCGACCTCGAGCGCGTCGCGCAGGGCCTCGCGCCGTTGCACGGCTCCGGCGCGGCGCCGCCGCGCTCGGATCGCCCGCTAGCGTCGGCCGCGCTGCCGGCGCCGCGTTCGGTGCCGGCTGACGACGGCCTCCCCTGGGCCGCGCTCTTACGCCTCGGGGTGCCGGCGGCGCTGCTGCTGGCGCTGCTGACGGGCCTGGCGTGGTGGGTCGAGCGCGCCGTCGAGCCGCCGCCCGTCGTCGCCCCCGCCGCCCCCGCCCCGGCGGCGAGCGCGGCGCCGCCGATCGCGGTGCAGCAGGATGCCTACGGCCCCTTCGTCCGCCTGCCGCTGGCCGAGACGGTCTGCGAGCTGCGCTGGTGCCCGCCCGGCGAGTTCGTCATGGGCAGTCCGCCCGACGAGCCGGGGCGCTCCGCGACCGAGACCCCGCACCGCGTGCGCCTGACGCGCGGCTTCTGGATCCTCGCCCACGAGGTCAGCTACGCCCAGTTCGAGGCCCTGCTGCCGCGCGGCCTCGATGTCGACCCCGCGCTGCCGGTCGGCGATCTCAGCTACGAGCAGTGCCTGGCCTGGCTGCAGCGCTTCAATCAGCTGCATCCAGGCCTCGGCGCGCGCCTGCCGAGCGAAGCGGAGTGGGAGTACGCCTGCCGCGCCGGCAGCAGCGGGCCCTTCGCGATCGAGGCCCCGCCCGTCGTCTGCCGGGTGCCGGCGATCCTCGCCGCCTGGGAGCGCGGCGGGCTGTTCGCCGCCGAGAACGCCTGGCTGCTCGATCCCGACCACCCTGCGCTGCGCGCCCAGCCGGTGCGCAGCGGCGCGCTCAATGCCTGGGGCCTGGCGCACATGCACGGCAACGTCGCGGAGTGGTGCGCCGACCGCTGGGACGGCGAGACGCCCTACGACGGCAGCGCCCGCCAGGATCCGCTGGAGCAGCGGGGAGCGCTGCAGGCGATCCGCGGCGGCAGCTGGCTGCATCCGCTGGCCGCGGCGCGCAGCGCCGCCCGCGCCGCCCAGGACCCGGCGCTGGGCCGGCCCTGGCTCGGCTTCCGCTTCGTCGTCCCGGGCGGCACGCAGCCGCACTGGCCGCCGCGCTGAGGATGGCGCCCGCGCCGCGCCGCATAGGCTCGCAGCTCATGACCATCCTCGTCACCGGCGGTGCCGGCTACATCGGCTCGCACTGCTGCGTCGAATTGCTGCAGGCCGGCTATCGCCTGGCGGTCGTCGACAACCTCGTCAACAGCTCGCCGCTGGCCCTCGAGCGGGTGCGCGCGATCGTCGGGCCCGCGGCCGCGCTCAGCTTCCATCGCGTCGACCTCTGCGACGCCGCGGCCCTCGAGCGGGTGTTCGCCGCCGAGCGGCCGCAGGCGGTGATCCACTTCGCTGGCCTCAAGGCGGTCGGCGAGTCGGTGCAGATCCCGCTGCGCTACTACGAGAACAACCTGATCGGCACCCTCAACCTGCTGGCGGCGATGCGCCGCCACGGCTGCCGCCAGCTGGTGTTCAGCTCTTCGGCGACGGTCTACGGCGACCCCGAGCGGGTGCCGATCCGCGAGGACGCGCCGCGCCGCGCGACCAACCCCTACGGCCGCACCAAGCTGATCATCGAGTACATGCTCGAGGACCTGGCGCGCGCCGAGGACGGCTGGAGCCTGATCGCGCTGCGCTACTTCAATCCCGTCGGCGCCCACCCCTCGGGGCTGATCGGCGAGGATCCCCAGGGCATCCCCAACAACCTGATGCCCTATGCGCTGCAGGTCGCGGTCGGCCGCCTGCCCTGTCTGCAGGTCTTCGGCAACGACTGGCCGACGCCCGACGGCACGGGGGTGCGGGACTACATCCACGTCGTCGACCTCGCGCGCGGGCACCTGGCGGCCCTCGCCAAGCTGCCGGAGGTCCGCGGCTTCCTCGCGATCAACCTCGGCACCGGTCGCGGCCACTCGGTGCTCGAGGTCGTGCAGGCGCTGTCGCGCGCCGTCGGCCGCGCGATCCCCTACCGCATCGTCGGCCGGCGCCCCGGCGACATCGCCGCCTGCTGGGCCGATCCGAGCTTCGCGGCCGAGTTCCTCGGCTGGCGCGCGACGCTGACGCTCGACGACATGTGCCGCGATGGCTGGCACTGGCAGTCGCGCAATCCCGACGGCTATCGCAGCGCGTCCGCCTGAGGCATGCCCGAGCGCATCCTGGCGCTGGCGATCGCGATCGGCGCGGTCGGCCTGCTGTTCCTCGCGCGCCTCTTCCAGCTGCAGGTGCTCGAGGGCGCCAGCCATGCCCAGGCCGCCGAACGCTCCTTGCTCGCCGTCGAGCCGCTGCCGGCGGTGCGCGGGCGCATCCTCGACCGCAGCGGCGCGGTGATGGCCGAGACCAAGCCGCTCTACCACGCGGCAGTGGTTCTCGCCGATCTCGAGCTGACCGGCGCGGCGCGGCGCGCCACCGCCCTGTGGTCGCTCGATCGCCGGCGCTTCGATGCGCTGTGCGGCGATCTGACGGCGCGGACGCGCTGGAACGGGTCGCCGGCGCTGACCGAGCTCGTCGCCGACGCCTTCCTCGCCAGCCCGGGCACCGCGCTGCGCAGCGGCCCGGCCAGCGTGCGCCAGCGCCTCGGCCTGCTCGCGCTCGATCGCGCGGCCCTCGCTCCCGGCCGCGGCGATGAGGAGGCGATGCGGCGGCTGGTCGAGGGCGATGCGCTCTACGACCACCCCTTCGCCGCCTTGGCGCGCGAGATCGCGCTGCGCTGGGGCGAGAGCGCGGAGGTGATCGCCGAGGAGTCCTGGGCCGAGTTCGGCGCCGCCCTCGATCGCGAGCTCGGCGCCGGCGGCGAGCCGGCGCTCGAGGTGCTGACGCCCTTCACCGAGGCCGTGTCGTTCACCGTGCCGAGCGACGGCGGCTCGGTGGCCCTGCGCGCGCGCGTGCTGCTGGCCGAGCGCCGCGAGCAGGGCGAGCTGACGCTGGCGCGCCTCAGCGGCCTGCCGCTCGAGGCGGTGCGCGCCGCCTGCCAGCGCCAGCTCTCCGGACTCGTTCCGCCGCCGCTCGGCCATCGCTACTACTACGGCGCCAGCGCCGACGGCGAGCGGATCGCGCCGCTGCTGCCGCTCGCGGCGCGGCTCGTCGACATTCCGCTTCCGGAGCTCGCGGCGGCGCGCGAACGCGTGTTCATCCTGCAGGGCGATCCGCCGCAGAGCGAGGGATTGCTCGCGCGCCTGTGCCGCCGGCTCGCCGATGTCCTCGGCATCCGCGATCCGCAGCTGCTGCAGGCGCTGATCGAGCAGCACGCAGAGCGGCTGACGCCGCTGGACAGCGCGCGCCGCTACCGCCGCCATCACCTGGTGCTCGACCGCGAGCGGGTCGATCGGCTGGTCGACGGCTTGGCGGCGCAGGCCGCCGCCCAAGGTCTGCGCCTCGCCGTGCTCGACATCGAGCGGCAGCTCGCCGTCCTGCGCCGGCGTGCCGAGCGCGAGCAGGCCGGCAGCACGCGCCGCGATCCGCAGCCGCTGCTGACCGACATCCCGCACGCGCTGGCGGTGCGGCTGGCGGCGCGCACCGCCGGCGTCCCCGAGTCGTGGCGGCGGATCTACGATGCGACGGATCCGCCGCTGCCCGGACTGCAGGTGATCAGCGGCGTCGGCCGCCACTATCCGCTGCCGCGCAGCGCGCCGCATGTCATCGGCCTACTCGCGCGCGCCGCCGACGGCGGCGCGCGCGGGGCCAGCGGGCTGGAGCGCCGCTACGACGAGATCCTGCGCGGCCAGGCGGGAACCCGCGTCCGCATCCGCACCCCGGAAGGCCCGATGCTGCTGCGCGAGAGCGCGCCGCTGCCCGGCGCCGACCTCGTCACCGAGATCGACCTCGAGCTGCAGGCGCTGGCCGAGGACAGCCTCGAGCGCTACATCGAGCTCGCCGCCGAGCTCGATCCGACGGCCGACCTCGCGCGGATGCGCCGCGGCCGGGAGTGGGGGCGCGGGCGCGCCGGCTTCTGCCTGATCGATGCCCGCACCGGCGGCATCCTCGTCCTCGCCTCCACCCCGACCTTCGATCTCGCGAGCGCCAACGAGCGCTGGCAAGAGCTGCTCGCCGATCCGGCGCAGCCCTTGATCGACCACGCCGCGGTCGCCGAGCAGCCGCCGGGCTCCTCGTTCAAGATCCTCACCGCGCTGTGCGCCCTCGAGAACGGCGTGATGACGCCGGGCGAGCAGGTGTGGTGCCAGGGCTACATGGCGATGGTCGGCGGCCGGCCGGTGCTGCGCGATCACGCCCCGGCCGGCACCTACGACCTCGCGGAGGCGATCCAGGTGTCGTCGAATGTCTACTTCGCGATCATGGCCGATCGCCTCGCCAAGCGCCACGGCCACGGCCTGCTGCCCGCCTACGCGCGGCGCTTCGGCATCGGCTGGGCGAACGCGCTCGATGTCGACAGCCAGCGCGTCGGACCCTTCGCCCTGCCGACCCCGGAGAACATCCGCGCCATCCGCCCGCGCGAGCCCTCGTGGTACCCGAGCGACACCTGGCGCATGGGCATCGGCCAGAACTGCCAGGCCGCCCCGCTCAATGTCGTCACCATCGCGGCCGCGGTCGCCAACGGCGGGCACATCGTGCGGCCCTACCTCGTGCGGCCGGCGAGCGGACCGGTGGTCAGCGACCTCAAGATCCGCGCCGCCTTCCTCGAGGATGTGCGCCGCGGCATGGAGCGCGTGACCGCCAGCTTGCCCGGCGCGACGGCGCGGCGCCTGCAGCTCGAGGGCGCGGCGCGCGGCATCAAGGTCGCGGCCAAGACCGGGACCGCGGAGTGGGGCACGCCGGAGAGCCGGGCCAGCGGCCGCACCGAGGACCATGCCTGGCTGATCGGCTACGCGCCGGCGGAGCGCCCGACCGTCGCCTTCGCCGTCTTCATCTGGAACGGGACCTTCGGCGGCAAGGCCTGCGTGCCGGTCGCCAAGCGCGTCCTCGAGCGCTACTTCGCCAAGTACGGGCGCGAGGGCCATCCGCCGCCGATATCGTCGGCGCCGCGTCCGGCGCTCGCGCCCTGAGCGTGGCCTTCGGCGAGACGCGCGCAGGATGGCACCATGCCGTTCATCCGTTGTCCGAGCCCGAGCGAGGCGATCGCCGCCTACGAGCGGCTGCGCCTGGCGCAGGACAGCGCGCTGTTCCTCTTCTTCGGCAGCGAGGATCCGGCGACCGGCGTCTCCTGGTGCCCGGACTGCGTGCTCGCCGATCCCGTGCTGCGCGCGACGATCGCCGCCGTCGCCCCCGAGCTGACCGTGTACGAGTGTCCGGTCGGGCCGCGCGCGGCCTGGAAGGGCGTGGAGACCCATCCCTACCGCCAGCATCCGGCCTTCCGCGTGCAGCGCATTCCGACGCTCGTGCACTTCCAGCACGGGCTGGAGCGCGGGCGCCTGGTCGAGGGCGCCTGCGCCGACGCGCAGGCGATCCGCGCCTTCCTCGCATGAGCCGCAGCGCCCCGCGCAGCCCGCCGCCGGCGATCCGCGAGATCCTGTACCATCGGCGCCTGCGCCACGACTTCGAGGTCCTCGAGCGCTACGAGGCCGGCCTCGTCCTGCAGGGCAGCGAGGTGAAGAGCCTGCGTGCCGGCGATGTCCAGTGGGGCGATGCCCATGCGCGCTTCGACGATGAGACGCGCGAGCTCTGGCTGCACGGCCTGCACATCGGCGAGTACCGGCAGGCCGGGGCCTTCGGCCATCAGCCGCGGCAGCCGCGCAAGCTGCTGCTGCACCGCCGCGAGCTCGACCGCCTCTACGGCCGCCTGGCCGGCAAGGGCCTGACGCTGGTGCCCGAGCGCCTGTTCTGGAAAGGCGCGCACGTCAAGATCGATCTCTGCCTGTGCCGCGGCAAGACCAAGGGCGACAAACGCCGCGACCTGATCGCGCGCGCCGAGCGGCGCGATGTCGAGCGCGAGCTGGCGCGGCGCGCCAAGCGCGGTTGAGACGGTCGCTTGTGCGCGCTCGGAAGGCCGATCAGATGCCGGTTTCGATGCCGACGCTGAGCCCCCTGGCCCTGGCCTGCCGCGCCGCCGAGCTGTGCGCGGGCAAGGCCGTCGCTGACATCCTCGTCTTCCGTTTCCCGCCCGGCGGCGAGTTCGAGTACACGGTGCTCGCCACCGCGCGCAGCGAGCGCCAGGCCTACGCGGTGATGGACGAGCTCGCCGGCCTCTGCAAGCGCTGCCGCATCGCCCACTACCCGCTCGAGGGCGAGGCCGGCTGGTACATCCTCGACTGCCACCAGGTCGTGATCCATGCGATGGGCGCGGCGCAGCGCGAGCACTACGCGCTCGAGCGCCTGTGGCGCCACGCCGAGCGCGTCGACTGGGAGCGCGAGCTGCCCGGGCTGCCCGTCCTGGCGCCGCCGCGTCGCGGGGGCTGAATGTTCCGCGCCATCGGCCGCTTCTTCGAGCGGATCAAGGAAGGCCTGAGCAAGACCCGCCAGGTCATCGGCGGCGCCCTGCGCCGCCTGATCGGCGCGCGGCGGACGATCGATGCCGCCTTCCTGCGCGAGCTCGAGGACACCCTGCTCGCCGCCGACATCGGCGTCGCCAAGACCGAGGAGATCCTCGCCGACCTGCAGCGCCGCTACCGCGCCGGCGAGGTCGCCGAGGGCGAGGACCTCCTGCGCTTCCTCAAGGCCAGCCTGCGCGCCGAGCTGGCGGCCGAGGAGCAGGAGCTGCGCTTCGCCGCGCAGGGCCCGACCGTGGTGCTGGTCGTCGGCGTCAACGGCGCGGGCAAGACGACGACCGTCGCCAAGCTCGCGCACCGCCTGCGCGCGATCGGCCGGCGGCCGCTGGTCGCCGCCGCCGACACCTATCGCGCGGCGGCGATCGAGCAGCTCTCGGTCTGGGCGCAGCGCGCGCGCGTCGAGATCGTCAAGGGCGAGCCGGGCGGCGACGCCGCGGCCGTCGCCTACGATGCCGTCGCCGCCGCCCAGGCCCGCGGCTGCGACACGGTCCTCATCGACACCGCCGGCCGCCTGCACAACAAGGAGCACCTGATGCGCGAGCTGGAGAAGATGCGGCGCGTCATCCAGAAGCGCCTGCCCGAGGCTCCGCACGATGTCCTGCTCGTGCTCGATGCGACGGCCGGCCAGAACGCGGTGCAGCAGGCCAAGGTGTTCAAGGAGATCATCGGCGTCACCGGCCTGGTGATCACCAAGCTCGACGGCACCGCCAAGGGCGGCGTCGCGATCACCGTCAAGCGCGAGCTCGGGCTCACCGTCCGCTACATCGGGGTCGGCGAGGGTCTCGACGACCTCCAGCCCTTCGATCCCGACGCCTTCGTCGAGGCGATCTTCGCCTGAGCTCAGGCGAGCAGGGTCGCCGGGTTCTCGAGCAGCTCGCGCAGGGTCTGCAGGAAGGCCGCGACATCGGCGCCGTCGACCGCGCGGTGGTCGGCGGAAACGGTCAGGCGCAGGGTCTTGCCCGGCACCACCTGGCCCTGGCGCACCACCGGCTCGTCGCGGATCGCGGCGACGGCGAGGATCGCGACCTGCGGCGGATTGATGATCGCGCTGAAGCTCGCCACCCCGCTCGCCCCGAGGTTAGAGACGGTGAAGGTCCCGCCCTGGAACTCGGCCGGCTGCAGGCGGCCTTCCTGGGCCTTCTTGACCAGCTGGCGGATCTCCTCGCCGATCTGGCGCACGCTCTTGGCGTGGGCCTTGAAGACGATCGGCGTGATCAGGCCGTCGGGCAGGGCGACGGCGACCGCGATGTCGGCGCTGTCGTAGCGCGTCACCGACTGCCCGTCGCAGGTCGCGTTGAGCCGCGGGTGCGCGCGCAGCGCCAGGGCGGCGGCGCGCACGATCAGGTCGTTGATCGTCACCCGCAGGCCCTCCAGGCGGTTGAGCTGCTCGCGCAGCGCGACGAGCGCCGCGGCGTCGACGATCTGCTCGACCGCGAAGTGCGGGATCAGCTGCTTCGACTGGGCGAGCCGCTGCGCGATCACCGCGCGCATCGGCGTGAAGGGGACGCGCTGGTCGGCGCCGTCGGGGCGCAGGACGGCGAGTTTGGGCGGGGCGCTGGCCGCGGGGGCGGCGGCGCGGCGCGCGCTGCCGTCGGCGAGCGCGCGCTCGACATCGACGCGGACGATGCGGCCGTCCGGCCCGGTGCCGCGGATGCGCGTGAGATCGAGGTCATGCGCCGCGGCGAGGCGGGCCGCGACCGGGGTGATGCGGACCCCGCGCGCGGGCTTGGCCGGCGCGCTCGGCGCCGCGGGGGGAGCGGAGGCTGCGAAGTTCGGCGCCGGCTTGGGCGCGGCAGCAAGCGGCGCCGGCGGCGGGGCGCTGGCCGCCGGCGGCGGGGCGGCCGGCGGCTGCTGGGCGGCGGCCGCGGCGCTGGCGAGACGCTCGTTGGCGGCACGGGCCCGCGCCACCGCTTCGGCGATGTCCTCGCCCTGGGTGGTCAGGATGGCGGCGACGCTGTTGACCTTGGCGACCTGGTTGGGCGCGATCAGCAGCTCGCGGACCGTGCCGCTCTCCGGGCTCTCCCACTCGACGATCGCCTTGTCGGTCTGGATCTCGGCGAGGACCTGACCGGCCTTGACGCTGTCGCCGGGCTTGACGCGCCAGGCGACCAGCGTGCCTTCGCTCATCGTCGGGGACAGGGCGGGGAAGGTCAGTTCGTGGATCATGGCGAGCGGTAGCAGGCGCGGCGGACGGCGGCGATGATGCGGTGCGGCTTGGGCAGCGTCTCGTGCTCGAGGTTGGCGGCGTAGGGCATCGGGTTCTCGGTCGTCGTCACGCGCTGCACCGGGGCGTCGAGGTCGTCGAAGGCGAGCTCCATCAGCTGGGCCGCGACCTCGGCGCCGATGCCGCCGGTGCGGTAGCACTCCTCGACGACGACGCAGCGGTTGGTCTTGCGCACCGAGCGGACGATGGCCTCGATGTCGAGCGGCTTGACGGTGCGCGGATCGACGACCTCGCACTCGATGCCCTCGCGCGCCAGCTCCTCGGCGGCCTCCAGCGCCCAGTGCACGCAGCGGTTGACGGCGACGATCGTGCAGTCGCGGCCCTCGCGCTTGAGGTCGGCGACGCCGAAGGGGATCGTGTACTCGGCGAGCGGGATCTCCTGCTCGAAGCTGTAGAGCATCTCGTTCTCGAGGAAGCACACCGGATTGTTCTGGCGCAGCGCGGTCTTGAGCAGGCCCTTGGCGTCATAGGGCGTCGATGGCGAGACGACGATGAGGCCCGGGAAATGGCTGTAGATCGCCTCGACGGCGTGGCTGTGCTGGCTGGAGACGCGCGGGCCGGCGCCGTTGGGCCCGCGCATCACCAGCGGGATCGGGAAGGCGCCGCCCGACATGTAGCACATCTTCGAGGCGTTGGAGATGATCTGGTCGAAGGCGACGAACGAGAAGTTCCAGCTCATGAACTCGACGACCGGGCGCAGGCCGGTCATCGCCGCGCCGATCGCCAGGCCGGTGAAGCCGCTCTCGGTGATCGGCGTGTCGATGACGCGCTCCGGGCCGAAGGCGTCGAGCAGGCCCTTCGTCACCTTGTAGGCGCCGTTGTACTCAGCGACCTCCTCGCCGAGGATGACGATCGTCGGATCGCGCTGCATCTCCTCGTAGAGCGCCTGGCAGATCGCCATCCGCATCGACAGCAGCTGCCGGCCGTCGCCGAGATCGACGCCGCGGTAGCCGTTGATCGGCTCGCTCTTCGGATCGAGCGCGCGGCGCGGCTTCAGCGGCGGAGCCAGGGGTGTGGAGGCGTCAAGCATAGACATCGGCGGTCAGTTGGCTGAGCGGCGGCTCCGGGCTGCGCTCGGCGAAGTCGGCGGCCTCGGCCATCCGCGCGCGGATCTCCTCGTCGATCGCGTTGGCCTCGGCCTCGCTGAGCCAGCCGGCGTCCTGCAGCGCCTGCTGGACGCGCGCGATCGGATCGAGGCGCTTGTAGCGCTCGACCTCCTCCTTGGTGCGGTAGAGCCCGGCGTCGGACACCGAATGGCCGCGGTAGCGGTAGGTCTTGGCCTCGACGAGCACCGGCCGCGAGCTGCGCCGGACCTCGGCGACGACCTCCTGGGCGCACTTCCAGGAAGCGAAGAGATCGAGGCCGTCGAAGGTGTAGGCCTTCATATTGTAGCCGACGGCCTTGGCCTCGGCGAGGCTGTCGACGGCGTTGGCGCGATGGCAGGCCGTGCCCATGCCGTACTGGTTGTTCTCGATGATGTAGATCGCCGGCAGGCTCCACAGCGAGGCCATGTTCAGCGACTCGTGGAAGGTGCCCTGCGGCGTCGCGCCGTCGCCGAGGAAGGTCAGCGACACCCCGCCGGTCTTGCGGTACTTCAGGCTGAAGGCCGCGCCGGTGCCGACCGGGATCTGCCCACCGACGATGCCGTGCCCGCCGAGGAACAGCTTCTCGCGGGAGAAGAAGTGCATCGAGCCGCCCTTGCCCTTGGCGTTGCCGGTCGCCTTGCCGTAGAGCTCGGCCATCAGCTCCTTGACATCGACGCCGGAGAGGATCGCGTGGGCGTGGCAGCGGTAGCTCGTCACCGTCGCGTCGACGCCCGGCGTGATGTGGTCGTACCAGCCGGTGGCGACCGCTTCCTGGCCGATGTAGAGGTGGAGGAAGCCGGCGACCTTCTTGGCGCGGTAGGCGAGCTCGGCGCGCTCTTCGAAGCGGCGGATCGTCAGCATCCGCCGCCACAGCTCGATCAGCCGCTCTTTGCCGATTTCGTCACGGACCGCGATCGGATCGACCTCGTAGAGCTGGGCTGGCATGCGTCCTCGTGCAGGCTGGGGGGACGATGACGGGGAAAGCGGCCTTCGCAAGCGCGATGCCGGCGAGCCTCGCCGGCCGCGCTCAGGGCGCGCTCGGGGCCGTCGCCTCGCTGCTGGCGGGCTGCTGGGCGGGGCCCTCCGGAGCCGGCGCCGCAGCGGGCGCAGCGGGAGCCGACATTGCGCTCTCGGCTGCGACGGGCGCAACCGGAGCCGACGCCGTGCTTTCAGCCGCGCTGGGCGCGGCGGGGCTCGCCTCGGCGCTGCCTGCGGCCGGGGCCGTCTCCGCGTGCGGCGCTGCGCTCGCCGTGCTGTCGGCGGCCGGCGCCGCTGCCGGGGCGGCGCGCGTCGCGTCCGCGGCAGCGGGAGCGGAAGCCGGACTCTCCGCGGCCGGGGCGGCGGTCGCCGCCCGCGTCGCCTCGCCGCTGCCGGCGGCGGCGTGGAAGCTGGCGCGGTGGGGATAGGCGAGGATCAGCACCATGACGAAGAAGACGACGGCGAGCACCCCGGTCGCCTTGGCCATCTTGCGGTGGGCGCCGACGCCCAGCGAGGCGTCGAGCTGGCCGCCGCCGCCGAAGGCGCTGCTGATGTCGCCGGCCGCGCCCTGCAGCAGGATCAGGCCGATGATGATCGGGCAGATGATCCACAGCAGGATCGAGGTGAGGTAGACGACGAGTTCCATGAGGTCGGACCAGTGGGTGAAGGGGCTCAGCGCGCGGCGGCGACGATCGCCAGGAAGTCGGCGGCCTTGAGCGAGGCGCCGCCGACCAGCGCGCCGTCGACATCGGGTTGGGCCAGCAGGTCGCGGGCGTTGTCGGGCTTGACCGAGCCGCCGTACTGGATGCGGATCTCGTCAGCCAGGTCGCCGACGACGGCGCGCAGCAGGCCGCGGACGAAGGCGTGGGCCTCTTGGGCTTGGGCGGTGGTGGCGACGACGCCGGTGCCGATCGCCCACACCGGCTCGTAAGCGATGACCAGCGGCCGCAGCTGCTCGGCGGTGAAGCCGGCGAGGGCCCCGCGCACCTGCCGCTCGAGAACCTCCTGCAGGCGGCCGGCCTGCCGCTCCTCGAGGGTTTCGCCGATGCAGACGATCGGCGTCAGCCCGTGCTTGAGCGCCGCCGCCAGCCGCTTGTTGACCGTCGCGTCGCTCTCGCCGAAGTACTGCCGCCGCTCGCTGTGGCCGATGATGACGAAGCGCGCGCCGGCGGCCTTGGCCAGCGGCATCGAGATCTCGCCAGTGAAGGCGCCCTTGTCCTCCCAGTGCGCGTGCTGAACGCCGACGCCGACCGGGCTCTGGGCCAGCGTCGCCGCGACGGGAGCGACCGCCAGGGCGGTCGGGCAGACGACGACTTCGGCCGCGGTCGGCGACTGCGCCAGGCCCTGGGCGACGGCCGCCGCGAGGGCCGTGCTCTCGGCGACCGTGAGGTGCAGCTTCCAGTTGCCGGCGATCAGGGGGCGGCGTGCCATGCGTCCTCCACGAGAAGCTGCGCAGGCTAGCCAAGGGGCGAGAGGGTCAAACGCCCTTGCGCCGGGCCACGCAGGACCAGCCTCCCGGGCTATGCCGCAGGGCGCCCTGCTCGTCGTCGGCCTCGGACTCATGGGCGGCAGCCTGGCGGCGGCGGCGAGCGCCGCCGGCTGGCGGGTGCTGCTGCATCATCGCCGCCCGGAGCCGATGCAGGAGGCGAGGCAGCGCGGCTGGGGCGAGCCCTGCCCCGACCTCGGCGCGGCGGAGGCGGACATCGCCGTGATCTGCACGCCGGTCGAGCACATCGTCGCGCAGGCGCGCGCGCTCGGTCCGGGCGTGCGCGCGATCACCGATGTCGGCTCGGTGAAGGGCGAGCTGTGCCGGGCGCTGCGCGACGAGCCGCGCTTTGTCGGCTCGCATCCGATGTGCGGCAGCCATCGCCAGGGCCTGCAGCACGCCGACCCCGACCTGTATCGCGGGGCCCTGTGCATCGTCACCCCCGATGGGCGCGAGGAGGCGCAGGTCCAGGCCGTGGAGACGCTGTGGCGCTCGCTCGGCTGCCGGCTCCTGCGCCTGTCGCCCGAGGAGCACGACCGCGCGGTGGCGGCGGTCAGCCACTTTCCGCATGTCGTCGCGCACCTCGCGGCGCAGCGCCTCGACCCGCGCAACGCCGCCCTGGCCGCCGGCGGCTTCCGCGATGTCACGCGGATCGCCGGCGCCAGCCCCGAGCTGTGGGTCGGCATCTTCCTCGCCAACCGCGAGGCGGTGCTCGCCGAGCTGGCGGTGGCCGCGGGCTCCCTGGAGGCGCTGCGGCAGGCGCTGGCCGCGGGCGATCCCGAGGCCGTGCGCTGCTGGCTCGCCGCTGGCCATGCCGGTCGGTGCTGCTACGAGGCGAGCCGTGGCTGATCCCTGGCAAGCCGTGTGGGCCTGGTCCTGGCCGCTCGGCCGCTGGCTCGGCGCCAGCTGGCGGCTGCACTGGACGCTGCCGCTGTTCGCGGTGTTCGACGGGATGCGCCTCGCCGCCGGCGGCCTGCCCTGGCTGTGGTGGTGGGCGGCGCTGCTCGTGCTGCCGCTGGCCGTGCTCGTCCACGAGCTCGGGCACCGCCTCGGCGAGCGCTGGGCGGGGGCGCGGGCCGGGACGGTGACGCTCTGGCCGCTCGGCGGCATCGCCGACGGCTGGGTGCCGCCGACCCTGCGCGCCCAGCTCGCGGTCGCCGCCACCGGCCCGGCGGCGAGCGCCGCGCTCTGGGCCGCGGCCTTCGCCGTCCCGATCGTCGGCGGCGCCGGCATCCTGTGGACGGCGCTGACCACCCTCAGCGGCTGGCTGGCGCTGATCAATCTGATCCCCATCGATCCGCTCGATGGCGGACGGCTGTGGCGGGCGGCGCTGTGGCCGCTGCTCGGACGCCGCCGGGCGGTGCTGGCGACGCACGGGCTCGGCTGGTTGGCGCTCGTCCTCATCGTCCTGTGGTCGCTGTGGACGCAGAATGTCGTGCTCTGCCTCATCGCCATCCTCGCCGGCGTCGCGCTCTATCAGCAGGGCCAGGGCATCCGCCTGGGGATCGATCCCGACGGCGTCGAGGCGACCGCGGCGTCCTGGGTCCGCTGGCGCGGTCTCGGCGCGTGGTGGCGAGAACGCCGCGCGCGCTGGCGGGAGGCGCAGCGCGCGCGCGATCAGGCCGAGCTCGATCGCCTGCTCGCCAAGGTCTCCGCCCAGGGCCTGGCCAGCCTCAGCGACCGCGAGCGCCAGCGCTTGCGCCTGATCAGCGAGCGCCTGCGTCAGGAGCAGGAGCGCTGAGTCGCCGGCTTCTGCGTCGTCCGCAGGCGCGTCTTCGAGAGGCGGCGCGCGGTCGCGATCTCGGTCGCGGCGGCGAGCGCCGCCTCGTAGCTCGCGAACACCTGGCCCTCGCCGAGCTCGCGCAGCAGGCCGTGCCGCTCGAGGTCGGCGAGCGGGCGGGTGTGGCATTCGCTGATCAGCAGCGCCGCCCGGCGGCGCCGGCAGCTGGCGAGCAGCTCGCGCAGGCTGAAGGCCGCTGTCGCATCGATGAACGGCACATTGCGCAGGCGCAGGATGAGCGCCGCCGGGCGCTCGCCGATGCGCTCGTCGATGTCGCGGATCAGGGTAGCGGCGCCGAAGAAGAAGGGGCCGCGCACATCGTAGACCTCGACGCCGGGCGGCAGCTCGGGCGCTCGCTCCTCAGCCATCCCGCTGTCGGCGGCGCGGCGCTCGATCTGCACGCTCTCGCTCATCCGCCGTACGAAGAAGAACATCGCCAGCAGGACGCCGACGGTCACCGCCCAAGCGAGATCGACGAAGACGGTCAAGAGGAAGGCGAGCGGCAGCAGGAAGGCATCGCTGCGTCCGGCACGCAGGATGTGCGGCCAGTGGCGCAGCTCAGACATGCCCCAGGCGACGGAAAGCAGCACCCCGGCGAGCACGGCGAGCGGGATGTGGACGACGAGGGGCGCGGCGACGAGGACGATCGCGAGCACGGTCAGCGCGTGGACGATGCCGGCGATGGGGCTGCGCGCGCCAGCGCGGATGTTGGCGCTGGTGCGGGCGATGACGCCGGTCGCCGGCAGGCCGCCGAACAGCGGCACGGCGAGATTGGCGATGCCCTGGGCGATCAGCTCGGTGTTGCCGTCGTGGCGATCGCCGGAGAGGCCGTCGGCGACGACCGCCGAGAGCAGCGACTCGATGCTGCCGAGCAGCGCGATCGCCATCGCCAGTCCGCCGATGTCATGCAGGGTGCGGAACAGACCGCTCCATGTGCCGTCGGCGCTGAAGTTCGGCAGCGCGAAAGGCGGCAGTCCGTGGGGGATCTCGCCGAAGGCGGTGCCGATCGTGCGCAGGGTCCCATCGCGCTCCCAGCCAGCGAGCGCGCTCGTCAGGGTGCCGGCGACGACCGCGATCAGGGCTCCCGGCCACAGCGGCCGCCAGCGCCGCAGCGCGAGGATCAGCGCGCAGGAGGCGAGGCCAAGCAGCAGCGGGGTGAGCTGGATGTCTTGGCGGTGCTGCCAGATCCAGGCCAGCCGCTCATCGGTATGCGCGAAGCTGCGATCGGGGATGCCGGTCAGCGGGGCGATCTGGGTGGTGGCGATGATCACTGCGATGCCCGAGGTGAAGCCGACGACGACGGGGATCGGAATGAAGGCGATGGCGCGGCCGAAGCGGCACAGCCCGAAGACGATCATGATCGCGCCGGCGAGCAGGGTGGCGAGGAGCAGCCCCTGGTGGCCGTGGGTGGCGATGCCGGCGGCGCACAGGCCGACGAAGGCTCCCGCCGGACCCCCGATCTGCACCCGGCTGCCGCCGAGCAGGCTGATCAGGAAGCCGCCGATGATCGCCGTCGCCAGGCCGTATTGCGGCGGCACGCCCGAGGCGATCGCCAAGCCGATCGACAGCGGCAGGGCGATGATGCCGACGATCAAGCCGGCGAGCAGGTCGGCGCAGAAGTCGGAGGCGGTGTAGCCGCGGCGCAGCTCGCGCAACAGCGCGGGGTAGAATACGGGAGAGCTGTCAGCCATGCCAGCCTGGCAGCCTAACCTGCCGGCGGCACCCTCAAGACGGGCGGCTGGGCTGCTCAGCTAACCTGTTGGCCGAGCGCGCGATAGCGCTGGTAGAGCGCGTCGTAGGCGGTGGCGAGCTTGCGCGTGGGCTGGACCGTGCGCTCGCAGCGCGAGGCGAGCGCCTTCTGCGCCGCGGCCATCGTCTTGTAGACCCCGGCGGCGCTGGCCGCGGCGATCGCCGCGCCGAGCGCGCAGCACTGGTCGCTGGCGACGATCGCGATCGGGCGCTGCAGGACATCGGCGCAGACCTGCATGACGAAGGGGTTCTTGCGGGCGATGCCGCCGAGCGCGACGATGCGCTTGATCGCGATGCCGTGTTCGGTGAAGCGCTCGACGATCGCGCGCGCCCCGAAGGCCGTCGCTTCGACCAAGGCGCGGAACACGTGCGCCGGCTCGTGGCCGAGGTGCAGGCCGGCGATCGCGCCGCGCGCGCGCGCGCTGGCGTCCGGCGTGCGGCGGCCGTTGAACCAATCGACGGCGACCAGGCCGCCGGCTCCCGGCTCGAGCTTCGCCGCCTGCTCGCTGAGCGCCGGCAGGATGCGCTCGGGATCTCCGCCCTTGGCGCCGCTGAGCGCCGCGCCGGCGGCGAGCACGCGCTTCCACCACGCATAGACATCGCCGAAGGCGCTCTGCCCGGCCTCGAGCCCGATCAGGCCGGGCATGATCGAGCCGTCGACCTGCCCGCAGATGCCGGGCACCGCCTTGTCGCCGACCGCGGCGGCGGGCGCCATCAGCATGTCGCAGGTCGAGGTGCCCATCACCTTGGCCAGCTCGAAGGGCTTGGCGCCGGCGCCGACGGCCCCGAGGTGGGCGTCGAAGGCGCCGACGGCGATCGCGATGCCGGCCGGCAGGCCGAGCCGCTTGGCCCAGGCCTCGCAGAGCTGCCCGGCGCACTGATCGGCGGTGGCGGTGTCGGTGTAGAGCCGGGCGCGCAGCTCGGCCAGCCGCGGATCGAGGCGGGCGAGGAACTCGCTGCTCGGCAGGCCGCCCCAGCTTGGATGCCACATCGCCTTGTGGCCGGCGGCGCAGCGGCTGCGCTTGATCTGCGCGGGATCGCCGATCCCGGCGAGCACCGCCGGCACCCAGTCGCAGTGCTCGATCCAGGTGTGGGCGGCGCGCGCCACCCGTTTGTTGGCGCGCAGCACATGCAGGATCTTGGCCCAGAACCACTCGCTGCTGTAGATGCCGCCCGACCACTGGGTGTAGTCGGGGAACTCGCCGCCGTGCGCTAGCGCGTTGATCTCCTCGGCCTCATCGGCCGCCGTGTGGTCCTTCCACAGCACGCACAGCGCGTCGGGGTCCTCGCTGAACTCCGGATGGAAGGCCAGCGCCGTGCCGTCGGCGGCCAGCGGCAGGGGGCTGGAGCCCGTGGTGTCGACGCCGATGCCGACGACCTGCGCCGCCGCCTGTTTGCCGGCCTGCTTCAGGCAGGCGCGCACCGCCGCCGTCATGCTGTCGAGGTGATCCTGCGGGTGCTGACGGAAGCGCTGCGCGGCCGCATCGCAGTAGGCGCCCTGCGCCCAGCGCCGGTAGGCGCTGACCGCCGAGGCGACTTCCTCGCCGTTGTCGCAGTCGACGAGCAGGGCGCGGACCGAGTCGGTGCCGAAATCGAGGCCGAGGACGAAACGGGAGCTCATGCCGCGCGTGTAGCTCATGGCGCGGGCTTGCCAAGCGCGGAGGCCCGCCGGCGACGCAGCGTGGCTGGCGAGCTCAGGCCGAGAGGCCGCCGGGCACGCCCTTGGCCGCCCGGCTCACCGCGTCGTGCGGGTGCAGGCTCTCGACATGGCGGGCCTCGATGCGCCAGTCGACGATCCGCGGATCGGCATCGAGCGCGGCCTTGAGCCGGCGCCCCGCGTCCTCGCAGAACATCAGGTTCTGGCCGTTGAGCCGCGCGAACTCCTGCTCGTCCTCGCGCTTGACCGCGGCCTGCACCGGGGTGCCGAGCGCGCGCTCGGCGAGGTCGATCAGCTCGATCAGGGTCGGCGCGTTCGCCGGGTCGGCGGCCTCGATGGTCACCGCGGCCAGGCTGCGCTGGCTGTGCGGCGTCGCGCAGATCGAGCTCTCGCGCTGCAGCCAGGCGATCACCTCCTCGCTGCTCAGCGAGGCGCGGTGCGCGAAGTCGCTCTGGAAGCGCTCGGCGATCAGCTGCCGGGCGAGGGCCGCCGAGCACGGGCAGGTGCTGCTGTAGGTGATCTGCGCGCCGAGGTAGTAGTGGGCGCGGCCGTCGCGCTGCTCGCCGCCGACCAGCACCGGATAGGAGCGCCAGCCGGAGTTGGCGGAGACCAGCGCGCGCCGCCGCACCGGCAGCTCGAAGTGCAAGGTCAGCGAGGCGTTGCGGCTGATCGGCAGGTGCGAGCCGATGAAGGCCTGCAGGACCTGGCGGACGACGAGCAGGTTCAGCTCCTCCTCGGCGAGGATCGCCTGCAGCGAGAGGAAGAGCCGCGACATGTGGATGCCCTTGGCCTGCGGATCATCGAGCGAGACGAAGGCATCGGCGCGCGCGGGGACCAGCAGGATCTGCCCCTGCTCATCGCGCAGGCGCACCGGCACCTCGATGCCGGACATGCCGACCCAGTCGAGGGTGCCGAGGCGCTGCGGCGCGGCTTCGTGGGCGATGTCGGGCATGGCGGCGCGGCGAGGGCGGCGAACGAGGGCGGGGGCGGGAGCGCGCTCGCTGAAGCTCATGTTGCAGGCAGTGTCGGCAGCGCCAGGACGGCTCAAGGCGGGGCGCGGAAACCTTGTGCAGGGATTGGAGTTTCCGTGCCGCTGCCAGCATGCCCGCATGCCGCCGCTCGTCCTCGCCTCCAGCTCGCGCTATCGCCGCGCCCTGCTCGCGCGCCTCGGCCTGCCCTTCGCGTGGGAGGCGCCGGAGATCGACGAGGAGGCGAGCGAGCGCAGCGCGCTGCCGCCGCGCGCCATCGCCGAGCAGCTCGCCGAGCGCAAGGCGCGCGCCGTCGCCGCTCGCCATCCGCAGGCCGTCGTCATCGGCAGCGATCAGCTGGCGCACCTCGATGGCGAGCTGCTCGGCAAACCCGGGTCCGCCGCCGCTGCCGAACAGCAGCTGGCGCGCTTGGCCGGCCGCGAGCACGAGCTGGTGACGGCGGTCTGCGTTCTGCATCCGCAGGGCGCGGAGCGGGCGACCGTCGTCGCGCGGCTGCGCATGCGCGCGCTCGATGCCGCAAGCATCGCGCGCTATGTCGCCGCCGACCAGCCGCTCGACTGCGCCGGCAGCTACAAGCTCGAGCAGCGCGGCATCGCGCTCTTCGAGCGCATCGCCTGCGAGGACCACACCGCGATCGTCGGCCTGCCGCTGCTGTGGCTCTCAGGGACGCTGATCCGCCTCGGCTTCCCGCTGCCCTGAGGGCGCCTTGCGCGCCGAGCCGCGGTAGGCGTCGGCGGGATAGCGCTGGCGCACCTCCTGCAGCTTGCGCGCGATCGCGGCGCTGAGATCGACCCCGCTGCGGTCGGCGAGGCGGACGAGCAGGATCCCGACATCGGCCAGCTCGGCCTCCCAGGCCTGGCGGTCCTCGTCGGCGACCGCCGGCTGGGCATCGCCGCGCCAGCGCACGAGGTCGGCGAGCTCCCCGATCTCGCTGACCAGGGCGAGCAGCAGGTTGCGCGGGGTGTGGAACTGCTCCCACTCGCGCTCGGCGGCGAAAGCGGCGATCTCGCGGCGCAGCTCTTCCAGGCAGCGGGGCGTGAACGGCATGGCGCCACTGCAGCCGGCTGCACGGCGATGCCAGCGCGATCTCGCCAGGCGCTACGGCGCGGTGCCGCCGGCATGGACGGGCGCAGGCGACGCGCTACGCTCGCCGCCATGACCCCCAAGCAGCGCTACGATGCCCTTCTCGCTGGCCGGCAGCCGGACATCTTGCCGCGGCTGCCGATCCTGATGCAGTTCGCCGCCGAATACATCGGCTCGAACTACGCCGCCTTCGCCCAGGATCACCGCGTGCTCGTCGAAGCCAATCTGGCCTGCGCCCGCGACTTCGGCATCGATCAGGTCAGCTGCATCAGCGATCCGTGGCGCGAGGCCTCGGCCTTCGGCGCCGAGATCGAGTTCCCGACCAACGACTCGCCGCGCTGCCGCGTGCATGTGCTCGAGCACGATCGCGATCTCGGCCGCCTGCCGCATCCCGATGTCCGCCGCAGCCCGCGCACCCGCGACCGCATCGAGGCGGTGAAGCTCTACCGCGCGCGCAGCGGCGACCATTACAGCGTGCTCGGTTGGGTGGAGGGGCCGATCGCCGCCGCTGCCGATCTGCGCGGGGTCAGCGCCTTCCTGCTCGACCTCGTCGACGATCCGGAATGGGCCGAGCAGCTGATGGATCGCGTGACCGAGGTCGCGATCGAGTTCGCCGTCGCCCAGATCGAGGCCGGCGCCGACACCGTCGGCATCGGCGATGCGCTGGCCAGCCAGATCTCGCCCAAGCTCTATCAGCGCTTCGTGCTGCCGCGCGAGAAGCGGATCGTCGACGCGATCCACGCCGCGGGCGCGCGCGCCAAGCTGCACATCTGCGGCAACATCACCAAGCTGCTGCCGCACATCGCGACCCTCGGCGTCGATGTCCTCGATGTCGATGCGATGGTCGACATCGCCAAAGCGCGCCAAGCGGTGGGACCCAAGGTCGTGCTGATGGGCGGCATCGATCCGGTCGCGGTGATCAAGGACGGCACGCCGCAGGCGATCCGCGCCGAGCTGGCGCGCTGCTGCGCCGCGGCCCTGCCGGCCTACGCCCCCGGCGGCGGCTGCGAGATCCCGGCGGCGACGCCGAAGGACAACCTCAAGGCGCTGTGCGCCGAGCTGCCGCCGCCGGCGGGATCCGGCGGCTAGCCGCGTTCCCAACGCGCCAGCTCGGCGACCTCGGCCAGGCTGCGGCCGCGCTGGATCTCCGCCGCCAGGCGCTCCTCGCGCTCCGCGATGTCGGCGGCGCGGTTGGCGACGGCGACGAGGTCCGCGGCCGGGATGCGGACCAGGCCGTCGTCGTCGCCGACCAGCCAGTCGCCGGGCTGGATGGTCTGGCCGCCAATGCTCACCGGCAGATCGAAGGCGCCGACCCCGTGCGGCTCGCCGGCATCGGGGCAGCACTGGCTGCTCCACAGCGCCAAGCCGCAGCGGCGGATGTCGCTGAGATCGCGGCAGGCGCCCCAGATCACGACGCCGGCGAGCTGGCGCTGCACGGCGGTGAGGCTGGCCAGGCCGCCCCACAGGGCCGGTGGACGATCGGCGGCATCGATCACCAGCACTTCGCCGCTCTGGCAGCGATCGATCGCCTGCACCGGCTTGCTCCAGTCGCCGGGGGCGGCGATCACGGTGCGCGCCGGCCCGGCGAAGCGGATCCCGGGATTGCGGTTGACCAGCCCGCGCAGGGCCCCGCCGCGGTGCATCGCATCGGAGAGGTTGGGCGTGGAGACGCGGGCCAGCACCTCGCGGATGCGCTCGCGGCCCAGGCGTTGGCGCGCCGGCGCGCTCGGCACCGCGCCCTGCAGCGCGGCCAGCACCTCCTCGGCGGCGCGGCGGGCGTCGGCGGCCTTGGTGATCGCACCGCCGACGATGCAGATGCGGGCCCCGGCGGCCACCGCCCGGCCGACGCTGGCCGCGGTCAGGCCGCCGGCACAGGCCACCGGCAGGCTGACCGCGGCGGCGACCTCGGCGAGGACGGCGAAGGGCTCGAGGCCGAGCATCTGCTGATCGATCGGCACATGCACGCTGAGCAGGTCGACGCCGAGCGCCTCCGCCTGGCGGGCGCGCGCCACCGGATCGGGGCAGGCGACGAGGTCGCAGCCGACGGCGACGCCGTGGTGGCGGGCGGCGCGCACGCATTCCTCGATCGTCGCATCGGTGGCCTGGCCGAGCACCATGACGAGATCGGCGCCGGCCTTGGCCGCGTACTCGACCTCGAGGCGGCCGGCGTCCATCGTCTTCATGTCGGCGACGATCAGCCGCTCGGGGAACTCGGCGCGCAGACGGCGCACCGCCTCGAGGCCCACAGACTTGATCAGCGGGGTGCCGGCCTCGACCAGGGCGATGCCGGCCGGTACCGCTTCGCGCGCGACGCGCAGCGCCGGCTCGAGGTTGACGGCGTCGAGGGCGAGCTGCACGACGGGATGCTCGGGAAGGCGCAGCATGCCGCCATCCGATCGCGGGGCGCGGGCGGGGAAGCGCCGCTCACGCCAGCCCGAGCCAGCGCAGGATGTCGAGGCCGCAGATGTAGATGAACAGGGCGATGACGAAGGCCGCGCCGGCGTAGAGCAGGGCGTCCTTGATCCGTCGCGGCAGGGGCCGGCGCAGGGCGGTCTCGAGGCCGAGGATCAGCAGCTGGCCGCCGTCGGTGATCGGGATCGGCAGCAGGTTGACGACGAAGAGGTTGAGACCGATCAACGCGATCAGCTTGAGGTAGGAATCGAAGCCCATCAGCTCGGCGCGCGCCTTCAGCTCGCGGAAGATGCCGATCGGACCGGTCAGCGCCTTGTTCGGATCGACGCCGCCCTGCTCCGGAGAGCGGAACAGGCGCGGGATCAGCAGGACGGTCTTCACCACCAGGTTGTAGGCGGTGTCGTTGACCAGATCGAGGCGGTCCCACCAGTCGTGCGCCTGGTACGGCAGCTCCTCGCGCTCGAAGACGATCGTCGTCCCGAGCGGCGGCGGATCGAGGACGCCGCTGCGCAGCTCGCCGGCGCCGCGCGCGACGATCAGCACCGCCCCCTCGGGCCCGAGCCGGGCATCGGCGATCCAGTCGCCGACCTGGAGCTCGGCGCCCGCCGGCCCCAGCCGCTGGCGGTCGACTGCGCGCGGCTCGCCGGCGAGGGGAGCGAGGACGACCTGTGCGGGCTCGATGCGCAGCACCCGCGTGCCGGACAGCAGGCTGGGCAGCGGCGGATCCGGATGCTGTCCGAGCAGGCGGTTGATCAGGCCGGGATCGCGCTGGTGATTGGCCGCGCGCCAGGACGCGGCATCGAGCCCGAGCGGCAGGACGAGGGCGGCCTGGGGGCGCACCCAGTGCACGGTCACCGTGCGCTCCGCCGGCTGCCAGCCGACGATCGCATCGCCTGCCTGCAGGCCGAGGCGCGCCAGCGCCGAGGGCCCGCCGTCGAGGGCCGGCGGCAGCACCTCGAGCAGGCCGCGGGTCAGCGAGCGCGGCACGATGCCGATGCGCAGGACGCCGTACGTGTCGCGCGCCGGCACCTCGATCGTCGCGCGCTGGCCGGCGCGCTGCACTTCCACCGCGACCCGACCGCGGGCATCGAGGCCGGCGCGTACCAGGGCCAGGCAGTGCTGGAGGCCGCTGACCGGCACGCCGTCGACCGCGGTCACCCAGTCGCCGATGCGCAGGCCGGCGGCGGCGGCCGGGCTGCCCGCCGGCAGGTCGGCGATGTACACCGGCAGGCCGGCGCGGGTATCGAAGGCCGTGTCGTCGCCGGCGTAGACCAGCGTCAGCTCCTGAAGCCGGCCTTCGCGTTCGATGGTCAGCGTCACCGGGCGCGCGAAGTGGCGCAGCAGGCGGTCCTGGATGTCCTGGCCGAGGCGGTGACGGACATCCTCGCCAGCGACGGCGAGCACGCGATCGAAGCGGCGCAGGCCGTCGGGGGGCGCATCGAGGGCGAGGACGACCCGGTTGCTCCAGGGGAAGGCGATGCCGAGGCTCGGCCGGCCGAAGCGCCCGTCGAAGACCGGCATGACCTCGGGCGCCCCGGGCGCGGGCAGCGTGAGCAGCTGACCGGCGCGTTCGACGGTCACGGTCAGCGGTCGGCCGCCGGCGAAGACGACGCTGGTCATCACATCGTCGAAGGAGCGGACGCGCTCGCCGTCGATCGCGAGGATGCGGTCGCCGCGCGCCAGCCCGAGCTTGGAGGCCGGACTCTCGACGCGCAGCCCGCGCTCATCGACCACGGTCGGCTCGACATCGCCGACCACGGGATGGAACACCGGCATGCCCCAGGCGACCAAGCCGAGCAAGATCAGGTAGCTGCTCACGAGGTTGAACAAAACACCGCCGAGCAAGATCAGCGCCTTCCAGGGCGCGCGCTGCGACTCGTAGCTGCGCGGATCGCGCACCGCTTCCTGGCCGCTCGGGATATCCTCCTGCCCGAGCATCTTCACATAGCCGCCGAAGGGGATCCAGTCGATCACATACTCGGTCTCGCCGACCTGGCGACGCCACAACGGCCTGACCGTGAGCGGCAGCCCGAGCGCCGAGGGCGGGAAGCCGATCGAGAAGCGCTCGACCTTGACGCCGGCCCACTTGGCGAAGACGAAGTGGCCGAGCTCATGGATGGCGATGACGAAGCCGAAGCCGAGCAGCGCGAGGACCGCGTAGCCGGCGAGGGCGAGCAGATCGAGCACGGCGGGATGTTGCGGCGCTGGCGTCCCTGGGAAGCGCGGGCACCGCGCTTGCATAAGGCGGGGCGGCGCTCGAATCCACCCCATGTGGCGCACGTCGCTGATCGGCGCAAGCCTCGCCTGCGTGATCGCCGGATGCGCGGGCGGGCGACAGCAGCCGGCGCTGACGGCCGAAGAACAGCGCCTGCTCGCCTACCTGACGCGCGATCCCTTCGTCGAGATCAGCCAGCTGGCACGGGACGAGGCGGGCAACCTCCTCGTCGTCACCCAGCAGGGCGCGCGCAGCGTGCGCTACGTGCTAGCGGCCGACGATCCAGCGCAGCCGCGGCTCACCCTGCGGCCGCTCCTCGATCGGTGCTATCTCGAGGTTGCTGAAGCGGCAGCCGACATCGGGCGAAGCGGGCAGTAGCGCGCCTCGATCGGTGCCGAAGGCTCTGCGAAGCGCTCTTGACGGAGCGCTGCCGAAACTTTACGAGGAGAAGGGTTCCTCGCTCCAACGCAGTGTCGGCAGCGAGGCCTTGAGCCTCAAGCCGCGGGGAGGCGTTCATGCATCTCTTCCAGACTGCTCAACGCTGGTCGTTGCACACGCTGCTGCCAGCGATGCTGTGCTTGACCTGCAGTAGTTTCATCAGCTTAGAGGCCAACGAGCCGCCGGTCGTCCACGCGGGTCCGCCGCCGGTCATGGAGCACGCCTGGGTGGCCGGGCCGCTGGTGCGTTCGGTGTCGGCCCAGCTCGCTGAGCTGCTGGCAGACTATATCGGCGACCCCGATGGCGATCCCCTGTCGATCAAGATCGTCGCGATGCAAGGTCTGTGGGAGCGCAGCAACGATGCCGCGTTCGATGCGCCGCAGCCAGTGCAGAGTGGTGATATCGTGCCGCTGACAGCGTGGGTGCGCTTCAGGCCTGTACCGTACTCATTTCCACCAGGAAATCCTGGTTTGTTGGAGTCGGCGCTGGAGTTCAGAGCCTGGGATGGGCAAGCTTTGAGCGCGACGGTCGGTACCATCACTGTAAGCTACCAGAATACGGCACCGCAGTTAGCGGCGGCGCTCATCAACGGAAACGAAGCGACTCCTCAGTGGACTCTCCATGCCGAGGTCATCGATGCCACGGCGACGATCTATCTTCTCGCCGAAGACCAGGAAGGGGATTCGGTCACCTGGGGATACTTTAGCAACGCAGGAGTGCTCGTCCCCATCACGGGAGCGCAAGAGAATGTGAGTGATGCCGCGGTGCACGGCCGAGTCAGCTTGTATCCGGATCCTGACCTGGGGATCTTGCAGATCTACTATACTGCGACCACTCCAGGGGGGCTGAATGATCTGTTGCGCCTCGCCATCCTGGGCCCTTTCGGAGAGCAGCAGGAGATCACGATCCATTACACGCACGCTCCCGTTGAACCTACCAGTCTGCCGCAGGTCAGCGTGATGGTCATCGATCCGATCGCGGTAGAAGGGAGCGGTGAAGGCAATCCAGCGAGGATCCGCATCATGCGCACCGCTGTATCAGGCAGCCCCTTAACAGTTTATTTTCAGAAGAGTGGGATCGCGGTACCGGCGTACGACTACGTTGATATCGGTACAGCCGCAACGATCCCAGCCAATCAGGTTGCTGTCGACATCGTTGTGCAATCGCTGTTTGTCGATGGATTCTCCGAAGGCGCTGAATCAGTACGCATCACATTGACAGAACACCAAACATATGAGATCATCGAGCCTCGATCTGCTGAAGTCTACATTTTTGATGTAGGTTATGAGCCACCCACGGTGTCTCTCTCTGCGACACCGCTGCACATCCGTGAGGATGACCCGATGGGGGAGCTGAGCATCACCGTCGAGCGGACGGGAAACCTTGTCGGACCCTTATTTGTTTCGCTTGCGGTGCACGGAACAGCGCTGGAGGGTGTCGATTACAACGGGTTCTTCGGTATCGGAGATCCAGTAGTCATCATCCCTCATGGACTTTCTGCGGTGACTTTGGAGAGCTTCGTCATCAACGATGAGCTCGCGGAAGACCTCGAGACGATCGATATCGAGATCGTCCCTCTCGTCACTTATGTGCGCGCTCCAGCTTCGCGCATCGTCATCGAAATCACGGACGATGATGGTGGATCCGCTGTGCCGATCGTGTCGGTCACTGCAGAGGATGCCGAGGCCAGTGAAGGCACCCCTCCCGACTCGGCGCGGCTGATCTTTGCCAGAACGGGCGATCTCACGCAGCCTCTTTTCGTGCACGTGACATGGAATGGCTCAGCACAGAATGCTCTCGATGTGGTGACGCTCGAGGAGACCGTCATAATTCCCGCAAATTTCCCGTCGATAGAGGTGCTCGTGATTCCGATCGATGACCACATCGATGAGCCGGAGGAGGTGCTGGTCATCAGCATCGTCGCACAGCCAACATATCAAGTCGGCGACCCCGCAAGCGCCTTGATTACGATTGGCGACAATGACAAACCGTCAGTCAGTCTCGTCGCGATGGATTCACAGGCGGCCGAAGGACCCACCCCCGATACCGGCATGATCACGATTTACCGGGAGGGAGTTTTGTCTGAGGAGTTGACGGTGGTGCTGGCGATCTCCGGCACGGCGACGGGGGGAACGGACTACGAGGCGCTCGGCACGAGCGTGACGATTCCCGCGGGCGAGGCGCAGGTGACGCTGACGGTGACGCCGCTTGAGGACACCGAGTTCGAGGGGGCGGAGACGGTGGTCGTCAGCATTGCCGCCAGCGCTGCGTACACGGTGGGATCGCCCTCGAGCGCGACGGTGACGATCGCGGACAATGACCTGCCGGTGGTCAGCATCACGGCGGTGGATGGAGAAGCGGCTGAGGGGACGCCGGTGAACACGGGTCAGCTGCGGATCCAGCGGACGGGGACGCCGGCGGCGGCGTTGACGGTGGTGCTGGCGATCTCCGGCACGGCGACGGGGGGAACGGATTACGAGGCGCTCGGCACGAGCGTGACGATTCCCGAGGGCGAGGCGCAGGTGACGCTGACGGTGACGCCGCTTGAGGACACCGAGTTCGAGGGGGCGGAGACGGTGGTCGTCGGCATTGCCGCGAGCGCTGCGTACACGGTCGGATCGCCTTCCAGTGCGACGGTAACGATCGCGGACAATGACCTGCCGGTGGTCAGCATCACGGCGCTGGATGCGGAGGCGGCGGAGGGAACGCCGGTGAACACGGGTCAGCTGCGGATCCAGCGGACGGGGACGACGGCGGCGGCGTTGACGGTGGTGCTGGCGATCTCCGGCACGGCGACGGGGGGAACGGACTACGAGGCGCTCGGCACGAGCGTGACGATTCCCGAGGGCGAGGCACAGGTGACGCTGACGGTGACGCCGCTTGACGACACCGAGTTCGAGGGGGCGGAGACAGTGGTCGTCGGCATTGCCGCGAGCGCTGCGTACATAGTGGGATCGCCCTCGAGCGCGACGGTGACGATCGCGGACAATGACCTGCCGGTGGTCAGCATCATGGCGGTGGATGGGGAAGCGGCTGAGGGGACGCCGCTGAACACGGGTCAGCTGCGGATCCAGCGGACGGGGACGACGGCGGCGGCGTTGACGGTGGTACTGGCGATCTCCGGCACGGCGACGGGGGGAACGGACTACGAGGCGCTCGGCACGAGCGTGACGATTCCCGAGGGCGAGGCACAGGTGACGCTGACGGTGACGCCGCTTGACGACACCGAGTTCGAGGGGGCGGAGACGGTGGTCGTCAGCATTGCCGCGAGCGCTGCGTACACGGTGGGATCGCCTTCAAGTGCGACGGTGACGATTGCGGACAATGACCTGCCGGTGGTCAGCATCACGGCGGTGGATGGGGAAGCGGCGGAGGGGACGCCGGTGAACACGGGTCAGCTGCGGATTGAGCGGACGGGGACGACGGCAGCGGCGTTGACGGTGGTGCTGGCGATCTCCGGCACGGCGACGGGGGGAACGGACTACGAGGCGCTCGGCACGAGCGTGACGATTCCCGAGGGCGAGGCGCAGCTGACGCTGACGGTGACGCCGCTTGACGACACCGAGTTCGAGGGGGCGGAGACGGTGGTCGTCGGCATTGCCGCGAGCGCTGCGTACACGGTCGGATCGCCTTCCAGTGCGACGGTGACGAT
>JANWWU010000008.1 GCA_025055595.1 Planctomycetota bacterium | reverse complement strand
TTTCTGGTTGCCCGGCCGGGATTCGAACCCGGACTAGAGGATCCAAAGTCCCCTGTGCTGCCGTTACACCACCAGGCAATCTTGTGGAAAGCGTAGCCTGAGCCTGTGCTTTACCAGCGAGCGAAGAAGGACCTGTCAGCGGAAAAAGCTAGGGAAGCCCCAGTTCTTGGTCGTCGCTTGGCCGCGTGCACGAGGTCGTCGGCGAAAATCACGTATGGTCCTGGTGCTGCCCCTGGGGAGGCCTCGGGGGACGCAGATGGCGAGTTCGCGCTTAGCGGCGGTGTCGCTGTCGGAGCCGTGCGCAAGAGTCCCAGTTCTTGGTCGTCGCTTGGCCGCGTGCACGAGGTCGTCGGTGAAAATCAGGTATAGTCCTGGCTCTGCCACGGGGGAGGTCGGGGAAGCAGATGGCGAGTTCGCGCTCAACGGCGGTGTCACTGTCGAAGCCGTGCGCATGAGCGCCATTTCTTGGTCGTCGCTTGGCCGCGTGCACGAAGTCGTCGGCGAAAATTAGGTATGGTCCTGGCGCTGCCACGGGGGAGGCCTTCGGGGAACCAGATGGCGAGTTCGCGCTCAGGGCGACGTTGCTGTCGAAGAGTGCGTAAGGGTGCCAATCGGCAGCCGCTGGCCGCGCTCACGAGGTTGTCGGTGAAATCCAGGCGAGGTCCTGGCGCTGCCACGGAAGGAGACCTTCGGGGAACCAGATGGCGAGTTCGCGCTCAGCGGCGGCATCGCTGTCGGAGCCGTGCACGAGGTTGTTGGACTTGGACAAGCCGAAGTCGCCGCGGATCGTGCCGGGTGGGGCACTGCGGCCGTCGGTCGGCCCGATGAGGTTGCGCGCCACTTGTACGGCTTGATCGCCTTCGAGGGCGACGGCGACGAGAGGTCCGCTCGTAATAAATGCGAGCAGGCTCGGATAGAAGGGCTTGCCGGCATGCTCAGCGTAGTGGGCTTCGGCTTGCTCTCTGGTTGCTGTCAACAGGCGCAGGCCGACGATGGTGAGGCCTTTGCGCTCGAAGCGCGCGAGAATCTCGCTGATCAGGCCACGCTGCACGGCATCCGGCTTGATGAGGACGAGGGTGCGAGACATGGCGCGCACGATGTCGGCACGCCGCGCTGCGCAATCACTTCAGTGCCGCGACGATCGTCTGCACATTGTGCCGGAAGGCGGCGATGTAACTTTCGGCAGGGGATCCAGGCGGTCCTAGGCCGTCCACATACAGCGAGCCGGCGATTCTCACTCCTGATTCTTCAGCGATGCGTTCGATCAGCTTCGGATTTTTGCCGCTCTCGAAGAACACCGCCGGAACTCCGAGGGTCCGGATTTCGGCGACGATGCGCGAGATCTCGCGTGCACTCGGTTGGCTCTCCGCCATTGGACCGAGAGGCGCGACGATGCGAAACCCGTAGTCGCGGGCAAAGTAACCAAGCGCCGCGTGATTGGTGACGATGACGCGACGGGCGCGCGGTATCTGCGCCAGCTCGGCGATAGCCCACGCGTCCGTGCGGCGCAGTTCCCTGATCAACGCGTCGGCACGCGCACGCAGCTCCGTCGCCGCTTCGGCCGGCGCGATCGCCAGCAGGGCATCACGGATGTTCTCAGCGTAGCGGATGCCTTGTCGCAGCGAGTTCCAGGCATGCGGATCGATGACAGTTTCATGTTTCAGGGTGTGGTCGACATGCGCATGGCCTTCATCGCCGCAGGGGCATTGCTCCGTGTCGGCTGTGGTGAGCGGTGCGATGCCCTGCGAGACGGCCAAGACGCGCGCGCGCAGTCTGGCCTCTTTGGTCAGCGGTTCGAACCAGCCTTCGAAGCCGAGACCGTTGAGCAGGATCAGATCGGCTTGGGCGAGGCGCCGCACATCTTCCGGTGTGGGACGATAAGTGTGGGGACATTGCCCAGGCGGAACAAGAACATCGACCTGAAAACGCTCATCGACCATGCGTTGGGCCAGATCAGCAATCACCGAGTGTCCGGCGACGATGCGCAGGACTTCACCGGCCTGACTGACCGTGAGCAAGAGGCCGAGGATCAGGGCGCGCAGCTTCGCAAGCAGCATGATGAAAATGATAGTTGACTATCACAAAAGGCAAGGCGTTCCTGAACACGCTTTGTTTGCGTCGACACTCTTGGCTGAAATAAGGCGCGGGCAGGGTGCGGACCGCTGGTACTAGGAGCGTTTGCACACGCAGGCGTGCGACGCGCGAGCTTAGAAGCTCGCTGCTCTCAGGGGTCAGCCGGCGTCGAAGAACGCTCGTGACCGTCGGACGAAGCGCCGTCTCCTGCGGCAGAGTCGTCGCTCAGCCACGCACGTACGCGCTGGCGCAGGACTTTGCCGAGCGCGTTGCGCGGGAGTTCAGCGACGAGACGCCAGCGCCGCGGCCGCTTGTGGCCGGCGAGGTGCAGGCGCGCGTAGGCTTCGATGTCGGCGAGCGCTGCGCCACGGCGCACAACAAGTGCGGCGGCCACGGTTTCGCCCCAAGCGGGGTCGGGAACGCCGACGACGCAGACTTCAGCGACCGCGGGGTGTGCGCGCAGCACGGCTTCGACTTCACCGGGATCGACCTTCTCGCCGCCGGTGATGATCCGCTCGCTGACCCGCCCAAGAATCTGTAGGCGCCCGGCGTTCCAGCTGCCGAGATCGTCCGTGACATGCCATCCGTCACGAAGACGGAAGCCCTCGGGGTCTTCGTAGCCAGCAAAGCACATCGGACCGCGCAGAGCGATGCGGCCATCGTCGGCGATGCGCACCTCGATGCCCGGCAGGGGACGGCCGTCGATGGCCACCGTGCCGCCCATCTCGCTCATTCCGTAGCTTTCGGCGATCGGCCAGCCGGCGGCGCGGGCGCGCGCCGCCAGGGAGGGATCGAGGGGGCCCCCGCCGATCAAGGCCAGGCGCAGGTGGGGAGGGGGACGCAGGCCGTTCTCCAAGACTCGATAGAGCTGGGTCGGTACCGCGCTCCAGCCGGTGGCTTCAGCGCTCGGCGTTGGCTCGAGTTCCACTCGGCAGCCGCTGACCAGTCCGCGCAGCGCGGTCATGAGACCAGCAATGTGGTCGAGCGGCAAGGGACAGGACCAGCAGTCGTCGGAACTCAGCTGCAATGCCGCGCACTGGGCGGCGAGCGCGGCGCGGATCTGCGGCGCATCGAGGCGCACCCAGCGCGGCGCGCCCGTGGTACCGGAAGTGCAGACGAGCAGCGATCCCTGCCAGGCTTCGCCGACGGCAGCGCTCGATCCCGGCCAGTGCGCTGGCGCGAGCTGCATCTCGGCGCACTGCGCCAGCGGGTGAGCCGAGGCGGAGACGAGCAGCGCCGGCCGCAGCGCAGCGATCGTGCGCTGCAGTTCGTCACGCGTCGCACGGCGGGGCGCGACGATGACGACCAGGCCGAGACGCAGGGCAGCACTGACTAGGACGGCAGACGCTGGCGTGTGGTCGACGCCGAGCAGCAGGCGTCGACCGTGGTCCGCGCCCTGCTCGCGCAGCCAGCTGAGGGCGGCGTATTCACCGTCCCACTGCCAGTGCCCAGAAAGGCGCAGCGGCGTCATGGCTGGACCTCCACGCCGAGGCCTGGAGCGTCGGGGATCACGCCCTCATTCCAGCTGCCGACATCCTCGACCAGCCACTCGCCGGTAGCGAGCCCATGCGGGCCAGGCAAGTTCCAAGCGAGGGCCATATGCGCAGCATGTAGGCGTTCGATGACGGTGCCGAGGGCGCTGGAGAGGATGACGGCGAGGCCGGAAAGCTGCGCCATCGCGACCAGTCGCTCCGTCGGCTCCCAGCCGCCGAGCCAGTTCGGCTTGAGGACCACGGCATCCGCGGCTCGCAGGGCGATCGCGCGCGCGAGGTCCGCGGCGCTGCGCACGCTCTCGTCGAGCGCGATGCGCAAGCCGGCGCGGCGCAGAGCGGCGCAGGCCTCCAGCGCCTGGTCTGGCAGCGGCTGCTCGACGAACTCGACGGCCGAGGCCGCGAGCTTGGTAAAAAGATGGGCGTCAGCGACGCTCCAGGCGCCATTGGCGTCGAGCCGCACGCGCAGCTGTGGAGCGCGCGCGAGGAGGCGCCGCACGCGCTCGGCGTCGCGCCGCACATCGCCGCAGCTCTTCAGCTTGACGCAGGGCGCTGTTGGCGGCGCCTCGCCGTCGTCGTCGAGCAGACGGCACAGCGCCACTGTCCCGCTGCGCCCAGCCAGCGGACGCCCGCTGCGCGCTGCGGCTTCGGCGCGGCGCGCGCCATCGACCGCGGCGCGCGCGCAGGGAGTTTCGGCATCGGGCTCGATGCCCAGCCGCTGCAGGCGCTCCAGAGCCCAGGCGCAGCGCTCGGGCGGCTCGCCGCCGAAGCCGGGCAGCGGCGCTGCCTCGCCCCAGCCGCGTCCGATCTGCACCAGCCACACGCTGCGCTCGGCGATCGCGCCGCGCGCGGTCAGCAGGGGTCGGCGCAAGCGGATCCGGCGATGGATGAGGCGTTCGATGCTCATGGCGCGAGGAGCAGCTGCGCGATGGCGGCGAGCGCGGCGAGCAGCAGCAGCGCCGCCGCGAACGCGAGACAGCGATTGAGCGCCCGGCCCTCGGTCCGCCACACCGCTCCCGAAAGGAGGCCACCGAGGACGGCAGTAATGAGCGCCGGCAGCCACAGTTCGGCAAGCGACCAGCTGCCCGCGGCCGCCAGATGCAGGGCGGTGTGGTAGAGGCGGCTGCCTTGCGCGCCGAGGCGCACGGCCAGGGTGCGTTTGCCGACTCGCGCATCGCTGGCGAGATCGCGGATGTTGTTGATCGCGATCAGCGCTGTCGCCTGCAGGCCGACGGCGGCGGCCGCCCACCACCAGCTCAGCGGCAGCGGCCACTGCTGGACCTGCACCCAGGCGCTGCCGAGCACCGCCGCGAAGCCGAAGAACAGCAGCACGAAGGGGTCGCCGAGGCCGCGGTAGGCGAGCGGCCAGGGGCCGAGGGTGTAGGCGAAGGCGGCAAGCAGCGCTGCGCCGCCGATCGCCAGCACCGGCCAGCCGCTCTCCAGCGCCAACCAGCCGCCGACGAGGCTCGCCGCCCCGGCCATCACCACGCTGGCGCTCAGCATCGCGCGCGCGCTGACCAGCCCGCTGGCGACCGCGCGCGCCGGTCCCACGCGATCGGGGCCGTCGGCGCCGCGCTCGGCGTCGCCCGCGTCATTGGCGTAGTTGCAGGCGATCTGCAGGCAGAGCGCGCCGGCAAGACAGCCGAGCGCGAGCTCCCAACGCCAGCAGCCCGCGTCGGCAGCGAGTGCGCTGCCCACCGCCACCGGGGCGAGGGCGGCCGGCAGCGTCTTGGGCCGCGCTGCATCGATCCACACGCGCCACACTGCGGCAGCCTGCGCAGCGGCACGCGCCGCCAAGGCGCTCAGGGCGGACCGTCGGCAGCGGCGTAGCGCTGCACGAAGCGCGCGACATCGCACAGATCGTCGAGACGCGCGCGCAGCGTCTCGTGGTCCCACTCCCACCAGCGGCTGGCGAGCAGGGCAGCGCAGGTCGCCTCGTCGAAGCGCCGCCGCAGCGGGCGCGCCGGACAGCCGACGACGATCGTGAAGTCCGGCACATCGCGGGTGACCACGGCACCGGCGCCGACGACGGCGCCGATGCCGATGCGCACGCCGGCCAGCACGATCGCGCCGTGCCCGATCCACGCATCGTGGCCGATGCGCACGCGCTGCGCGGCGCGCCAGGCGAAGAAGCCGGTATCGTCGGCGCCGAAGCCGTACTGGGCGCGGCGATAGGTGCAATGGTGCTGGGTCACCCGCTGCATCGGATGCTCGCCGGGATTGATGCGCACGCCGGCAGCGATCGAGACGAAGCGTCCGATCTCCGTGTTGTGGACATCGGCCTCGCCGGCGATGTAGCTGTAGGCGCCAAGCTCGCTCTGTGTCAGCCGAGTTCCGGGCTGGAGTTCGCTCCACGGGCCGAGCCAGCTGTCGCGCACCAGGCAGCCGGGGCGGATGCAGGGCAGCTCGGAGAGCTCGTCGCTGCACCAGGTGCCCGGTCCTTCCGGAAAGCGCGCGATGTAGTGCCCTTCAGGCATCGTAGCTCTCCCCGTCGCGCGCGACGGCGACGCCCTCGGGCAGCGCGCCGCCCGCCTCGAGCCAGCGTTGGAGACGGTGGCCGATGTGGATCAGCAAGGCGCGGCGCGCCCCGACAGCCGCCAGGGCGGCGAGGCTGACATCGAGGGTGCCATGCCCCTTGCGCGGGGCGCTCGGCTCGCCAGGCGGGAAGGTCGTGTCGAGCGCGATCAGCGAGCAAGGGTGGGCGCGCAGCCAGGCGATCGTCGGCGCGGGGATGCCGTAGCTGTCGGTCAGCCAGGCGAGGCGCTGACGGCCGTCGCTGATCGCCCAGCCCATGGCGGGGATCGGATGATTGAGCGGCAGCGCCGTGCACTGCAGGGCGCCGATGCGCAGCGTCGCGAAAGGCGCGACGAACTGCACGGCGTCCGGAGCCGGGAAACGCTCGAGTCCGGCGACTTCGCAGCCGGGATCCGGACCCCAGGCGGGCACGCCGGCGAAGGCCTCGCGGCGGCCGGCGTGGTCAGGGTGATAGTGGGTCAGCAGCAAGGCGGCGCAGGGCTGAAAGCCGCTGCCGGTATCGATCGCGATCCGCGTGTCCGCGGCCTCGACGACGGCACAGCTCTGACGGCGGACCGTGCCCGCCCCGCGGCGGGCGCGCGCGCACGCGCAGTCGGGATCGGCGCAATCGGGGCGCGGGATGCCGTGGGCGTCGCCCGAGCCGCAGACGATCAGGCGCATGCCAGGCGATCGACGGTGTCGAAGACCTTGCGGCCGGCGACGAGCACGGCCTCCACGCGCTGTCCGCGCACGAGGACGAGGTCGGCGCGCAGCTGCGGCTGGATCGCGCCGCGGTCGTGCAGGCCGGCGGCGCGCGCCGGCTGCCAGGTGACCAGCTGCACGGCTTCGGGCAGCGTCAGCGGGGCGATGGCGGGCAGGCGCAAGGCGGCCGCCAGCAGCGAGGGAGGATGATAGTCGGCGCACAGCCCGCGGCAGACGCCGGCGTGCACGGCATCGAGGGCGCGGATGTTGCCGCTCGAGCTCGCCCCGCGCAGGATGTTGGGCGCGCCGAACAGCGTCACCATCCCCGCCTGGCAGGCGGCGCGCGCCGCCGTCAGGTTGATCGGGAACTCGCTGATCGTCACCCCGAGGCTGGCCATCCGCGCGACGCGCTCGGCGCTGTCGTCGTCGTGGCTCGCCATCGCGATGCCGCGCTGCCGGGCGAGCGCCGCCAGGCGGGCCTCGCGCGCTGGCACCTCCGGCTGCGCCGCGACCTTGAGATCGGCGGCGCGCCGCGCCTCGGCCTCGCTGACATGGTAGGTGCGCGTCATGTAGGCGACATAGGCGGCGAGATCGCGGAACTGACCCTGGCCCGGCGAGTGGTCCATGAACGACAGCAGATCGCACAGCCCGTCCTCAAGGACGCGCCGTACCGTGCCTTCGCCGACGGCGTCGGTCACTTCGCAGCGCACATGCACGCGGTGCTCGACGCAGCCGGAGAAGGCGCGGATCTGGCGCACGAGCGCCGCCGCGATTTCGGGGTCGCGCACGCCCCATTCGCCGGTGGCGAAGCTGACCGCGTGGTAGACGGTGGTGATGCCGGCCGCCAGGTTGCGCCGATCGCTGTTTTCGAGCGCGAAGCGATGGTCGAAGGCGACGCGCGGGCGCGGCTCGATCTCCTTCTCGATCGCGTCGCAGTGCAGATCGATCAGTCCCGGCAGGCAAAGCGCGCCCTCGCCATCGAGCTCGCGGTCGTAGCGCGGCGCCGAGGGGCAGATGGCGAGGATGCGCTCGTCCTCGATGAGCAGCGACGCGTCATGCTCGAGGCGATCCGGAAGCACGATGTCGATGCGGGTGATCAGGCGGCGCATGGCACTCCAGGGGCTGGGAGGTGGACGACGGCGTCGGCCAGGCGGGCGACCAGGGCCGGGTCGTGGAAGACGGCGATGATCGCGCCGCCCGCAGCGCGGCGGGCGCGCAGAGCGCGCTCGACCAGCGCGGCGGCGTCGGCGTCGAGGCTCGCCGTCGGCTCGTCGGCGAGCAACAGCTCGGGCTCGGCGACCAGGGCGCGCGCGATGTTGACGCGCTGCCGTTCCCCGCCGCTGAAGGTCGCCGGCGGCACATCCCAGAGCCGCTCGGGGATCCCGAGCTCGGCGAGCTGCCGACGGGCGCGGGCGCGCGCCTCCTCGCGCGCGACGCCGCGGGCGAGCAGGGGAGCGGCGACGACCTCGAGCGCGCTCTGCCGCGGCACGCAGTGCAAGAACTGGGTGATGAACGACAGGCGGTGGCGGCGCACCGCGAGCACCGCGTGCTCGTCACAGCTGGCGAGGTCGATCGGCGGCTCGCCGGCGAGCAGGATGCGGCCGGCCGCCGGGCGATAGGTGCGGTAGATGCACTTGAGCACCGTGCTCTTGCCGCTGCCGCTGGCGCCGACCAGCGCGCACAGCTGCCCGCGCGCAACGCTGAACGAGAGGCCGTGGACGCCGGCGATGCGCTTCGCCTGGTGGTGAAGCACGAACGACTTGCTCAGGCCGCTCACCGCCAGGAGGGGGTCCGCCGTGGTCATAGGGCGCTCATCACCAGCTGCTGGGTGTAGGGATGCTGTGGGTCCTCGAGGATCTGATCGGTCAGGCCGTGCTCGACGATCCGCCCGCAGCGCATGACGATGGTGCGCTGCGCGAGCAGGCGGGCGACGCCGAGGTCGTGGGTCACCGCGACCATCGCGACGCCGAGCTCGTGCTGCAGCTCCATGATCAGGTCGAGGATGCGCGCCTGCACCGAGACATCGAGGCCGGTCGTCACTTCGTCAAGCAGCAGCAGCTCGGGTCCCGGGGCCAGCGCGCGCGCGATCTGCAGGCGCTGCTGCATGCCGCCGCTGAACTGCGCCGGGCGATGATCGAGGCGCGAGCGGGGGATCTCGGTGCGCGCGAGCAGGGCGAGGGCGCGCTCGCGCATCGCCGCGAAGCGCCGTTCGCCGGCGGTCAGCAGGCGTTCGGCGATGTTGCCGCCGGCGCTGATCGCGAAGTTCAGGCCGAGGTGGGGGCTCTGGTAGACGATGCCGAGGCGGGTATCGCGCAGGCGGCGGCGCGCTGCGCCGTCGAGCTCGGTCAGCTCAAGGCAGCCGCCGTCCCCGCCGCGCAGCCGGATGCTGCCCTGCGTCGGGCGGTCGTCGAGGTGCAGCAGTCGCACCACCGTGCTCTTGCCGCTGCCGCTCTCGCCGATGATGCCGAGGATCTCGCCCGGCCAGAGGTCGAAGTCGACACCGGCGATCGCGACGACGCTGCGGCAGTGCGGGCAGTCGTTGCGCCCGGCGGCGTCGCCGGTGCTGTCCAAGCAGCGCGGGCAGCCGGGGCCGTGGATGCGGGTCAGGCCGCGAACCGAGAGCAGGGGCGGTTCAGCGAGCATCGGGGTACCCCAGCCGCTCGTCACAGGCGTCCTGATCGTTGCACTGCCAGCGGCTGCCGCCGCCCGGCAGGGGGATCTGATCGAGGTAGGTGTCGTCGGCCTGGCAGCGCGCGCAGCGCCGCCGCCGCCCCTGCTCGTCGCGGAAGCGTTCGACTTCGAATGGCACATCGGCGAAGGCCAGCGGCTCGACCGCGGTGTGCGGCGGCACCGCGTAGATCTTCTTTTCGCGCCCGGCGCCGAAGAGATGCGGCACCGCGCTGCGATGCAGTTTGGGCAGGTCCCAGCGCGGGATCGGCGAGGGATCGATGATGTAGCGGCCGTGGACCCGCGCCGGATAGCGGTTGGAGAGCGCGACCTCGCGGAAGCGCACGACATCCTCGTAGAGCTTGACCCAGAGCCGCGCGTAGTCGCCCTCGGCGTGCATGCGCCGCCGCTCGGCCTCGCGCGGCTCGACGATCTGCAGCGGATCGGGGTAGGGGACCTGATAGATCATCAGCTGTCCGGGCATCAGCGGACGCTCGGGGATGCGGTGCCGGGTCTGGATCACCGTCGCCTCGGCGGTCCGCGTCACCGGCTGGACGCCGGGGCAGGCGGCGACGATGAAGCGGCGCAGGTTCACGGCGTTGACCGAGTCGTCGGCGCCCTGGTCGATGACCTTGATGCGGTCGCCGGGAAGCAGCACGCTGAGGCTCAGCTGCAGGCCGCCGGTGCCGAAGCCGCGGGCGATCGGCATCTCGCGGCTGGCATAGGGCACCTGGTAGCCGGGAACGGCCAGGGCTTTGAGCAGCGCACGCCGGATCTCGCGCACGGCGTAGGCGTCGAGGAAGCCGAAGTCATCCGCCGCCATCGCCATCCTCGGCGTATTTCGCGCGACTGGCGCGGATGTTCTCGAGATCGCTGGCGAAGGTGACATAGTGCGGCAGCTTGTAGTGGTTGCAGAAGCCCATCGCTTCGATGCCATCGATGTGGCAGATGACGAACTCGCTGTCCTCAGCCGGATGACGGGCGCCGCGTTCCTCGCCCGCCATCAGCGCGCGATCGCACATCGCCATCGCGATCGCCTTGGTCTCGTTGTGCCCGAAGCAGGCGCCGTAGCCGAGCAGGATGCGCGGCGGTCCCGGTTCGGACTCGGTGCCGTGGGTGGCGACGATCTGGCACTCGGTGATCAGCGCTTCGCCGGCCTCTTGCAGCTCGCCGCTGAGCGGGTGCGGGAGCTCGACCGGCAGCCAGCCGACGCGCAGCTCGGCGACCGTCGGGTGCAGGTAGCCGTAGCCGCGCATCGTGCTGTAGGCGAAGGCGAGCAGGGCCCCGGTCTCGCCGCGCGCCATGTGGGCGAGGCGCGCTGGCCGCGGGATCGGGAAGACCAGCGGCTCCCGGGTGATGTCGACGGCGGCCTCGGACTCGCCGACCGGCGCCAGCAGGCCCTCGGCGCGCAGCGCGTCGACCACCGCCGGGAAGTCCGCGGCCTCGGCCGCGGCTCCGGGCAGGCGGGCGACGGCGGCGCGGAAAGACTCGGGGCTCTCGTCGAGCAGCTCGACGCGGAACAGGCGCTGGAGGTAGTCGGTGCTCGGCCCCAGCACCTGTCCGCCGGGCACATCTTTGAAGGCAGCGCTGATGCGGCGCAGGATGCGCAGGCGGCGGGTGTCGTGGACTGCGGTCTCGCCGAGTCGCGGCAGCTGGCTGCGCCAGGCGCGCAGGATGAACGAGGCCTCCAGCGGATCGCCGTGCGCCTGTTTGATCGCCCAGGCGGCACGCACCGGGTCGTAGATCCCGCCCTCGCCGATGACGCGGTCGACGAGCAGGCGCAGCTGGCTGCGCACGGCGGCGATGGCCAGCGGCTCGCCCGGCTCGCAGGCCGGCTCGACGGCACCGCAGCGCATCGCTTCGAGGGCCTGGACGGCGGCAGCGATCGCGCCTTCGCCGCCGCGGATCGCGACATAGCCCATCAGCTCTCCTCCCCGCCGACCGTCGTCGTCCGCGGCACGCAGGCGAGGCGGGTGGCATCGCAGAACACGAAATCGACGCCGAGCGGATAGGCGCACCAGCAGGCGCGCGCCGTCCACCACGCGGGGTGCAGCCCGGAGACCGCGAGCGCCGCGCGTTCGGCGATGCCCGGCCCGCGCAGCGCGACGACCGCGCCCTCGCCGAGCGACTGGCAGCGCAGCACGATGGTGGCGCCGCGCTCGGGAGCCAGCAGCGAGCCGCGCTCCGGCACCCAGGCCGGCGGCCGAGCGGCATCGGCGAGGATGAACGCCGCCTCGCCGGCGGGAGCCGGGCGCGCGGCCAGCCGCGAGCGGTCGGTCGGCGACAGCAGCTGGTCGGCGTCGCAGAAGCTGGTCGCGGCATCGCAGAGGCAGGCGAGCACCGCGAGGCTGGCGTGCGCGCCGCCGCACCACGGCGCGATGTCGGCGACGCTGCCGGGCTCGGCCCAGGCGGCGAGCAGCCGCCGGAAGACCTGGCGCTGGCCGTCGCTGCGCCAGGGATGGTCGATCGCGATCATGCGTCCTGCTCCGTGCCGAGCTCGCTGAAGCTGACGCGGGTGGCGGCGCGGATCGCCGCGCGCTGGCCCTCGGCGCGCAGCCGCTCGGCGCTGCCGCGCGCCGCCAGTGCCGCGATCTCGTCGCAGCCCGGCCAGGAGGCGCGCGCGACGGCGTCGAGGATCGCTGCGGCCACCGCGAGTTCGGCGTCGGCCCGCATGATCACCGCCGCGCCGCGACAGCTGCCGAGCTGGCGGTCGTACAGCCGCACTGCGGCCTGGGCCGCCGGGATCTCGCCGATGTACCAGCGGTCGCCGCGCACGCCTTCGCGCATCTGCAGCAGCCAGCTGCCGGCCGTCGGCACGACGAGGTGCTCGACCTCGCGGCCGGCGCTCAGCCGTTCGGCGAGCGCGAGCACTTCCTGGCGCGGCACCAGCAGCAGATCGCAGACCCTCATGGCGCGATCTCGTGCTCGACGAGCAGCTCGATGCGATCGGCGCGGATCCAGCTGATCGCGTATTCGATCGGCTTGCCGTCATCGGCGTGGACATTCAGCGTGCGCAGCCGCAGCACCGGCTGCCGCGGCCCGCAGCGCAGCAGGCGCGCGATCGTCGGCAGCGGCAGCTGGGCGCTGATCGCCGTCCGCCGCCGGCGCGGGCGCGCGCCGTAGCGGTTGGCGAGCAGCGCGTGCAGCGAGCCGCCGCGATAGACGCTGGCGAGGGCCGGAAAGCGCGCGAGCGGCAGCCAGTGCTCGATGACGCTCATCGGCGCCTCGTCGACTTGGCGCAGCGTCAGCAGGCGCCAGACCTCGCTCTCCGCATCCACTCGCAATGCCTGGGCGACCTCGGCGCTCGCCGGCATGACCGCGGCCTCGAGCAGGCGGCTGCTGCGCGCGCGGCCGGCGGCCGCCAGGTTGTCGGTGAAGCGGGCCTGGGCATGCAGCGGGTAGGCGAGCGGCGCCTCGAGCACGAAGGTGCCGAGACCGCGCCGCCGCTCGACCAGGCCCTGCTGCTCGAGGACATCGACGGCGTGGCGCAGGGTGTGGCGGTTGACGCCGAAGCGCGCCGCCAGCCGGTGTTCGGGAGGCAGGCGCGTCCCGGCCGGCAGCGCCCGCAGCTCGGCGGACAGCCGCTCGGCGATCTGCGCATAGACCGCGCGCGGCGACGGCGAGACCAGGGATGAGTGCGGCGTGATCATGGGGCGATCGCGAAGCTGATGCCGTGCGGCTGGAAGCCGAGGCGGCGGTAGAAGCGGTGGGCATCCAGTCGCCGGCCGTTCGAGGACAGCGCCAGCTTGTAGCAGCCGGCGCGACGCGCCTCCGCCATCGCGTGGCGCATCAGCGCTTCGCCGATGCCCTGGCCGCGGCGCGCGGCTGCGACGACGACGCTCTCGACGATCGCCAGCGGCGCTCCGCCGTGGCCGAGGTTCGGCATGATCCACATCGTGTAGGTGCCGACGACGTCCCCGCCGTCGTCGGCGACCCAGAGGTGCATGTTCGGCGTCGCGGAGATCTCGGCGAACAGCGCGCGCGCGCGTTCGAGCGGCAGCGGCGTCTGCGGCGAGAGCTCGTCGAGCAAGGCGACGATCGCCGGGAGGTCGGCGAGGACGGCGCGGCGGATCGCCGGCGCGGCGCGCGTGGTCATGGCTTCAGCGTCTCCCGCGACTGTGAACCGTCGATGAAGAACGCGGCAACGGCGCTCGCGCAGCAGCGGATGTCGCGAGCGCGCGCCGCCGAGGCGACGCGAAAAGACGGTGAACGATGCGGCAGACGGTGCAGCCCATGCTTTCGAAAAATCTAGACGTCTAGATGTCATGACAAGCGTCGCGCCGTTCATCGCGGATTCGCGCGCGCTTCATCGATTCTTCGCGAGGCGACCGACGATGCCGGCATGTTCGCCAGCGCGGTCAGCGTGCAGAGCGTCAGCAAGACCTTCCGGATCGGCGGCAGCGTGCGCGTCGCGCTCGATCGCGTCAGCGCGACCGTGGCCGCGGGCGAGATGGTCGCGCTGATCGGCCCCAGCGGCTCGGGAAAGTCGACCCTGCTGCGCTGCATCGCCGGCCTGATCGCTGCCGATCCCGGCAGCGGGCCGATCACCGTCGGCGGCCGCACCATCCAGTGCAACGGCCGTTTGAGCGGCGACGCGCGCGCGATCCGTTCCGGCATCGGCGTCGTCTTCCAGCAGTTCAACCTCAGCGAACGGCTGCCGGTGATCGCCAATGTCTGCGTCGGGATGGTCAGCCGGATCCCGACCTGGCGGGTTGCGCTCGGCCGCTTCACCGTCGCCGAGCGCGCCGAGGCCCTGCGCGCGCTGCAGCGCGTCGGCATCGTCGAGCAGGCCTGGCAGCGGACCGGCACCCTGTCGGGCGGGCAGCAGCAGCGCGCGGCGATCGCCCGCGCGCTGGTGCAGCGCGCGGGCCTGATCCTCGGCGACGAGCCGATCGCCAGCCTCGACCCCGCCTCGTGCCGCCTGGTGATGGAGGCGCTGGCGCGCATCAACCGCGAAGACCGCGCGACAGTCATCGTCTCCCTGCACCAGATCGATTGGGCCGTGCGCTTCTGCCGGCGCGTGATCGCGCTGCGCGCCGGACAGCTGGCCTATGACGGTCCGCCCTCCGGGCTCTGCCTGGAGACGCTGCGGACGATCTACGGCACCGAGTTCCACCTCGCCGGCGGCGACGACGCCGCCGACGCCCTCTGCCACCCCGAGCCGGCCTGCGAGCCGGCCTGTCTCTGAAGGAGCAACCCATGCGCCTGCGCTTCCTCGCCCTGCTGATCGCCTGCGTCGCCGCGCTCTCGGCCCAGGAGATGCCGAAGGAGCTCAGCTTCGGCGTCATCTCGACGGAGAGCACGGTCAACCTCAAGCCGTCGTGGGAGCCGCTGTTCGCCGACCTCAGCGCGGCGCTCGGCATCCCGGTCAAGGGCTTCTTCGCCAACGACTACAACGGGATCATCGAGGGCATGCGCTTCAAGAAGGTCGACATCGCCTGGCACGGCAACAAGAGCGCGATGCTGGCGGTCGATCGCGCCGACGGCGAGGTCTTCGCGCGCGTCGTCAACATCGACGGCAGCGAGGGCTACTACAGCTATGTCATCGTCCACAAGGACAGCCCCTACCAGACGATCGACGAGCTGCTGGCGAAGGGCAAGGAGGTGACCTTCGGCCTCGGCGATCCCAACAGCACCTCGGGCACGCTGGTCCCCGGTTTCTACATCTTCGCGCAGCGCGGCATCGACCCCAAGGCCCATTTCAAGCGCGTCACCAACGCCAAGCACGAGGCCAACATCCTGGCGGTGGTCGCGCGCCAGGTCGACGCCGCGACCTGCGCCAGCGATGCCTACGCCCGGCTCGGCGACCGCGAACCGGACAAGATCGCGCAGACGCGCATCGTCTGGAAGTCGCCGCTGATCCCGAGCGATCCGATCGTCTGGCGCAAGGACCTGCCGGCCGCGCTCAAGGACAAGATCCGCGCCTTCTTCCTGAACTACGGGAACACCGAGGCCGGCAAGAAGGTGCTGCCGGCGCTCAAGTGGTCGGGCTTCCGCGCTTCCGACAACAGCCAGCTGATCCCGATCCGCCAGCTCGAGCTCGCCAAGCAGAAGGCCGAGATCGAGAACGACGGCAAGATGTCGGCCGATGAGAAGCAGAAGGCCCTGGCCGAGATCGACGCCAAGCTGGCGGCGCTCGCCCAGCAGCGATGAGCGGCGAGAGCGCCACGGCGCCGGCAGGGCCCGTCGATGGCGCCCTGCCGGAGGAGCTGCGCGCCCGCCTGCGCCCGCCGCGCTCGCGCTGGCGGGCGTGGCGGGACTGGCTGCTGCTCGCCGGCTTCGCCGCGCTGATGGTGTGGGCCTGGCACGGGGCGGAGATGCGGCCGCTCGACCTCGTCGTCCACAGCGGCAACATCGCCAAGCTGGCCGGCGACTTCGTACCGCCCGACTTTCGCGACTGGCGCCACTATCTCGACGAGATGGTGGTGACGGTGCACATCGCGCTGTGGGGGACCTTCCTCGCCGTCCTCGCCTCGGTGCCCTGCGGCCTGCTGTCGGCGGCCAACCTGACGCCGTGGTGGATCCATCAGCCGATGCGCCGCCTGATGGACGCGGCGCGAGCGATCAATGAGCTGATCTTCGCCCTGCTGTTCATCGTCGCCGTCGGCCTCGGCCCCTTCGCCGGGGTCCTCGCCCTGTTCGTCCACACGACTGGCATCCTCGCCAAGCTCTTCAGCGAGGTCGTCGAAGCGATCGATCCGCGGCCGGTCGAGGGGGTGCGGGCGACAGGCGGCTCGCGGCTGGCCGAGATCCGCTTCGGCGTCATCCCGCAGGTCCTGCCGCTGTGGGTCAGCTATGCGCTCTATCGCTTCGAATCGAATGTGCGCAGCGCGACCGTCATCGGCATCGTCGGCGCCGGCGGCATCGGGATGGTCCTGCACGACCTGATGGCGAGCTTTCTCTACCAGAAGGCGAGCGCGGTGCTGATCATCGTCGTCGTCACCGTCGTGCTGATCGACATCGCCTCGGCCCAGCTGCGCAAGCTGCTGGTGTGACAGGCGTCGCAGGCTCGCAGCAACGGCGTTTGCCAGGCTGAACGTCAAACTACGCTTCGCGGCATGGCCGCCATCGTCTGTCAGCGCTGCAAGCAGCGGCCGGCGAGCATCCACATCACGGAGCTGCTCGCCGGCGGCGGATACCAGGAAGCGCACGTCTGCCTCTCCTGCTGCCGCGAGGTCGGCTGGGATGCCGGGTCGCCGCCGCCCCCGGTCGCCGCGCTGCTGACGCCGAACCAGAGCGCGGACGCGCCCGCCGAGGCGGAAACCAAGGAGGAGATGGCCGAGAGCGGCGAACACGAGGAAGGGACGGCAGCGAGCGATGCCTGCCCGGAGTGCGGCCTGCGCTGGGACGACTATCGCAAGGTCAATCTCCTCGGCTGCACGCACGACTGGTCGCACTTCGCCAGCCAGCTGGTCGCCCAGGTCAAGCGCTGGCACAGCGCTGATCGCCATGTCGGCCGCCGTCCCGGCGAGGCGGTCGATGAGGCGACGACGGCGCAGGCCCAGCGCCGCGCCGAGCTGGCGGCCCGTCTCGCCGCGGCGGTCGCTGACGAGCGCTACGAGGAGGCCGCCCGCCTGCGCGACGAGCTGCGCCGCCTCGAGGGCCAGGAATGAACCGCCCCAAGGACGAGGTCGCCGCGCTGGCCAGCACGCCGGTGCCCTGGCTGGCGAGCCCCGGCGAGCACGACGGCATCGTGCTCGCCAGCCGCATCCGCCTGGCGCGCAATGCCGCCGGCTGGCGCTTCGCCCGCCGCTTGAGCAGTGCGCAGACTCGCGATCTCGTCGAGCAGCTGGCGGGGGCCATCGACAGCGTGCTGCCGGGGCGTTTGCTGCGCATCGACAAGCTGTCGCCAGTGCAGCGCCGCGTGCTGATCGAACGGCACTTGATCTCGCTGGACCTGGCGGGCAGCGAGCGCGCCAGCGGGCTGTGGCTCGGCAGCGACGGCGGGCGTACGGCGATCATGATCGGCGAGGAAGACCACATCCGTCTCCAGGTCTTCGCCCCCGGCCTGGCCCTGGAGCGCCTCCTGCGCGAGGCGATCGCCATCGATCGCCGTCTGGAGTCGCGGATCCCCTGGGCCTTCGACGAGCGCTTCGGGTACCTCACCGCGTGCCACTCGAATGTCGGCACCGGGCTGCGCGCCTCGGTGATGCTCCACCTGCCGGCGCTTGCCACGCTCGGCGAGCTCAAGCCGATCCTGCGCGGCCTCGAGCAGCTCCACCTCGCGGTGCGCGGCCGCTTCGGCGAGGGCAGCGAGCCCCAGGGCCACTACTATCAGATCTCCAATCGGCGCACGCTCGGCCTCGATGAGGCGACGATCGTCGCCACGGTGACCGAGGCGGCGCAGCGCGTCATCGAAGGCGAGCGCCTGGCGCGGCAGGCGATGCTCGACGACGAGCAGCGTCGCACCCAGCTCGAGGACCGCGTGCATCGCGCCTGGGGCATCATCAGCCATGCGCGTACCCTGTCCGGCGAGGAGCTGACCGAACACCTCGGCTGGCTGCGCGTCGGCCTCTCGCTGCGCCTGCCGCCCTTCGCCGATTCCCGCCTATCGTGGACTGCGCTCGATCATGCGCTCATTGCCGGCCAGCCGGGCCATATCATGCTCACCCAGAGCCACGCCGAGGACACCGTCCGCCGCGATCGCCTGCGGGCCGACCTCGTGCGGAGCTGGTTGATGGGAGGGAATAATGATGTTCGACAAGTTCACTGATCGGGCGCGCAAGATCATCAGCCTGGCGCAGAAGGAAGCCGAGCGCTACCGCCACGACTACATCGGCACCGAGCACATGCTGATCGGGCTGGCCAAGGAGGGCACCGGCGTCGCCGTCACCGCGCTCAACAATCTCGGCATCGACGTCGACAAGGTGCGGCGCGAGGTCGAGAAGCTCGTCTCGCCCTCGACCAAGCCGCCGCCCCCCGGACCGCTGCCGTTCACGCCGCAGGCCAAGCGCGTCCTCGAACTCGCCAACGAGGAGGCGCGCGCGCTCGGCCACCCCTACATCGGCACCGAGCACATCCTGCTCGGCCTGCTCGCCGAGCAGGACTCGGTCGCCGCCCAGGTGCTCGTCAACCTCGATGTCCGTCTCGAGGATGTCCGCAACGAGATCCTCGAGCTGCTCGGAGCGAGCGATGTCTCGGCGGCTGCCGGCTCGAACGTCGAGCGGCCGGAAGAGAAGCCGATCACACGGCCGAACAAGCCCGGCGAAGTCAAGACGCCCTCGCTCGAGGCCTTCGGCCGCGATCTGACGGCCGCCGCCGAGGCCGGCGAGCTCGATCCGGTCATCGGCCGGACGCGGGAAGTCGAGCGCCTGTGGCAGATCCTGTGCCGGCGCACCAAGAACAATCCGGTGCTGATCGGCGAGGCCGGGGTCGGCAAGACGGCGATCGTCGAGGGCCTGGCGCAGGCGATCGCCAAGCGCGAGGTGCCGGAGCCGCTGGCCAACAAGCGGATCATCTCGCTCGACCTCGCCGGGATGGTCGCCGGCACCAAGTACCGCGGGCAGTTCGAGGAGCGCATCAAGGCGGTGATGAAGGAGGTCAAGCAGGCGAAGAACATCATCCTCTTCATCGATGAGCTGCACACCCTGGTCGGCGCCGGCGGCGCCGAGGGCGCGATCGATGCGAGCAATGTCCTGAAGCCGGCGCTGTCGCGCGGCGAGGTCCAGTGCATCGGCGCGACGACGCTCGACGAATACCGCAAGTACATCGAGAAGGACGGAGCGCTCGAGCGGCGCTTCCAGCAGATCATCGTCGATCCGCCCAGCCCCGAGGACACCGAGAAGATCCTGCTCGGCATCCGCGACAAGTACGAGGCCCACCACCGGGTGAAGATCACCGATGCGGCGATCGCCGCCGCGGTCAAGCTCTCCGACCGCTACATCACCGGCCGCTTCCTGCCCGACAAGGCGATCGATGTCATCGATGAGGCCGGCGCGCGCCTGCGCCTCAAGGCCGGCAACCGCGCGCCGCTGTTCAAGGAGCTCGAGGCGCAGATCCGCGACCTCGAACGGCAGAAGTCCGAGGCGGTGCTCAACCAGGACTACGAGAAGGCCGCCGACTTCCGCGATCGCGCCGAACGCAAGAAGCGCGAGCTCGCCGAGCTCAAGCGCAAGGCCAGCGAGCAGGCCAAGGAGCCGCTCGGCATCGTCGATGAGCAGGTCGTCGCCGAGGTCGTCGCTTCGATGACTGGCATCCCGGTCGTCCGCTTGAATCAGGGCGAGGCCAAGCGCCTGCTGCAGCTCGAGGAGCACCTGCACCAGCGCGTCATCAGCCAGCACGACGCGATCGCCGCGGTCGCGCGCGCGATCCGCCGCAGCCGCTCGGGCCTCAAGGATCCCAAGCGCCCGACCGGCTCGTTCATGTTCGTCGGCCCGACCGGCGTCGGCAAGACCCTGCTGTGCAAGGCGCTCGCCGAGTTCATGTTCGGCAGCGAGGATGCGCTGATCCAGATCGACATGAGCGAGTACGGCGAGAAGTTCAACGCCTCGCGCCTCGTCGGCGCCCCGCCCGGCTATGTCGGCTACGAGGAGGGGGGGCAGCTGACCGAGAAGGTGCGGCGCCGGCCCTACAGCGTCGTCCTCTTCGACGAGATCGAGAAGGCGCACCACGATGTCTTCAATCTGCTCCTGCAGATCATGGAGGAGGGGCGGATCACCGACAGCCTGGGGCGCACCGTCGACTTCCGCAACACGATCATCGTGATGACCAGCAATGTCGGCGCGGCGGCGGCCAGCGAGGCCGGCAGCCTCGGCTTCGCCACCATCGAGACCGGCGAGAGCTACGCGCGGATGGCCACCCGCCAAGCCTATCAGAAAGCGCTGGAGGAGCACTTCCGCCCGGAGTTCCTCAACCGCCTCGACGACATCATCGTCTTCCGTCCGCTCGAGCGCGACGACCTCAAGCAGGTCGTGCGGCTGGAGTTCGGCAAGGTCGTCAAGCGGATGGCCGAGCAGGGCATCGCGCTGACGCTCAGCGAGGCCGGCGTCGAGCACCTGCTCAAGGAAGGCTTCGATCCCAAGTTCGGCGCCCGGCCGATCCGCCGCGCGATCGAGCGCCTGGTCGAGGATCCGCTCGGCGAAGCGATCCTGCGCGGCGAGTTCGCTGCCGGAGCCAGCATCGAGGTCGATGTCGAGGGCGAGGGCAAGGCGCGGCGCGTCGTGTTCCGGCATCGCCAATCGACGCCGGCAGCAGCTGGTTCCGGATCCACCTGAGCCGCTGACGGCGACAGCGTGAGCTCGACCGACAGCATTCCCTGGACCTGCTCCGCCTGCGGGCTGCACACCACGCAGCCGGCAGCGCTCCTCGGGCGAGCGATCTACTGCCCGCGCTGCCATACCCCGCAGGTGCTCAAGCGCGCCGAAACCGATCGCGTCGAAGCCCAGCGCATCGCGACGACGAGCATCTCGCGCGCCGAGAGCGGAACGGGGCGGCAGGCGCAGTCGGCGACGAGCTCCTTCCTCGCCTTCGCCTGCGGTGCCTGCGGTCACCGCGCGCAGATCCCGGCGCACCTCTCCGGCCACCCGGTCCGCTGTCCGCAGTGCGGCACCGTGCAGCTGGCCGGCATGGGGCCGCTGCGCAGCGTGCGGCTCGACGAGAAGGGGCGCATCCCCTTCACCTGCACGGTGTGCGGGGGCAGCGTGCGGCTGGCCGCCGACTACGCGGGCAAGGCGATCCGCTGCCCGAAATGCCAGGCGGCGCAGGTCGTACCGCAGATCCAGCGCGACTCGGTACGGCTCCAGGAGCCGTCGGCGGCGACCGTCCCCCTGCCCAACGATCTCGTCCCGCTCGATGCGATTACGCCGCTCGGGGTGCCGACGCTGCCGGCAGCAGCCGGGGCCCCGGCGGCCGGCGCTCCTTCCCCGGCGACGGCGAGCGTCGCCAAGCCGCCGAGCGCGCGCATCGGCGCACAGCCGCCGCGGCCGGCGGCCGCCCCGCCGGCGAAGCCGGTGATTCCCACCCCACCGCCAGCCGCGGCGCCGCCGACCGTCGCGGCTCCTCTCGCATCGCCGGCACGCCCTGCTTCCGCCCCGCCGGCGGCGCCTGCCGCCCAACCACAACCATCAGCGGCGCCCGCGGCGCCTTCGCCGGCCGCCGCCAGCGCGCCGCCGGCGCCCAGCGTCGGCGCCGACGACGAGCTCGATCTCGATGCGCCGGAGAAGCCCAAGAGCGTCGGCTCGGTGGTACGCCGCAGCGGGCGGCTGGAGCTGCCGGGCAGCGCGGACAGCGCCGACGAGCAGCCGTCAGAACCTCCGAAAGCGTCCAAGCGCTCGGGTTCGACGACGGTGCGCCGCTCGAGTCCCCTGCCGACCAACGTCGGACGGCGCCTCGAACAACCGACGGCCGCCGATGGCGCCGCCACCGCGCCCCGTTCCTGGCTGCTGCCCGTCCTCCTGACCCTGACGACGGTGTGCGTGCTCGCAGTCGTCCTGCTCGTCGTCCTCTATCACATCGCCAGCGCCCAGAACGAGACCTTGGCGCGGCAGCTCGCCGAAGCCCGTCGCCGCCAGGAGGCGTTGGGGCAGGAGCTCGCCGAGCTGCGCCGCCAGCTCGACGCGGCGCAGGCCGAGCTTTCGCAGGCCAAGGCCCAGCTCGAGGCCCGCCGCAGCGAGCTCGAGCAGCGCGAGCGCGAGCTTGCCAGCCTGCGCGCCGAGCTCGAGCGCTGGAAGCCGGCCAAGGCCGGCGAAAGCACCGCGCAGGCGCCGACCTCCAAGCCGTAGCGCGGCGAGCATCGACTGCGCCTGAGACTCCAGCGGCGCCGGTCGCATGCGCGGCGCGGCGGACTCGTTTGCCAAGCCGTGGTTGCAACGCTGACGCCGCGCGCAGACTCAGCGCAAGGAGAACTAAGGAGGAAGCACATGCCATCATCGCCGAGACCTCGCGACAGCCGGCGCCGCACCGCGCGCGCCGACGACGGCGCGACGCCGCAGGAGCCGATCCACGACGAGTACGACGTGCGGTTTCCGAAGTACCTGCATCTTGAACCAAGAGTCGAGGAACTCGGTCTCCCGCCAGAGGTCTTCGTTCCCGACCCGGACAGGAAGCTGGCGCGGCAGATCTCCGCCAGAGGCAGGCCGATCGTCGTGCAGTCCTGGTGGGTGAGAGACAGCATGGCGTCAACTGCCACCAGGGAGGTGGGGTTCCACTACAAGGGCCTCTATGTGATGCGGACGATGCCGCATCCCTACGATGCAGGCACCGCCAAAGAGTACCCGCGGTGGTATGCCCCGCCCGTCAACAGCCGCGATGCGTTCCTCGTCGTTGTCCAGATGCATCAGGTATTCACCTTGAATACCTGCGTCGAGTGGCTGTGGTGCTCGTTCCTGAGCCTCCATGAACTGCTGCAGCGCGTGGTCGTCGCTCGTGACTGCGTCGAATCCGACTATGCATACGATCGGATCATGGCCCACGGCGGCTGGAGGATCAATGACACGGTTTGGAGCTTGGATCGCAAGCGCTTGAAGCTCGTGCGCAACCACGATGTCGAGATCCAACCGATCGATGAACTCTGGCGCGGGAGCCGCTACCGCTTCAGCAGCGCGCGTCGTGCGCGCAGCGCGGGTCGGCGGGGGGCGGATCCAGGCAGCTGACGAAGGCGCCGCCGTGCCGCGCCGCCGCCATCCGGTCATAGGCCTCCAAGACCAGGCGGGCCGTGCGATACTCGCCCCAGCGTTCGTGTTCGTGGCGCTCGAGGACTGGAAACGTGCTGAGGAGGTAGGCGGTGTCCTCGCGATCGAGACCGTAGAGGTGGAAGAACGCGGCGTCGAGTTCGGCGCGCAGCCGGGCGCGGCGCTCCGGGTTCCAGCGGAAGGGCGGCCCGTGGTAGCCGTGATCGGCGGCGAAGGCGGCGACATCCTCGGCGGTGTACGCCAGCTCCAGCGCATACGGCCGGATGAAGTCGGCCACGGTGCAGCCGGGGGACCAGGGGCAGGGCTGCGTGTAGGCCTCGGGCGGGAGGACGGGCAGCTGCTTGACGATGTGGAAGTTGAGGTGTGTGCCAACCGCCAGGCGGGCCAGGCTATCGCAGATCAGCGCCGCCAAGTTGGCGAGCAGCCCGACAGCAAGATGCGTGAACTTCCCGTCGATCCATACAATAGTCGCTGAGTTACCAACGGCTGCTCGCGGCAGCACGCTGACGATCAGCGTTCGTTCGTCCGTTGCACGGGCGATATCACGAAAAGCCAGCAGCCAGCGCGGTCCAACCCGCGCCACGCCGCCTGCCAAGCGTGCGTCTGAGCGCTCGACCACGGCCGCTTCGTGCACCCAGTAGCGCGGCAGAGCGAGGCAGCGGGGGTCGTTCTTCTCGCGGTCGGTGACCGCACGCTCCTTGTTGCCATTAAAGGTCGCCCAGCGATGGTCGAAGAGGTGCAGCATCTTGCCTTCGTAGAGCGGCAGCATGGAGGCGCCGTCGCGGCGGAAGCAGTTGCCCTGCAGCTGCCAGCCCTCGTGCAGGAGTTGATCGCGGGTGCGAAACAGCCCGCTGTCATTCGACATATTGAACATCTGAGCTAGCCGCGCCCCCCAAGGATTGCGTTCCGGCCAGGTTTCGTCAGCGTCCTGGATCAGCACCGGGATGCGCCGCGAGATCGCGAGGGCGATGTCCGCATCGCGCCGGTGACGGAGGATCGGACAGGTGCGCGTGTTCGGCTTGAGTTGCGCGATGTCGGCGGCCGTCAGCGCGATCTGCCGCTGCGGGTCGAGCAGGTCCGTCGTCTGCTGCGCGTAGAAGACGAAACGCGCTGAAGGACTGCGGCGCCGCCGACCGGCGATGGTCAGCAGGCAGAACCTGTATCTACTATCGACATCAGGGAACAAGCGCTGGCGGTTTTCGAAGTCGTAGAGCGACACCAGGCGCTGTTCGTCGACCAACATGCGGAAGAAGCGCCGGGGGCCGTAGTCGATGGCAATGCTCGTCGGCACGATGATGCCGGCTAGGCCGTGCGGCGCCAGCAGACTCGCCATCCGCTCGGCGAACACGGCGTAGGTATTCACATCGCCCACGCCGCAGTAGGGGTAGAGGGCGGGGGAATGCAGCAGCGCACTGAGCGCTTCCTGCTCCCGCAGCGCCTCCCGGTATGCTTCCCACAGCTGGGGATCGGTGTTCTGCAGCTGCGCGATCCGCTGCTTGCGTTCGTGCGCGTGCCGCGCGTTCGCGATCTCCGGGTCGCGGGCAGCGAAAAACTCCTTCTCCTGCAACTTGACGCGCTCCCACGGCGGATTCCCCAGCACCACGCTGAACCCGCCGCCGTCGGCAGCGAAGACCTGCGGGAACTCGAGATGCCAGTGGAAGGGGCGGTAGCGGGCCGCGAGTTCGGCGATCCGCTGCCGCGTCTCCGGCAGCAGGCCTTGCGGCCCGTCCTGCTGCAGGGTGCGCAGGGTGGCGGTCGTGATCTGCGGGTCCTGCTCGGTTTTGCGCGAGCAGAAGGCGGCCACCCAGGCGTCGGCGGCCCAGCGCTGGCGATCGACCGTCGGTGATCGTTGCCAGCGCTCCCAGGCCTGGCGAGCGGCGCGGATGCCCGCCAGAGTCCCGTCGTCGCCACGGCGCAGCTGCGGCAGGCAGGCGGCGCTGTCGCTCTCGAGCAACGCGAAGAGCGAGGCAGTGACCGTCGGTTCCTGGCGCTGACGGCGGTTGACAGCCTTCTGCCGCTGCGCTGCTTGGCGCTCGTCGCCGACCAACGGTTCATAGGCCTCGTCGGGGATGCCTTCCGCCAGCGCCTCGGGAGTCGCTCCGATCAAGCTGTTGCCGCACTTGATGTGGGCATCGAGGAAGGCCAGCGGGGTACCGGGCTCCATTCCCTCCAACCACAGCGAGACCTTGCACAGCTCGACGGCGAGGGGGTTGAGGTCGACGCCGTAGATGCAGCAGGCGATCACCTCGCGCAAGGCATGGTGCAGGGCCCGGGGCGGGGGCTCGGGCTCCCCGCTGCGCACGCTGGCCAATCGCTTGGCGATGCGGTGAGCGGCCGCGATCAGGAAGTGCCCGGAGCCGCAGGCCGGGTCGCACACCGTGATCTGCAGCAGGGCCTCAGCCTGGGCCCCCGGCGTCGGCCGGCTCGCAGCCTCGTCGAGGATCGGATCGAGCGCGGAGTCCAGGAGCTGCTCGATCAGGCTGCTCGGCGTGTAGTAGCTGCCCGTGGTCTTGCGTTCGTTGCCGGCAGCGCTCTGCAGCTCCAAGCGCTCGCCCTCGAGGCGGGGGATCAGTTCGAGCAGGCCTTCGTAGACCGAGCCGAGCTCCTCGGCGCCGAGCTGCCGGAAATCGACGCGGCGGCGCGTACCGGTCGCGGCATCGGGCACCTCGCAGAGGGCGCGCAGCGCCGGGTAGAGGAAGCGGTTGGCGAGCTGGGCGCGATCGAGGTCGGGGCAGGCCTCTTCGGAGAACAGCAGCCCGCCGAGATACGGCAGCGCGAGCTCCGGACAGCCCCTTTCGTGTCCAAGCAGCCGGAAGAGCAGGAGCAGGTGCTCCCAGCCGTCGCCGTGGGCCGTGCCCCGCAGCTGCATGGCGCGCTGGCGCAGCAGGCGGGTGGCATAGTGCTGATCGTACAGCTCGGCGGCCGCCCGCGGCGCGCGCGGGTCCAACAGCAGGCTGCGCCCTTCGACCACCCGGTCTTCGCTGACGAAGAGAAAGACCAGGCGATACACCAGGCGCAGCAGCTGCTGGTAGTAGGCGCTGACGGTCAGCTCGTTTTTCTGCAGACGGCGCCGCAGCTCGGTGTTCGCGGGGTGTGCGAGGAAGCCGGTGCCGAGGTGGCGGATCGCCTGTTCGACACCGGCGCGCAGGTGCTCGCGGGCCCGCGTGCCGGACTGGGCGGCGAGTTCGGTCCACTGCTCGATGAACGAGGTGGTGGAAGCGGCGCCGCCCGGGCCGCCGAAGCGCGTGCGGTGGCAGACCAGCCACAGGGCGGCGTAGTCGGGGTAGGACGCCGTGTCGAAGATTTCGGCGAGATCGAACTCGACGAAGGCCTGGCGCGTCAGGCTGCTGCGCTGGCGCAGCAGGCGCCAGCAGCGGCCGTTGCTGACCAGCCCCCATGTGCAGCCGCTGGCGCGGTTGAGGAACTCCTGCAGCAGCCCGTGCGGGCTGGCGCGGGCGGCATGGGCGGCGCCGGCGGTCTTGCGGTCGAGGTCCAGGCCGAAGCCGATCAGATGCAGGGCCACCGGCCCCGCGCGATGGCTGATCGCATACTCCCGGCCCTCGATGACGACGGCGGTGGTGCGCTGCAGGTCGCGGAAGCCGAGCTCCTGGCACAGCGGTTCCAGCCAGGCCGCGCGGGTCTCCGCCGTCAGCGCCGCGCCGTCAGCGGCCTGCTGGCGCAGGGGCGCCGCCTTGCGCCAGAGGCGAAGGAGCCACGACCACGAGCGATTGATCGCTTCGTTGATGGTGATGCCGGGCGGCAGATCGTAGTCGGCCGGGCGCAAGCCGGGCAGCTGCGGATCGCGGGCCTGCACGCGGGCGAGGAGGTCGGCAGGCAGCAGCCCGCCTTCGCTGCGGATCGCGGAGGAGATGCTGGCCATGTCAGTTCACGGGCAGGAGGATGAACACGGCGAGGAGATCGGGCGGCAGGTACGGCCTCACCTCGAAGCGTCCGCGCGCGTCGATCGCATCGCGCACGCGGCGGTTGGCCTCGAGCAGGGCCGCGGCGCGCCGATGCACGAACGGCTCGAGATGCCGCGTCAGCTCCGGCCAGCTCTCGAGCAGGCGTTGCAGCTGCGTTCTCGCCAGCTCGGGCGGGATGTTGGCGTCCGGAGGCGCGTCGAGCAGGGCCTCGACCTCGTCGTCCGGCAGCCATGAGGGCTGCTCGGTCGGTCCCTCGAAGGCCAGGGGGCGGCATTCTTCGGCGATCTGCGTCGCCGGCGGGAGTTCGGCCTTGTGCATCGTGCATTCGAAGCGCAGGCGCAGCAGCAGGACGGTGGTGCGGCGCGCGACGCGCCGCGTCTTGATGGCGCCGCAACGACCGACGAGCGGGGCGAGGGCGGGGTCGATGGCGCGATCGAGCACGAGGGCGGCGAGCTGTGCGACCGCGGGGTGGGTGCGCACGAGCATGCGGCAGGCCGGGTCGCCCAGGGCCGGAGACTGCGGATCGAAGGCACCGGCGAAGACGGTCTGACCCTCGGCGAGGCCGAGCTGGTCGCGGACGATCGGCTCGGCGCCGCGCAGATCGACGGTGATCGCATGCTCCTGATCGCGCGGATGCGCGGCGACCACGCCGCCGAGCCGGCGCAGGACGCCTTCCAGGAAGCGACGCAAGTCGAGGGGGCTGCCGAGGGTCGCGCGGACGGCAGCGAGCTCGGCCTGCACCTCCTCGACGCGGATCGCGTGCTGGGCGAAGAGGCTGCGCGAGCGCCGCTCGTGGTCGCTCGCGCGCGTCCAGGCCGCCTGCAGGCGCTGGCGCTGCGGCGCGAGGTGCTGTTCGAGGCCGGGGATGATGTCCTGCTGCAGGTCGGCTGGCAGCTCGCGCCCGCGCATGATCAGGCTTTCCATCACCGCCTCGAGGACCTGGCCGGTGTCGAGCGGCACGGGCACCGAGATCCCGAGCTGGCGGCGGATCGAGCGATGCTTGCGCAGCAGGACATCGAGCACGATGCCGTCGACGCCGTTGTCGATGCCGTAGTAGGTGACGATGGCGACCCGCGGCGAGCGCTGGCCGAAGCGGTCGATGCGCCCTTCGCGCTGTTCGTGCCGCGTCGGGTTCCAGCTGAGGTCGTAGTGCAGCACGGCATCGAACCAGGCCTGCAGATTGATGCCCTCCGACAGGCAGTCGGTAGCGACGAGGACGCGCTGCGTATGCTCGGCGAGCTTGGCGACCCGCTCTTCGCGCTCTTCGGGCGGCAGGGCGCCGGTGACCGCGGCGACGGCGGCGGCCTGGAACTGCGGCTGCCGACAGAGGGCCGCGCGCAGGTGTTCCGCGACATATTCCGCGGTGTCGATGAAGCGGCAGAACACGATCGGGCGATGGCCCTCGCGCAGCAGCTCGCAGACGATGCCGATCGCCTTCGCCAGCTTGGCGTCGTGCGCTTCTCCCTTGAGGGCCTCGGCCTGCTTGGCCAACGACTGCAGCTGGCGTCGCCGCCGCGCCGTCTGCTGTCCGTCATCGGACGCCGGCTCGGGCTCGGTCGCAGGCGCCTCGTCGGGATCGCTGCCGGGCGCGATGTCGATGACGGCGTCATCAGGATCGGCGCCGAGGTCGAGCAGGCTGCGGCCGAGCATGTCGGCCTGCGCGACATCCTCGGCGTCCGCGACCTCGGCGCGCTTGCGCAGGGTGGCCACTGCCGCCGCCGGGCTGGAGGCGATGGCCTGCAGCAGGGCCAGCGCCGACCACCAGCGCACGCGCCGCGCGCGCTCCTGCAGCCCCGCTTCGCCGACCGAGTCATGGATGTGCGCGAGGATGCGCTCGCAGAGCCGGCGGTAAGCCGGATGCAGCGTGTAGCTGTCCTCGCGCTCCCAGCGCTCCGGGAAGGAGGTGCCCTCGCCGAGGTAGTCGGCGATGTCCTTGCGCCGCCGCAGCACGATGTGGCGCGCCAGGCGGCGCCGCTGCGCCTCGTGCTCCTTGCCCGAGAGGTCTTCGGGCAGGTCGGCGAACTCGCGATCGAGGAAGCCGAGGAGGGAGCGGAAGGCGGCCTCGTTGCCGCTGTGCGGCGTCGCGGTCACCAGGATGACATGACGTCGGGGGTCGTCGCACAGCTGGCGGACCAGCCGATAGCGCTGATGACCGACATGCTGGACGACGCCGGGATCGGCGCAGGCATGGGCCTCGTCGATGACGATCAGCTCGGGGCAGGCATTGAGAAAGGCGTGACGGTGCTGCTCGCTCTTGATGAAGTCGAGCGAGACGATGGTGAACGGATAGCGCTCGAACAGCTGTTCGCCGAGCAGCAATTCGCGCTCCAGGCGGCGCGCCGTGCCGGCCAGCACCAGCGTGGCATCGAGATGGAACTTGCTGCTCAGCTCGCTTTGCCACTGCTCGGCGAGGTGCGGCGGGCAGAGGACGCTGAAGCGGCGGATCTCGCCGCGATCGAGCAGTTCGCGCACGATCAGCGCGGCTTCGATCGTCTTGCCGATGCCGACATCGTCGGCGATCAGCAGGCGGACGGGATCGAGGCGCAGCGCCATCAGCAGGGGGACCAGTTGGTAGGGCCGAGGCTGGACGGCGATGCGCGCGAACGAGCGGAAGGGGCCGGCCGCCCCGCGGAAGCCGAGGCGGATGGCATCGCGCAGCAGCCGGCAGGCGGTGAAGTCGCCGATGTGCCGCAGATCGGGCAGCGGGAAGGAAGCGGATTCGACCGGCTCGATCCGGGTGCAGATCCCGATCTCCTCCTCGTCCGAGCCGCCGAGCGGGCGCAGCCGCAGGAGCTCCGCGCTGCTGCCCGGCTGCACGATCCACTCGCGCCGCCGCGCGCGCACCAGGCTCCCCGGAGCGAACAGCGTCTGTCCGGTCATCCGTTCCCTTTCGTCAGGCGACCGAACACCGACGGATATTCGGCGAGCTTCGGCATCCAGCCGTCGCGATGATGGAAGCGCAACACCAGCCAGCCGCGCTCCTCGAGGAGGGCGGTCGCGGCTTGATCGCGCTGTGCGCGGTCTGGGAAGTCGTGCGGCGGGCCGTCGATGTACACCGCCACGAAGGTGCCAGGCAGCTCGTAGATGAAGTCGGGACGGGTGCAGCAGTCGGGGATGAGCCGCTGCGCGTCGGTCGGCAGCCGCAAGCGCAGGGAATCGACGAGATCGAGCCAGGTTCGCTCCAACTCGGACTGGCAGAGGCGGCGCAGGCGCTCGAGCTGCTCGGCGCGCTGCCGCTCGGTCGACGAGGCTGCGACGCTCGCCTGCGTCAGCTCTCTCAAGAAGTCGCGGATGAGGTGGCGATCGATGAAGCGGTGATCGCGCTGGTTGGAGTACGACAGCAGGCAATCGTAGCAGGCTGCGGCGCAGTCCTCGGTGGCGCGCGGGGCGCGCCGCCGGTCTTCGCCGCTTTCCGGATCGAAATGGCAGAGCTCCAGCGCCTGTTGGGCGACCCTGGCGAGGGCGCTGGGATCGTCGACCAAGTGGCGCAGGACGCCGGCGCCGCCCTCGGCGGACTCGTAGAGCAGCAGCAGCCGGCGATCGGCGGCATCGGGCAGCGGCTCCGCGGCTAGCTCGTTATCCTCGAGCTGGTAGCAGACCTGGATCGCATGCTTCAAGGCCGCTTGCAGCGAGGCCATGAAGGCCCGGTCGAGCCGGCGCGGCTCCTCGGCGCGCGGAACGAGGAGCAGCGCATTGCGCCGGTCCTCGACGAAGGGTATCACCTGTTGCGGGGCGGCGACCTTCCGCTCGTCGCTGCCATTGTCATCCTCGCTGCGCGGCGCTTTCACCCAGTAGCCGCTCTCCATGTCCAGGTAGAAGCCGTCGCCGTCGGCACTGCGATCGCGACGCACCCAGCCTCTGTTGATCCGCCACAGCGTAGCGGCGTGGCCGTACTCGAGCTCGAGCAGAGGCCTGCCATCGCTGGTCGCCAGCGCGCGACGGCAGTTCGGTCGTCCATCGATGTCGGCGAAGCGCAGGCCGGCGCTGATCTCGTAGCCGAAGCGCAATCGCTCCTCCTCATCGCAGGTGATGCGGTCGCGCCGGCGCGTCGCGACATTCTCCAGGCGGAAGAGATTGTCGAGCGTCTCGTGCAAGGGGGTCTGGCAGCGTTCGCAGAGATCCGGCCCCGGAGGCTGCTGGACGGGATGCAGATAGCCGCAGTTCGAACAGAGCTTGGCCACGCTCAGCGCCTGGCGCTGGTCGTCGCCTTCGCGCACCGGCATGATGACGCGATGGATGCGGTAGCGGCACCCCTCGTGGTAGATCAGGGAGCCGGGACCGAACTCGCTGATCGCGATGAAGCGCGGGCGCGAGAGGAACTCGTCCCGACCTTTCTGCTGACGCCGGCCCGGCAGATAGGCGGAGAGCGGCAGGCGCGGGAAGTTGTAGCCGGGGAGGAAGCCTTCGCTGGCGAAGTAGCGATAAGAGTAGAAATCGGAATGCAGCAGGCTCTTGGTGTCGGTGAGCAGCGCTAGCTGGTTCTCGGCTTCGTTGCGCAGCCGCTTGGCGTTATCTTTGTCTTGCTTGCTGCGCGAGGCGTCGCCGATGATCGCGTTCTGCAGCCGACGCTGCTCGTTCGCCGCCCGGTACATCGAGCGCCAGCGCTCGCAGGCCAGATCGAAGGACCGCAGCGCCTGCTGGAGCACCATGTCGATCCATGCCTCGTTGATCTCGCGGTTGCGCGGGTCATCGAGGCCGAGCGTCGAGACGAGGCGCATCGCCTTCGCCTTGGCGCCCTGACGAGCGATCACCGACTCCAGGGCGGCGCGCAGCTCTGGACGGATCTGCAGCGTCGGGCTATCGCCGGCGACCTCCAGAACATCGCACAGGGACTTGCCGAGCGCCGCGCCGGTCTCGGCGAGCCAGATGGCATGGACATGGGCGCGCACCAAGTCTTCATTGCCGAGATCCAGGCGCGGGACGCTGACGCTGCCCGAGACCATCCGTTCGGGACGGCGGAAAAACCACTGATCGTGCTGGCTGAAGCCGGAGCAGTATGTGAACACCAGCGCCGGCTGGCCGCTGCGCCCGGCGCGGCCGCTGCGCTGCGCGTAGTTGGCGGGCGTGGGCGGGACATTGCGCATGTTGACGACATTGAGCTGGCGGATGTCGACGCCGAGCTCCATCGTCGGCGAGCAGAACAGCACCGGCAGCAGCGCGCTTCCGAAGCGCTGCTCGCGCTCGATGCGCACCTCATCGGGAACCTGCGCGGTATGCTCGCGCGCCTCGAGGCGGCGCAGCTGCAAGGCCCGTTCGCGATAGAAGCGCACGAAATAGGGATTGGTCCGTCGACCCGAGCGGGACGCCGTCGGCACCCGCAAGATATCGTGGAACGCCGCCTGCCCGTCGCCGGCTTTCCAGATCAGACTCGCTGCCGGCAGCTGATAGCCGGACTGACCCTTGTCGGAATCGGAAGAGCAGACCTCGTGCAGCAAATCGGCGGTGCGCAGGATCGCGAACAGCTGGCGGATGATCTCGCCGGCCTCTCGGCGATCGAGCTTGCGTTGCTCGGCATAGTCCGGGAAGGTCTGCTTGCGCATCAGATAAGTTCCGAAGGCGCCGCGCTCCGAGACGATCAGCGCGTCAGCGAGGCGATCTGCGTAGCGATTTGCGGGCTGCGACGACGGCGCCCCGGCGTAGGCGATGACGCTGCGCTCGAAGGAGGGGCGGTCGTCATCGATCGCCCAGGGCGGGCGCAGATGCTGATCGGACAGCTGGCGCAGCCGCTCATGGAAGTCGGCTTCGAGATATTCGACTTTGATGGCGAGGGAGCGCCGCAGGTAGTCGAGCAGGGTGCGGACGACGGCGATGCGGACCTCGGGCTTGGCCTGCGCCAGCGCGGGATGCACGGGCTCGCCGTTGATCTCTTGCCAGGCGCGACCGTCGTGCGCCAGCTCGCCGAGGCCGGCATAGTCGAAGACCAGCAGGCCGCACTGCTCGAGGTTGGGAGCGATGACGCGCCAGCCGCGACGCAGATCGCGATACACGAGATAGCCGAGCAACTGCCGCAGCGCGCGCTCGGTAGGCTCGCGCCCTGCGTGTCTGGCTTCCGGGTTGGCGGCGTAGTCGGCGAAATCGAGGGCCAGGGCCTGGAAGACACGCTGCACGAGCTCCTCGTGGCGCAGTCCGGCGGGGCCGGCGTCGGCGGCGGCCTTGTAGATCGCGCCGCGCAGCAGTCCGATCTGCACGAAGTCGTTGAAGTGTCCAGCCTGCAGCGAGGCGTCCTGGCGGTTGTCGGTGAAGCTCAGCAGCTTGCGCGCCTCGGCGGGCAGCGCCTTCGGGTCCAGGGACTGCAGATACTGGACGGCCGAAACGGTGAGGATCGTCGTCGCCGTGCTGCGACTGTCGATGCTGAGCGTCGCCAGCTTGAAGATCTCCGAGCGCTGGCGTGCGTCGTAGGTGATCCCGCAGTTCGGGCAGAAGCGAAACGGGGCTGCGAGATAGTGGACGCGCAGGCCGTTCGGCGAGACGGTGCCATCGGGCGCGACGGACATCGCCTTCGGCACCCACGCACGACAGTTCTCCTTGACCCTGTCGCAGCCGTCCTGGGCAGTTTCCAGCCAGTCCTCCGGCAGCCGCTCGACGAACTTCTGTTCATCCTCCGGCCAAGGCTCGGCGGTGTCGATGAAGAGGTAGCACTTTTCGCCGGCGACGTCCTGCTGCAGATCATCGTTGACGCGCGCAGAGAACGCGATGATCTGCTTGCTGATCTGATCTCGGTGGGCGAAGACGCGATAGAATTCCTGCCCGCACTCCCGGCAGAAGCACAAAGGGAACAGCAGCCTTCCCGGGGGCTCCCCGGGCGCCAGGTGCTGAGCGCGCACGGTCAAGTAGCGTCGATCCACGGTCTCGAGCGTCGCATGCACGGTGTCGGCGCGGCTGATGAACTGATGCAGGCGGAACGCAAACAGCGGGAAGTCGTTCTGCGGGTTCTTGATCAGGTAGCCGGCCATCAGCATCTTCTTGATCGCTCGTTCGCAGTCATTCAGCTGGCAGTTCGTCACTGCCGCGAGACGGCCCGCTCCGCCCTGCTCACCCAGGATCGAGAGGGGGGTGGCGCGCTTCAATCGCTGGCTGCCCGCTTCGCGCTGCAGCCCGAAGGTGGTTTCGATCCAGCTGGCGAGCGGGTCTTCGCAGAACGCGCCGTGGTCCGTCGGAGGGGTTTGGTCGAGGACTCGTTGGCGCAGCCGAGCGCGGACCTCGGGATCCGAGAAATCGTATTCCCGCGTGATGCGCCGCAGTGTCTCGCCGATGACATGTTCGGGTCGCACGCGCTCGCCGAAGAGGGCGGTCGCGACCTCGGCGACGGCCCGCTGCTGCTCGGCGAAGGTGTCGGCCGTCGCCAGCGTGGCGGAAGTGCCGATGCAGCGCATGCGTTGGTGGAAATCGGGCGATGAGAGGGTCGAACGGATGCGGCGCACCAGCATCGCGACATCGGACCCCTGGCGACCGCGATAGGTGTGCAGCTCATCGAGGACCAAAAACCGCAAGTTGCGCGCGGCTTTGATCAGCTGCTGCTCCTCGGGGCGCGTCAGCATCAGCTCCGCCATCACAAAGTTGGTCAGCAGGATGTCCGGCGGGCACGCGAGGATCGCCCGGCGGACCTCGTCGTCTTCCTGGCCCGTATAGCGTTCGAAGCGCAGCGGTCCGCGCAGATTGGGGTAGCCGTAGTTGATGAACTTCTCGAGCTCGTTCTTCTGGCTGTTCGCCAGCGCGTTCATCGGGTAGATGATGATCGCCTTGATCGTGCCGTCGCCCGGCCGGTGGCGCAGGCAATAGTCGACGATCGGGATGATGTAAGACAGCGATTTGCCCGAGCCGGTCCCGGTGGTCAGGACATAGTTGGCATCGGGACACTGCGTGGCGATCTGGACGGCGTCATCTTGGTGCTTGTGCAGGAGCAGATCGCGCCCCTCGGCGAGGTTCGGCTGCTTGCCGACCCTGAAGATGCGCTCGCACTCGGGGTGGAGGATGCCGGCCGCGACCAGCTCGCTGATCCGCCGGCCCGGCTCGAAGTTCGGATTCAGCTGGATCAGCGGATCCGGCCAAAGCAGTCCCTGTTCGATCTCGCGCTCGACCAGCGAGCGGATGCGCGAATCCCGAATCGTGATGAAGGACTCGACATAGCTCCGATACTCGCCGATCAGGTGATCGCGCAGTGCGAAAACATCCATCGCTGCCTCCTGCCGTAGCGGCGACGCACGACCGCGTCGGAACTACCATTCCAGAATATACGGTGGAGGCTCGATGCCAGCTTTCATCAACCGCGAATTGGCGGCTTGCGGCGAATCGCGGCGGCGCCGCGATGGCATCGCTCGCTGTCGAACATTGGGGCCGCAGGCGCTCAACGCCAGCTGGCGGGCGGCGCGCTGCGCCGCCCGCCCAGCGATCGCAGCCGGCTCTGGAGGCTTGCTGTCAGCACAGCTGCCTGGCGGCTTGGTCGGACCGACAGGATTTGAACCTGCGACCCCGAGCGCCCAAGGCTCGTGCTCTAGCCAAGCTGAGCTACGGTCCGTTGCAGAAATCCTAGGCGACGGCGGCTGCGGGCAAGGCGCTCACTCGACGGTGACGCTCTTGG
>JANWWU010000093.1 GCA_025055595.1 Planctomycetota bacterium | reverse complement strand
CGTGCAGTCATGGCGCGCGGCGAGCGCTGCTTCGCTGCCGCTGGGTCGCAGCGGAGGCTTATGACGGCGGGTCGCGCCAGCGGCCGCTGTCCTTGATCAGCTGGATGAGGGCGGCGCGGGCCTCAGCGAAGGGGAGGTTGCGGCGGACGACCTCTTTGCCGCGGTAGAGGTCGATCTTGCCGGGGCCGGAGCCGACGAAGCCGAAGTCGGCGTCGGCCATCTCGCCGGGGCCGTTGACGATGCAGCCCATGATCGCGATCGAGACGCCTTCGAGATGGCTCGTCGCTTCGCGGATGTGCTGGGTGACCTCGAAGAGGTCGAACTGGGTGCGGCCACAGCTCGGGCAGGCGACGTAGTCGGCGCGGGTGATGCGCGCCTTGACCGCCTGCAGGATGGTGAAGGCGAGGCGGCGCGGGTCGGCGACCGCGGGCAGGTAGAGGGCGTCGCCGTAGCCGTCGATCAGCAGGCCGCCGGCGATCGCGGCGGCGGCGAGCTCATCGCGCACCCGGAGCAGGGCCAGGCACAGCGGATGGCGCGGGCCGCCGGCCGCGGCGTGCGCGGCGAGCTCGGCGGCCAGCAGGCGATAGGCGCGGGTCTCATCGAGCGCGCCGGGATCGCCGATGCCGATCAGGCAGGGCTCAGGCTGCGCGGCCAGGGCGCGGCGCACGCTGCCGAGCGGATCTTCGGGATCGAGATCGAGGAGCAGGCACTGCGCGCCGCTCACGGGCGCGGCGCGAGCGATGGTCAGGGCGGCGGGCGGCCCGGCTGGGCCGGGCCGCGGCGCGGCGGCGTCTTCAACGACAAGGTCCGGCGCCGGCTGGCCCGCCGCCGCGCCGGCGGGCGCCAGCACCAGCGGCGCCCGCCCGCCGCCGACGCTCACGCCGGCGATGCTCACGATCTCGCTCGCCCGCCGCTGGTAGCGATAGGGATCGATCGCTTCCGCCGCCGCGCCCGGCAGCGGCGGGCGCGCACGCCACGCCGCATAGCGCGCGACCAGGGCCTGGGCGACCGGGATCTCGCGCTCGGGCGGCTCGCTCAGCGAGACGCGGATGGTGTCGCCGATCCCGTCTTCGAGCAGGGCGCCGATGCCGGCGGCGCTCTTCACGCGGCCGTCCTCGCCGTCGCCGGCCTCAGTGACGCCGAGGTGCAGCGGATAGGGCGTGCCGCGCTGCGCCAAGCGCGCGACGAGCAGCCGGTTGGCCTGCACCATCACCTTGGGGTTGGAGGCCTTCATCGAGATGACCAGATCGCGGAAGCCTTCGTCCTCGGCGACACGCAGGAACTCGAGGGCGCTCTCGACCATGCCCTCGGGGGTGTCGCCGTAGCGGTTCATGATCCGATCGGACAGCGAGCCGTGGTTGACGCCGATGCGCAGCGCCCGTCCCAGCTCCTTGGCGCGCCGCACCAGGGGACGGAAGCGCTCGGCGACCCGCTCGAGCTCCTCGGCGTACTCGGCATCGCTGTACTCGCGGATCGCGAAGCGCTTCTTGTCGGCATAGTTGCCGGGATTGATGCGGACCTTCTCGACATGCTCGACGGCCTCCAAGGCCGCCGCCGGCATGAAGTGGATGTCGGCGACCAGCGGCACGGCGGCGAAGCCGGCGGCGCTGAAGCGCGCGCGGATCTCGCGCAGGGCCTGGGCATCCTTGAGCCCGGGAGCGGCGATGCGCACGATCGCGCAGCCGGCCTCTGCCAGGCGGATCGCCTGCGCCACGGTCGCGGCGACATCCTGGGTCGGCGTCGTGCACATGCTCTGCACCGCGACCGGGGCATCGCCGCCGATGGTCAGGGAGCCGATCCGCACCGGCCAGGCGCGGCGCCGCGCATAGCCGAGCCGCTGCGGCACAGCGTGCAGGTCCTCAGGCATTCTGACAGTCTTCCGGCGGCGGCTGCGGCGGAAGGCGCAGCCGCCAACCCTTGTGCAGCGCGAAGCCGTCTCCTGTCGTGCGGCAACGGAACGATGCTTGCTCCCCTGCCGCTGGACGATCGAGGGAGTGTGTCATGCCGACCTATGACTATCACTGCGCGCGCTGCGGGACCTTCGAGGTCTTCCAGTCGATCACCGCGCCGACGCTCAGCGTGTGCCCGCACTGCGGCCAGGAGGGGCTGCGCAAGCTGCTCTCGACCGGCGGCGGGATCATCTTCCAGGGCAGCGGGTTCTGGGAGACTGACTACAATCGCTCGTCAGACTACGCGGCGAAGAAGAAGGCCGAAAAAAGCGGCAGCGAGCCGAAGCCGGCAGCCGACTCCGCCTCGTCCTCGAGCACGACCAGCGGCGCCAGCAGCGCCTCCCAAGCCGCCTAGGTCATTCCGACCATGACAGGGTCCGAGCACGTGGCGCCGCTGCGTCGAATGGGCCGAGCTGACCAAAAGAGCGACCGCTTAGCATTGGCACGGCGAATGCATAGGGGCGGTCGGATGCCGAGCGCCGGGCGCATCCACCCCTCGCACCCGGTGCGGTCGACGCCGGGCCACGCGAGCGACCCTCTCATCCACTCTCTTCTCAAGGAGCACTCTCATGGCAGCCAAGAAGATCGCCTTCAATGACGATGTGCGCGAGAACATCCGCCTGGGCGTGGAGAAGCTCGCCCGTGCGGTGAAGTGCACGCTCGGCCCCTCGGGCCGCAATGTCGTCATCCACAAGTCCTGGGGCAGCCCGCAGGTCACCAAGGACGGCGTCACCGTCGCGGAGCAGATCGAGTTCCGCGATCCCTTCCAGAACATGGGCGCCCGCCTGGTGCGCGAGGTCGCTTCGAAGACCGGCCAGCAGGCCGGTGACGGCACGACGACGGCGACCGTCCTCGCCGAGGCCATCTTCGTCCAGGGCCTCAAGGCAGTGACCAGCGGCGTCAACCCGATCGACCTCAAGAACGGCATCGACGCCGCGGTCGCCGCAGTCGTCGCCGACCTCGACAAGCAGGCGATCAAGGTCAAGGGCGACTTCGCCAAGATCGCCCAGGTCGGCGCGATCAGCGCCAACAACGACGAGGCGATCGGCAAGATGATCGCCGATGCGATGCAGAAGGTCGGCGAGGACGGCGTGATCACCGTCGAAGAGGGCAAGGGGATCAAGGACGAGGTCGATGTCGTCGAGGGCATGCAGTTCGACCGCGGCTACGTCAGCCCGAACTTCATCACCGATCCCGACAACCTGATCGCCGAGCTCGAGAATCCCTACATCCTGATCCATGAGAAGAAGATCAGCTCGGTGCAGGACCTCGTGCCGCTGCTCGAGAAGGTCGCCAAGGCCAACCGCAGCCTGCTGGTCATCGCCGAGGATGTCGAGGGCGAGGCCCTCGCCACCCTGGTCGTCAACAACATGCGCAAGGTCCTGAAGTGCTGCGCGGTCAAGGCCCCGGGCTATGGCGATCGCCGCAAGGCGATGCTGCAGGACATCGCGATCCTGACCGGCGGCAAGGCGCTCTTCGAGGATCTCGGCATCGATCTCAAGAATGTCGAGCTCTCCGACCTCGGCCAGGCCAAGGCGGTGAAGGTCGAGAAGGAGTACACGACGATCATCGAGGGCGCTGGCAAGCGCAGCGATGTCCAGGCGCGCATCAAGCAGATCCGCAAGGAGATCGAGGAGACGAAGAGCGACTACGACCGCGAGAAGCTGCAGGAGCGCCTCGCCAAGCTCGCTGGCGGCGTCGCCGTCATCCGTCCCGGCGCCGCGACCGAGGCCGAGATGAAGGAGCGCAAGGACCGCATCGACGACGCCCTGCATGCGACGCGCGCTGCGGTCGAGGAAGGCATCGTCGCCGGCGGCGGCACCGCCTACATCCGCGCCATCCCGGCGGTGCAGGCGTTGAAGCTCAGCGGCGACGCGCGGATCGGCGCCGACATCGTCGCCGCCGCCCTGCGCCTGCCGACGGTCACGATCGCCGCCAACGCCGGCCAGGAGGGCGAGGTGATCGCCAACCGCGTCGCCAAGGAGAGCGGGACGATCGGGTACAACGCGAAGACCGGGCAGTTCGAGGACCTGGTCAAGAGCGGCGTCATCGATCCGGTCAAGGTCGCGAAGAGCGCCTTGGTCAACGCCGCCTCGGTCGCCACCCTGCTGCTCAACACCGAGGCGATGATCGCCGAGATCAAGGAGCCGAAGAAGGAGAGCAAGAAGGGCGGCCACGGCCACGATCACGGCGACGAGGAGATGGAAGGCGGCGACGACTTCTGATTCCAGCCCATCACCCCTTTGCAAGCGAGGAACCAACCATGTCAGCCAAACCACAGCCCAAGGTCACCATCAAGCCCCTCGATGACCGCGTGGTCGTCACCCGCATCGAGGCCGAGGAGCGGACCGCCGGCGGCATCCTGCTGCCGGAGAACGCCAAGGAGAAGCCGACGCAGGGCAAGGTCCTGGCGGTCGGTCCCGGCAAGCTGCTCGACAACGGCACGCGCTCGACGCCCTCGGTCGCGGTCGGCGACACGGTGCTGTTCGGCAAGTACAGCGGCACCGAGATCACCGTCGACGGCGCCGAAGTCGTGATCCTGCGCGAGAGCGACATCCTGGCCAAGATCAGCTGAACCCGCACAGAGCAGAAGGAGAGAGTCCCATGGCAGCCAAGCAACTGATGTTCGGCGATGAAGCCCGGCGCAAGATCCTGACGGGCATCCAGACCCTCAACGACGCCGTCAAGGTGACGATGGGCCCGACCGGCAAGGTCGTCGTCATCGAGAAGTCCTTCGGCGCCCCGACCATCACCAAGGACGGCGTCACCGTCGCCAAGGAGGTCGAGCTCAAGGATCCCTTCGAGCAGATGGGCGCGGCGATGGTCAAGGAGGTGGCGGAGAAGTCCTCCAAGGTCGCCGGCGACGGCACGACCACCGCCACCGTCCTCACCGAGGCGATCTACCGCGAGGGCCTGAAGCTGATCGCCAGCGGCGCCAATCCGACCGAGGTCAAGCGCGGCATCGACAAGGCCGTGGAGGCCGCGGTCGAGGCGATCGCCAAGCTGTCGACCAAGGTGACGAGCAACGACGAGATCGCCCAGGTGGCGACGATCAGCGCCAACAACGATGAGGCGATCGGCAAGCTGCTCGCCCAGGCGATGGACAAGGTCGGCAAGGACGGCGTGATCACCGTCGAGGAAGCGAAGAGCACCGAGACCAAGCTCGAGCTGGTCGAGGGCATGCAGTTCGACAAGGGCTACATCTCGCCCTACTTCGCCGCCGGCAGCGAGAACCAGATCGTCGAGCTCGAGAAGCCCTACATCCTGGTCTACGAGAAGAAGATCTCCAACCTGCGCGAGTTCCTGCCCCTGCTTGAAAAGGTCGCGCAGAGCGGCCGCGAGTTCCTGGTGATCGCCGAGGAGGTCGAGGGCGAGGCCCTCGCCGCCCTGGTCGTCAACAAGCTGCGCGGCGTGCTCAAGGTCTGCGCCGTCAAGGCCCCGGGCTTCGGCGACCGCCGCAAGGAGATGCTCAAGGACATCGCGATCCTCACCGGCGCCCGCTTCATCAGCGAGGACCTCGGCGAGAAGCTCGAGAATGTCGGCCTCGACGCGCTCGGCACCGCCAAGAGCGTGAAGGTCGAGAAGGAGACGACGACGATCATCGAGGGCGGCGGCTCGAAGAAGGAGATCCAGGCGCGCATCTCCTCGATCAAGCAGCAGATCGAGGACACGACGAGCGACTACGACCGCGAGAAGCTGCAGGAGCGCCTCGCCAAGCTCGCTGGCGGCGTCGCGGTGATCAAGGTCGGCGCCGCGACCGAGCCGGAGATGAAGGAGAAGAAGGCGCGGATCGAGGACGCCCTGCATGCGACGCGCGCCGCGGTCGAGGAGGGCATCGTCGCTGGCGGCGGCGTCGCCCTGCTGCGCGCCAAGGCCGCGGTCGTCGAGGCCGCCAAGAAGCTGGAGGGCGATCAGAAGCTCGGCGCCGAGATCGTCCTGCGCGCGATGGACGCTCCGGCCAGGCAGATCGCCGAGAACGCCGGCCAGAACGGCGCCGTCGTCGTCGCCGAGATCCTGGCCAACAGCAACAAGAACTGGGGCTTCAACGCCCGCACCAAGGTCTACGAGGACCTGGTGAAGGCCGGCATCGTCGACCCCGCCAAGGTCACCCGCGTCGCGCTGCAGAACGCGGCCTCGATCGCGGGCCTGATGCTGACGGTGGAGACGATGATCACCGAGCTCAAGGACGACGCCAAGCCGGTGCCCGGCGCCGTCTCCTGAGCCGAGTCGCGATCCGCAGCACGCAGCGCACGGCCCGGGCGACCGGGCCGTGCGTCTTTTTTTTCAGCAGAGCCCGCTTTCGCGATCGCGGCGGGCGACAGGATGCCGGCCCATGAGCGTTCGCGTGCGCATCGCGCCGTCGCCGACCGGCGATCCCCACGTCGGCACCGCCTACATCGGCCTGCTCAACTGGTGCTTCGCCCGCCGTCACGGCGGGCGCTTCGTCCTGCGCCTGGAGGACACCGACCAGGAGCGCTGCCAGCCGAAGAGCGCGCAGGCGATCATCGAGGCCCTGCGCTGGCTCGGCCTCGCCTATGACGAGGGGCCCGACATCGGCGGCCCGCACGGGCCCTATGTGCAGAGCGAGCGCCACCGCCTCGGGATCTACCGCCGCTACGCCGAGCAGCTGCTCGCGCAGGGCGACGCCTATCCCTGCTTCTGCTCGACGGAGCGGCTGGCCAGCGTCCGCGCCGCGCAGCTCGCCGCGCGCCAGCCGGTGATGTACGACCGGCACTGCCGCGAGCTCGCTCCCGCCGAGGCGCGCGCGCGCATCGCCGCCGGCGAGCCGCATGTCATCCGCCTCAAGGTGCCGACCAGCGGCGAGTTCAGCTATCGCGACCGCCTGCGGCCCAAGCCCTTCACCAAGCGCTGGGAGGAGATCGACGACCAGGTGCTACTCAAGGCCGACGGCTGGCCGACCTACCACCTGGCGGCGGTGGTCGACGACCACCTGATGGGCATCACCCATGTGATCCGCGCCGAGGAGTGGCTGAACTCGCTGCCCAAGCACCTCCTGCTCAACGAGCGTCTCGGCTTCACGCCGCCGGAGTACATCCACGTCGGCCTGCTGCGCAACGCCGACAAGTCGAAGATCAGCAAGCGCAAGAATCCGACCTCGCTGCTGTGGTATCGCGCCCAGGGCTACCTGCCCGAGGCCCTGCTCAACTTCCTCGCCCTGCTCGGCCACAGCCACCCCGAGGGCCGCGAGCAGTTCACCATCGCCGAACTCGCGGAGGTCTTCGACATCGAGCGCGTCCATGTCACGGGGCCGGTGTTCGACCTCAAGAAGCTCGACCACCTGCAGGGCCTGTGGTTCCGCCAGCTGCCGGCCGAGCGCGTGCGCGCCGAGGTCCACGCCGCGATCGACGCGCGCTTCGACGCGCTCTACCCGCTGCTGCGCGAGCGGATGACCCGCGGCGGCGACTTCCTGCACTGGGCCGAGCCGTTCTACAGCGCGGCGCTGACGGTGCGGCGCGAGGACCTGGTGCCGGCGGGTCAAGATGCATCGGCGGTGCGCGGCCTGCTCGAGGCGATGGCCGGAACCTGCGCCGCGCTGCAGGCCGAGGAGCGCTGGACCGCGTCCGACATCGAGGCCGCGATCCGCAGCCTCTGCGAGCAGCGCGCCGCCGCCGATCCGGCGCAGGCTCCGCTGTGCGCGCCGAAGCTCGCCTTCGGCATCCTCCGCCAGGCGACGCTCGGGCGTCCGCACAGCCCGCCGCTCTTCCCCTGCCTCGAGGTGCTCGGCGCCGTGCGCACGCGCGAGCGCCTGGCCGCCGCGATCCAGGCCCTGCGTTGACGCCGTTGCGCCGCCTGCGCCGAGCGCTTAGCCTTCGGCATGCTGACCAAACCCGAGTTCCTCGACGCCCTGGCGCGCGAGACGCGCATCCTCACCCACCTCGCCAAGCAGCTGCAACCGCAGCACCTCGAGTTCCGCTTCACGCCGCCGCAGCGTTCGACGCTCGAGCTGCTGCAGTACCTCGCGATTCACAGCCAGGCCTCGGTGCAGTGGTTCCTCGCCGGCAACTGGGACCACTGGGACGCCCTGGAGGCGCAGGGCAAGGCCGTCACCCTCGAGAGCTTCCCGAAGGCGCTCAAGGCCCAGGACCGCGCGATCGCCAAGCTGCTGGCGCCGATCGGCGAGCGCGCCTGGAAGAGCAAGCCCGTGAAGCTGCCCTCGGGCGGGCGCGGCACCCTGCCGCTGGGCCAAGCGCTCTTCGAAGTGACGCTGACCCAGGCGATCGGCTACCGCATGCAGCTCTTCCTGCAGGCCAAGGCCGCGGGCCTGGCGCACCTCAACTCCTACGACCTGTGGCTGGGCAAGCGCGGCACGCCGAAGGAGTGAGCGCCGCCGAGCTGCCGGTCGCCGGCGAGCGCTTCCTGGCGCAGGCGCGCATCGCGCTCGGCCTGTCTGAGAACACGATCCGCGACTACCGCACCTGCCTGCGCCACCTGGCGGCGGCGGCGCAGGCCCTCGGCGTCGCGCTGCCGGAAGGCCTCGGTCCCGACGAGGCGAGCGCCTGCCTCGGGTGGCTGCGCAGCGCGCGCGCTCTCTCCGCCGCCAGCCTCGCGCAGTGCCTGGTCGCCTGGCGGATGTGGATGCGCTTCCTCGTCGAAGAAGGCCAGGTCGCGCAGGAGCGGCTGACGCTGACGCCCGCACCCAAGCTGTGGCGCAGCATCCCCGACGTGCTCAGCCCCGAGGAGGTCGAGCGCCTGCTGGCGCACCCGCCGCCCGGGCGCATGCAGCCGCGCGACCGCGCGGCGCTCGAGCTGCTCTACGCCCTCGGCGGCCGCGCCAGCGAAGTCGTCGGCCTCGGCGTGCACGACTTCAAGGACGGCGAGAGCCTGGTCATCCTGCGCGGCAAGGGCGGCAAGGAGCGGATGGTGCCGCTCGGCGAGCGCGCCGCCGAGGCGGTGCGCGCCTGGCGCTTGGGGCTGCGCCGCGAGCTCGACCCGCAGGGTCGCCGCGAGGAGCTGCTGCTGGGCGCCCGCGGCGGGCCCTGGACCCGCCAGGGCCTGTGGCAGACCGTGCGCCGCGCCGCGCAGCTGGCCGGCATCGCCAAACCGGTGTGGCCGCACCTGCTGCGCCACAGCTTCGCCACCCACCTGCTGCAGGGCGGGGCCGATCTGCGCGCGGTGCAGGCCCTGCTCGGCCACGCCAGCCTGACGACGACCGAGCGCTACACCCATGTCGATGCCGCGCGGCTGCGCGACATCCATCGCCGCTGCCACCCGCGCGGCTAGGGCGTCTCCGGCAGGCGCAGGTCCCAGGCCTCCGGCGGCGCGCCGTCGAGGATCCACAGCGGCCGCCCGTCGGGAGCCCGCGCGCGCAGGATCAGCAGGGGCTGCTCGCTGCGCAGGAAGCGGCGGCCATCGCGATGCTGCGCCTGGCGATGGTCCCAGACCCAGGGCAGCGCGAGGCGCCACGCGCGCAGCCAGCGATGCGAGCGCGGGTTGCCGAGCAGCACGAGGTGGCGCGCGGAGAGCTCGGCCGGATCGCCGCGATCGTCGTGCAGCTCGATGATCGCGTGGGCGTGGGCGGCATAGGCCGCGCGCAGGCCTTCCGCCAGCCGTCGATTGGCGGCGACCGCCGCGCGGTGTTCGGCGCTGCCGACGACGAGCGCGAAGGGCTCGCCGGCCCACCAGGCGGCGAGCGCGGGCGGGTCCCGCGCGGGAGCGAGGGCCTGCAGGCAGGCCGCCGGCTCGGCGTCCAGCGCGAGGCGCGGATAGGGCGGATCCTCGACGCCTTCCGCGGCGAGGCAGCAGCCGCGCTGCAGATCGAGCGGCGCCAGCCGCGCGGCGTGGGCGATCGCCAGCGGCAGGCGGCGCCGCGCCGCCCCCCGCCACCCGGCATCGCCGGCGGGATAGGGCACGAGCACGGCGAGGCCGGCGGCGAGCAAGGGCTGCACGCGCGCCGCCGGCGGCGGCTGCCAGGCGGCCTTGCTGGCCGCTGGCTCGCTGCCAAGCAGCAGGACCAGCGGATGCGGGCCGGAGCCGGGAGGCAGCGCGAGCCAGAGCGGCTGCACCGACTGATCGACCGGGTCGTAGAAGGCGCTGACCTGCCAGAACCCCGCCCGCGCTGCGGGGCCGGGCTGCGCCAGCCACTGTTGCAGCCGCGCCGCGAGCGTGGAGAGGCGCTCGACCGCCCAGTGGCTCGGCGGTCCGAGGGTCAGATCGGCGATCTGCTCGGCCCACAGCCAGGGCAGCGGATCGCGCGCGGGGCTCGTGCGCTCGCGCAGGCGTTGCACCGTCGCCGCCGCCTCCGCCAGCGCGGCCGGCGGCGTCGCGATCGGCAGCTCGCGCAGCAGCTGCTGCGGCGGCAGGCCGGGCAGGCTCCAGCGCAGCTCAGCGGTCAGCCACAGCCGGCCGTCGCCGAGCTCCGCCGGCTGCAGCACGGCCCAGGCCTCGCCGTCGGGCGGCAGCGCCAGCTCCGTGCGGTCGAGCACGGCGCCGCGCCCATCGCGCAGCGTCAGCCAGCAGGCGGCGGTCAGCGGCAGATCGCAGCTTGCGACCCGCACCCGCAGCCAGGCTCCCGCGCGCGCGATGCCGAGCGGCTCGACGATGAACGAGGGCTCGCCGCCGCCCGCCGCGGCCGCCAGCAGCAAGAGGCTCACGCCTCGGCGCGACACGCTGCCAGGATCTCCGGGTACAGCCGCTGGTAGGCGACATAGTCGCCAGCGATGCGCGCGATGCGCTCGCGGGTCTCGGCCGAGAGCGGCTTGAGCACGCGGCCCGGGACGCCGGCGACCAGGTGCCCCGGCGGCACCTCGAGGCCCTCCGGCACCACGCAGCCGGCGGCCACCAGGCTGCCCTCGCCGATCACCGCGCCGTCGAGCACGGTCGCGTGCATGCCGACCAGCGCTCCGCGCGCGATCGTGCAGGCGTGGCAGATCGCGCCGTGCCCGACGCTGACCTCATCGGCGAGGCGGCAGGCGCGCGCCTTCGAGACATGGAGCACGGCGTTGTCCTGCACATTGCAGCGCGCGCCGAGCGTGATCTCGTTGATGTCGCCGCGCAGCACGGCGCCGAACCACACCGAACAGCCCGGGCCGAAGCGCACGGCCCCGACCAGCGTCGCGTTCGGCGCCAGGAACTCCGGCAGCTGCGGCCGGATGCCGTCGATCGGAATGATCCAGGGCACCGCCTCAGGACGGGGCCGCGATCACATCGACCGTGCGGTTGCGGAAGCGCACGATCCCGTCCTGCAGGGCGAAGATCGTGTAGTCCTTGCCGAGCCCGACACCGAAGCCCGGCTTGAAGCGCGTGCCGCACTGGCGGACGATGATCGACCCGGCCTTGACGCGCTCGCCGCCGAAGGCCTTGACCCCGCGCCGCTTGGCGATCGAGTCGCGGCCGTTCTGGGTCGAGCCCGTGCCCATCTTGTGTGCCATGGGACCCTCCGCACCCTTCCTGAGGAAGGGGCATCATTTTGACGCCCGTCCCGCGCGCGCAAGGGCGGCGGCTCAGCTCCAGAAGTTGATCGGCCGCATGCCGAAGTGGCCGATGTGATGGACATCGCCCTGGGCGGTCATGCTGAGGTTGCCGAAGTGGTCGCGGTGGACGGTGACCTCGCGGCCGCCGAGCGTCGTGCCGTGGTAGACATCGCTGCCGAGCGCCGTCTGGTAGGGCCGCTGCCAGCTCGTGGTGGTCACGGTGCCGAAGTGGGGATCGAAGAGGTCGGACATCGCTCATCCCTCCGCTTTGCACCCTAGCACGCGCGGGTCGCCAGGCAAGCCTCAACTGTTCGGCGTCGCGGCGGTCAGCGCGCGCGTCAGTTCGGCGAGGACGCGCGCGAACTCGGGGTCGGCGGCGGCGCGGGCCTCGGCCTGGCGGATGCCGTAGAGCACCGTCGCATGATCGCGGCCGCCGACCAGGCCGCCGAGGGCGACGAGGCTGTGGTCGGTGCAGCGCCGCGCCAGCAGCAGCGCCGCCTGCCGCGCCAGGGCGATGCGGCGGCTGCGCCGTGGTCCGACGATGTCGCCGGGGCGCACGCCGAAGCGTTCGGCGACCGCCTGCAGGATGCGATCGAAGCTGGCGCCCGCGCGCGCCGGACGCTCGCCGCGCTCGAGGCGCTCGGCGAGTTCGCGCACCGCGCGCATGTCGGGGGCCCAGGCCTGCACCAATTCGGCGAGCTGGCGCCCCTCCATCGCCGCGGCCCGCGCGCTGAGGCGGCGCAGCAGGGCGAGGCGCGTCTCGAGCTGCGGCGGCTCGATCTCGACGACCAGGCCCCAGGCCAGCCGCGAGACCAGGCGCTCCTCCATCTCCGGCAGCTGGCGCGGCGGCAGCCGCGCCGCGACCGCCACCTGCTGCCCGCGCTCCAGGGCCTGATCGAGCAGGACGAAGAAGCGCTCCTGCGCCACGGGATGCCCGCACAGCGCCTCGATGTCGTCGCAGACGATGAGCAGCGCGCGCTGCCAGCGCTCGGCCCAGGGATCGCCGAGCGTCCCGGCGCCGCTCGCCCGCGCCACGAACTCCGCGCCGCCGAAGGCCAGCACCTGCTCGCTGCCCGCGGCCTCGGCGAGGCTGCGCGCCAGCGCCGCCAGCAGGTGGCTCTTGCCGCAGCCCGGCGGACCGTGGAGGTAGAGCGGGTTGTGCACGACGCCGGGCTCGCGCAGGACGGCGCGGCAGGCAGCGAGCGCCAGGCGGTTGCCGGGATCCTCGCACCAGTCGGCGAAGGCGTGCTCGCCGCTGGCCGCGACATCGTCGACGACGATCACCGTGCACTGCCAGCCCTCGGCGAGCGCCGCGCGCTGCAGCGCCGGCGCGGCGTAGCGCTCGACGACCTCGCGCCAGATCGGATTGGGCAGCGTGACGACCAGGCGCTCGCCGTGCAGCGTCGCCTGCATCGCGAGCGCCAGCACCTCGGCGAGCTCGGGCGGCAGCTCGCGCAGGCAGGCAGCGAGCGCGCGCTGGACGGCGCCGCTCACGGCTCGCTGATCGTGCACACGAGATGGAACGGCAGGCGCTGCACTTCCACCGGCCGCGTGCGCTCGACGAGCTCGCGGATCGGCGGATAGGCTGCGCGCAGCCGCTCGATGAAGTGCCGCACCACGGCCCCGGGATGGGCGCGCTCGGTGCTCCCCGCCTGCCCGAGCAGCTCGACGATCACGCCCTCGCCCTGCCGCTGGAGGCGGAACTCGCTGAGCACGATCGGGCACAGCTCCGGATCGAGCAGGCGATCGATGGCCGCCAGCATCTCGGAGGCCGCGCGCGTCGGCTGGCGGTGCCGCGCCAGGACGCGCAGCCGCTCCTGAGCGCGCTCGCGCCGCGCGAGGGCCTCCTCGACCGCGCGCTGCAGCGCCTGCTGCTCGGCGGTCGGCTGCCGGGCGCGCAGCCGCGCGCGCGTCGTCTCCGTCCACCACACGCAGAGCGCGGCGCTGAGCAGCGCGCAGGCGGCGGCGGCGATCAGCAGCCCGCTGCTGCGCCACCACTGCCGGCGCTCGCGGCGCTCCTGCTCCAAGACATCGAGCGCGAGGCGCGGGGCGCTGGCGGCGCCGAGCACCGTCGCCCAGGGACTGGGCAGCGCGACGAAGGCATCGAAGCGCTCCCGCAAGGCGCCCGGCGACACCGTGAGAAAGGGATTGAGCGGCCGCACCGGCAGCTCGCAGCGCTGCGCCAGCTCCTGCAGCACGCCGGGGGCCTGGGCCCCGGCCCCGGCCACCAGCAGCGCCGCCGGCTTCCACTCCGCCAGGCGCAGCTGCGCCTTGAGCAGCTTGAGCGTGCTGAGCACCGCCAGCGCCACCTGCGCCGCCTGCCGCCGCACGACCTCGAGCGCCGCGGCGTCGCTGTCGGGGCGCAGGCTCGCAAGCACAACGCGCGCCTGTTCGGGATCGGCGCTGCCGGCGAGCTCCCGGCCGGCCGGCTCCATGCCCTGCGGCAGGCTGCGCAGCGCCAGCAGCTGCCCGCGCGCGACCGCCACCAGCTGGGTGTGGCTGCCGCCGACATCGATCAGCAGGGCATCGCCTTCCCCGCCAGCCTGTCGCCACGCGTGGTAGAGCCCGACGCCGAGGTGGCTGATCGCCGCCAGGCGATGCCCATGCTGTTCCAAGCAGCGACGCCAGGCGGCGATCGTCTCCGGCGCCACGGCCAGGCAGCAGATGCGCAGCTCGCCGTCCGGATGGCGGCTCGCGTGCCAATCGATCGCCAGCGCCGGCTGACCCTCCTGCAGGCACTCGAACTGCACGCAGCGCGCGACGCGCTCCTCGGGCCCTTCCGGCATCGTCAGGTGGCGCAGCAGCAGCTGCTCGCCACCGAGCAGCACCCGCACCTCGCCGACCGTCGCCGGCAGCAGCGCGCAGGCGCGTGCGCTCGCCGCCTCCGGCCGCTCGATGGCCGCCTCGGTCAGCGCCTGCAGGCTGCCCGCGTCGTCGAGCAGCGCGACGCGCACCCGATGCGTCGTGCAGGCGACCGCGGCGATCACGCGCTGCCTCCGCGGTGCCGCTCAGGCCGAGCGCGGCGGCGAGCCGGCCTCGGGGCGGTTGATGGTTTCGGTCGGCGGCGGCTGCACCACCGTCTGCTCGGCGGCGCCAGGCAGGGTGGCGACGGCCTGCGGGGGGGCGCTCTCCGACAGCACGGCATCGATGCGCTTGAGGATGTCGTCGAGCTCGGCGGTGTGGCTGCGCACGACGCCGGGCTGCGCCGGCGGCGGCGCGCTCGCCGGCGTCGCCGCCTGAGCAGCGCCGGCCGGCTCGGTGCCCCGCGTGGCGCTGCGCTCGGACTCGCGGCGCGGCGGCACATGGAAGCCGCGCTCCTCGAGGCGCGCCGCGCGCTGCGTGCTGTCGGGCACCGGCGGCGATCCCGGAGCGCCGCTAGCAGGCCGCGGCGCGGCGCCGTGTTCAGGGGCCGGCACGACCGCTGGGGCAGCGGGCGCCGCGGCCCCCGGCGCCGGGGTCGAGCGTGGCGGCGTCAAGGCCCGCCCGGGCGCGCTCGGCGCGGTCCGCAGCGGAGAGCTCCGCTCCATCCGCGGCTTCCACAGCAGCTCCCAGGCGAGGTAGGCGCTGCCGCCCAGGACGCCGAGGATCCACAGCCACAGCAAGTCGCGGATGAGCTCCATGATCGATCCTTCTCAGCAGCTGCGCCGCGCCCGCCCGCGGTACTCGCGAATACGCCGCGCCAGGTCCTCGTGGCCAGCGGCCCCGCTCTGCGCCCACACCCCCTGCATCGCCTGCTCCGCGCCCGGAGCATCGAAGGGATTGATGTCATAGAGCTCGGCGCTCATCACCGTCGACAGCTCGAGCATGTAGACGAGGCCGCCGATGTGGTGCTCGTCGATCGCATCGAGCTGGATCGCCATGCTCGGGCGGCCGGAGGCGGTCAGCTGCTGCTCGCAGGCGATCCACGAGCGCTCGAGGATCGCCTCGAACGACTGCTCCTTGAGCCACGGGAAGCCCTCGAGGCGGACCGCCGGCACCTGCAGCGAGGGCCCGTGCTGGCGGGCGATCAGGAAGGTGACCACCTTGTCATAGGGCCCCTCGGCGTAGAGCTGCTGCTGCACCGAGAGGTCGTAGCTGCCGCGCGCGGCCAGCGGCGTCGGCCCGACATGGACGGCCTTGCCCTTGCGGTTGAGCATCTTGCCGAGGCTGACGGTGCACAGGTGCACATACCATGCGGCGATCGCATGCAGCCGGTCGCTGAAGGCGTAGGCCGCATGCATCGTCTTGCGGCGCTTGCGCGTCAGCAGGTAGTGCACGAGCGCATGCATGTACGCCGGGTTCTTCAGGGCGTCGCCGTGGCGGCAACGCTTGTCCATCTCCGCGGCCCCGGCGAGCAGGGCGGCGATGTCGCAGCCGAGCAGGCCGGCGGCGAACAGGGCGCTCGCCGAAAGCACGGCGAAGCGGCCGGGGAGGTGCTGCGGGTGGTGGATGAGGTCGCACTTGTCGCTGCGCGCGAGCTCGGCGAGCGGGCTCTTGTCGCGATCGGTGCAGATCACGAGCTGCGCCGCGGTCTTGCCGCCCTTGCGGCGCAGCCAGTCGACGGCCCAGGCGGTCAGGCCGAGGACCTCGGTCGCCCGCCCGTCGCGGCTGACCACCTGAATCAGGGTCTTCTTCGGATCGAGGGCCTCGCTCGCCTGCGCCACCGTCCGCGGATCGAGGTTGTCGAGCAGGTGCAGGCGCGGCGCCTCGCGCCGCGCCTTGGGCTCGACGAGATTGTGCGCGGCGTGGCTGAGCGCGCCGTGCAGCGCGCGCAGCGCCTCGGCCTCGCCGCCGGTGGCGATGATCAGCAGATCGCTCCACGCGCCGCGATGTTTCTTGATCAGGGCCTGGACTTCGCCTGTATTCTGATATGGAAGGTCGAAGAACGGGCACTCGCCGCTGGCTCGGATCTCCTCCACGCCCTCGTGATGCTTGGGGAACTTCGCAACGAGCGTCTCGACCTCGGACTTGGTCAAGCCATGCGTGGCACCGATCGCCTCGGCCAAGCAGTTCGTATAGTCGAGCGATATGGCCATGCGTACCCTCGCATCCGGCGCAGCGTGCGGCTGGCCTGTGCTCATTTCAGTGTAGCCGAAGACGAGGTGCTTGGCAAGCGCTCCTCCCGGCCGTGACGGTCAGGAGGCGCGGCCGTAGAGGAAGGCGCCGACCATCTGGGCGACGACCTGCGGCCGCTCGCGGTGCACGGCGTGGCCGGCGCGCAGCACGACCTCCCGGCGATGTTGCGGAATATAGGCCGCCATCTCGTCCATGATCCGCATGTAACGCGCGTCGGCGGCGCCGGAGATCAGCAGCACCGGCATCCGCAGCTCGCGCAGGCGATGCCACACCGGCTCCATCGCCCCGCCGCCGAGCACACGCAGGCAGGCGGCGAGGCCGCGCGGGTCCTGATTGAGCCGGCGCGCGCGCACGCTCTCCGCGACCGCCGCCGGGTAGGGTTCGTAGGGCTTGAGCGCCGGCTGGTTCTCCCACCACGCCATGAAGGGGCCGATGCCGTCCTCTTCGAGGACCTGGGCCAGCGATTCATCGCGGCGCAGGCGCTGGCGGCGCTCCTCGGGATCGCGGATGCCGGGATGGCAGGAGATCAGGATCAGGCGCCGCACCTTCTCCGGGTGATCGAGGGCGATGCGCAGCGCGACGCGGCCGCCCATCGAGTAGCCGAGGAGATCGCTCGGCTCGTCGGGCATCTGCGCCGCCAGCGCGGCGACGATGCCGGCGACATCGGCGTCGCGCGGGCAGGGCTTGCCGCCGTGGCCGGGCAGCAGCGGGCAGCGCAGGGCCGGGATGTCGTGCGCCAGCGTCTCGTACCAGGACTCATCGGTCTCGGTGAAGCCATGCAGGGCGACCAGCATGCGCGCATCGTGCGCCGCGCGTGCGCCGCTCCAGCGCGCCGCGCGCGCCGATTCCGTCGAGGCCGCGCTCGTTAGAGTGGCGGCATGGATCCGAGCGCTTTCCAGGTCGCGCGCGTGCGCCCCGCCACCCTGCCGAGCACCCACCGCTTCGCCGGCCGCGGCCAGGGGCCGAGCGTCACCTACACGCCGGACGACGCGCGCGTGCTGGTCGACACCGATCCGAACGGCGATCGCCGGCTGTCGTTCGAGCGCGCCGGACCGCGCGAGCGCATCGCCTTCGACCCCGCGCGCTGCACCGCCGCCATCCTGACCAGCGGCGGCCTGTGCCCCGGCCTCAACGCGGTGATCAGCGCGATCTTCATGAGCCTGCACCATCACTACGGCGTCAAGCGCATCCTCGGCGTCCCCAACGGCTACGCCGGGCTGATGCCGGGGCGCAGCCGCGGCATCCGGCCGCTCGATCGCGACGAGATGAAGGCGATCGCGCGCACCGGCGGCTCGGTGCTCGGCAGCGCGCGGCTCCAGCCGGATGTCCGCGCGATCGTCGACACCCTGCAGGCCTACGGCATCGACATGCTGTTCTGCATCGGCGGCGACGGCACCCAGCGCGGGGCGCACGCGATCTACGAGGAGGTCACCCGCCGCGGCCTGGAGATCGCCGTCGTCGGCGTGCCGAAGACGATCGACAACGACATCTGCTGGGTGGAGAAGACCTTCGGCTTCGAGACCGCGGCCTCGATCGCGCGCGATGCGATCATCGCCGCCAACACCGAGGCCGAGGCCGCGATCAACGGCATCGGCCTGGTCAAGCTGATGGGCCGCGATTCCGGCTTCATCGCCGCCGAGGCCTCGATCGCCGCCGCCGATGTCAACTACTGCCTGATCCCGGAGGTGCCCTTCCAGCTCGACGGTCCCCATGGCCTGCTCGCCGCGCTCGAGGAGCGCCTGCCGCGCCGCGGCCACGCGGTGATCGTCGTCGCCGAGGGCGCCGGTCAGCACCTGATGCCGCCGGGCGAGGAGCGCCGCGATGCTTCCGGCAACCTCCTGCACCAGGACATCGGAGTCTTCCTGCGCGACCGCATCGCCGCGCACCTGACCGCCAAGGGCATCCCGCACGCGATCAAGTACATCGACCCGAGCTACATCATCCGCGCCGCCCCGGCCAACGCCTCCGACCAGGTGTTCTGCACGATGCTCGGCCACGCCGCGGCGCACGCCGCGATGAGCGGCCGCACCGATATGATCGTCGGCAGCTGGAACGGCCAGCTGACGCATGTGCCGATCCCGCTCGCCATCCAGGGCCGGCGCCGCGTCGATCCGCAGGGCGAGCTGTGGCGCACGGTGCTCGAGACCACCGGCCAGGGACCGCTCTGCGACTGAGCGCGCAGCGCGCTCAGTCGACGACCTGGCGGAAGAGGCTGTTGAGGCCGCGGCCGAAGGCCGAGACGAGCTCGACGCCGGGCAGCGCCTGCACCAGGTGATGGCGCTCGCGCTCGTCGAGCGGGCGCAGGCCGGGCAGCCAGCGGATCGCGAGCAGCACCCCGGGCAGACGCAGCAGCACGCTGACCAGGAACACCGTGTGGTAGTGGTTGCCGAGCCAGCTTGGCGCCAGCTCGATCAGCAGGGAGCCGATCGCGGTGCCGGCGATGATGCCGGCGGCGGCGATGCAGTTGAAGTAGCCGCTGATCTCGGCGCGCCGCTCGGGGTCGGGATGGGCGGCGAAGAGCAGGGCGCCGATCGCGATCTCCGCTCCGGCCCAGGCGATGCCGGCGACGACCTCGGTGGCGACCAGCCACCAGGGATTGCTGGTCAGCACCCAGGGGATCGGGATGCAGAGGATGATGCAGACCGCGCTGCGCAGGACGGCGCGAGCGCCGAACAGATCGACCATGCGGCCGACCAGGGGGAAAAACAGGATGCGCGCGACCACGCTGGTGTAGATCAGCGCGCTGTACCACAGCGGATCGAGCGCCAGTCCGCCCTGCTCGCGGCTGGCGATCATGTAGCTGGCGAAGAAGGGGCCGCCGACCATCACGCCGCCGACGAAGCTCGACCACACCAGCGTCCAGCGGCCGGCATCGCTGCTGGTCAGCTGCCGCAGGAAGCCGGTGAAGCCGGCGGCGACGAGCTGCGTGCGCTGCGAGGAGAGCGCCGGAAGCGCCACCCGCCGTTCGAGGTACGGCTGCTGGGCGAGGCAGCAGAGGCTGATCAACCGCGAGACGACGGCGCAGACAAGGATCGCCTGCATGCCCCAGGGCTCCTCTGCCAGCGGCCAGAGGTGGGCGCAGCCGGCGAAGGCCGCCGCGAAGCCGAGCTTGACGATGTTGAACAGCCACATCCGCCGCGCCTGGTAGCGCCCGCTGATCAGGCGCGGCACGAAGGTCGAGGTCCAGGCGATCCACGCTGGGCTGGCGATGACATTGGAGACGCCGATGACGCTGATCAGAGCGACGGCCAGCGGCAGCGCCCAGACGGCATCGCGGGCGTGCAGCGGCAGCGAGAGCAGCGCCAGGCAGGCGATCTGCCACCAGCAGGAGACCAGCGCGGCGGCGCGCGGACCGCCGTGCCAGGCGATGATGCGCCGCGTCCACGGCGAGAGCACGAGCATGCCGAGCTGCGGCACCAGGGTCAACAGCCCGATGACGAAGGCCGGGGCTGCTAAGCAGGTCTGGACCAGCGGCACCATCCACACCTCGAGGGCGACGAACATCCCGCTGACGACGGCGCCCTCGAGCATGGCGAAGAACAGGCCGCGACGGACGGGGCCGTGCTGCGGCCAGCGCCAGAACGGAATGCGCATCGCCCGCATCCTGCGGTCGCCAGCGCTTCGACAACCCGCCAGGTTGCCGCCGGTGCGCGCGCCGGAGCATGCGCGCATGCTGCGGCTGCTGCCCGACCTCGAGGCCGACGGCGCGGAACAGATGGCGCGCGACGAGGCGCTGCTCGTCGCCGCCCCGCGGCCGACGCTGCGCCTCTACCGTTGGCGACCGGCGACCCTCTCGCTCGGCTGCTTCCAGGACTATCGCGCTGTCGCCGCCACCCTGCCCGGATCGCTGCCCGTCGTGCGCCGGATCACCGGCGGCGGCGCGATCTGGCATGAAGGAGAAGTGACCTACGCCTGCGTCGGCATCCTCGGCGAAGCGGGCTGGCCGGCCCAGGTCAGCGCGCTCTACCGCCTCGTCCACGCCGCGATCGCCGCCGCCCTCGCCCGGCGCGGCGTCGGCGTCGAACTCGCGTGTGCGCCCTGCCCCGACCGCCGCTATGTCGCCGAGCCCCGCTGCTTCGCGGCGCCGGCGCGCGACGACCTCGTGCACCCGGCCGGCGGCAAGATGCTCGGCAGCGCGGCGCGCGTGCGCGGCCGCCGCTGCCTGCTCCACGGCAGCCTCAAGCTGACGAGCAACTGCTGGGATGGGCCGGCAGTGCGCGGCTGCGGCCTGACCTGGGGCGAGGCCGCCGCCGCGCTGCGCGAGGCCTTCAGCGCCGCCTTGGCGGCGCCGCTGATCGCCGACCAGTGGACGGACGCCGAGCTCGCCGCCGCCGCGGACATCCGTCAGCAGCGCTACGGCGACGAGCGCTGGGTGCGCGAGCGCGCCGGACCGCGGCCCTAGGTCTCTCGGAGCTTCAGCGGTAGAGGTTGTAGAAGGAGCGCAACCCGAGGTACTGGGCCTGGGCGCCGAGCTGCTCCTCGATGCGCAGTAGCTGGTTGTACTTGGCGATGCGGTCGGTGCGCGAGGCCGAGCCGGTCTTGATCTGGCCGCAGTTGGTCGCGACCGCGATGTCGGCGATCGTCGCGTCCTCGGTCTCCCCCGAGCGATGCGAGAGGATCGCGGTGTAGCCGGCCTTCTGCGCCATCTGCACGGCGTCGAGGGTCTCCGACAGCGTGCCGATCTGGTTGACCTTGACGAGGATCGCGTTGCAGGCCCCGCGGCGGATGCCCTCGGCCAGGCGCTTGGGGTTGGTGACGAAGAAGTCGTCGCCGACGATCTGGATCTTGCCGCCCAGGGCCTCGGTCATCTGCACATACCCGTCCCAGTCGTCCTGATCGAGCGGATCCTCGATCGAGATGATCGGATACTGCTCGCACCAGCGCGCATAGAGCTCGATCATCTCGCTCGCGCTGCATACCTTGCCCGAGGACTTCCAGAACTTGTAGCCCTTCTTTCCGCCCTCCTCGAACAGCTCGGAGCTCGCGCAGTCGAGCGCAATCGCGAAGTCCTTGTCGCGACCGGCCTGATAGCCGGCCTTGGCGATCGCCTCCATGATGTACTTCAGCGCCTCCTCGTTGTCGAGGTTGGGCGCGAAGCCGCCCTCGTCGCCGACATTCGTGTTGTGCCCGGCCTTCTTGAGGACGCCCTTCAAGGCGTGGAACACCTCGCAGACCATCCGGATGGCGTCGCTCCACGACTTCGCGCCGACCGGCATCACCATGAACTCTTGGAAGTCGATCTTGTTGTCGGCGTGCTTGCCGCCGTTGATGATGTTGGCCATCGGCACCGGCAGCTGGCGGGCGTTGGTGCCGCCGATGTAGCGATAGAGCGGCAGGCCGCAGGACTCGGCCGCGGCCTTGGCGACGGCGAGCGAGACGCCGAGGATCGCGTTGGCGCCGAGATTGCCCTTGTTCTCGGTCCCGTCCATCTCGATCATCTTCTGATCGATCGCGCGCTGCTCGCTGGCATCGAGGCCGATCAGCTCCGGTGCGATCTTCTCGTTGACATTGGCGACGGCTTTGAGCACGCCCTTGCCCAGCCACTTGCTCTTGTCGCCGTCGCGCAGCTCGACGGCCTCGTAGGCGCCGGTCGAGGCGCCGCTCGGCACGGCGGCGCGGCCGAGCGTGCCGTCGGCCAGCAGCACATCGACCTCGATGGTCGGATTGCCGCGCGAATCGATGATCTGGCGTGCGGTGATGTCCTCGATGTCCATGGGGTCCTCGCGGTGGTGAGCGTTCAGCGTATGCCCGATCGCCGATGCGCAAAGGCGCGCTGCGGCCCCTGTCCAGCGCCGTGCAGCGCGCCTGCCCCGCGGCTTGCCGATGATCGGCGCTCTGCCAGGGTCTTGGCATGCGCCCTCTGCGCCAGCGCGCGCCGCGCGGCTGCCTGCTCTATGATGGCAGCTGCGGCCTGTGCGCAGCGCTGGCGCGGACGGCGGCGCGGCGCTGGCGGCTGCACGCGCTCGATCAGCGGCAGCCGCTGGCCCAGCGCTGGCTCGGCGCGCCCTCGGAGAGCGCCGTCGCCCTGCGCCTGCCCGATGGGCGGCTGCTGCGCGGCTGCGCTGTCGTCCGCTGGGCCTGGCGGCAGCGCTGGTGGACCTGGCCGCTGGCAGCACTGGCTTCCGCTCCGCTGGCCCGCCACGTCTTCGACGCCGCGTATCGCTGGCTCGCCCGCCACCGCCAGGCGCTGGCGCGCGTCTGCAACCTGCGCCCCGCGACTGGCGCCTGGCGCACTCGACTGGATTCGAACCAGTGACCTTCGCCTTCGGAGGGCGACGCTCTATCCAACTGAGCTACGAGTGCGTACGCGCAGTATGCGCTCGGCAGGCATCGCTCAAGCCGTGGCGCTGGCGGAGATGCGGATCAGCCGCGCGGCGTCGAAGAGCAGCAGGAGGCCCTGCTCGCGCTTGCAGACCGCGACCAGGACCTCGCGCAGGTTGGGCGGCGCGGTCTCCGGCGGCGGCTCGCAGCTCGCCGCATCGACCGAGACCACATCGCCGATTTCGTCGACGAGCAGCGAAGCCAGGCTCTCCTCGCCGCTGTCGCCAGCGGCGACGACGATGTTGACCGGCTTGCGCTCGCCCTCGCGCGGGGGCAGGCCGAGGCGCGTGCGCGCGTCGATCGCAGTGATGATCTGCCCGCGCAGGTTGAGCAGGCCCTTGACGACCGGCGGCGCCAGCGGCACGCGGGTCATCGGCTGATAGCGCAAGATCTCGCGCACCGCCAGGACATCGATTCCGCAGTGGTACTGGGCGAGGCGGAAGGTGCAGTATTGGCGCTGCGACTGCGCGAAGTCGATCATGGCTCAGCCCTTGTAGAAGTCGGGGACGACGGCGCGGACCACCGCCTCGACATCGAGGATCTCGGTCACCTTGCCGTTGATCACCAGGCAGCCCTTGATGCCGGGACGGCTCGCCGGCCGCTGCAGCTTCAGCGACTCCTCGACGGTGTCGAGGATGCGCCCGACGACCAGACCGACCTGCCGCTGCTGATGGCTGTGGATCACCACCGGCAGGATGTCGCTCGGCACCCCGGCCTCCGGATTGCGCGGATTGCGCCGCCGCTCGGGCAGCACCTGGAAGACGCGCACCAGCGGGATGATGTCGCCGCGGTACTGCACGACCTCGAGGTCGCCGGTCGTCTCGATCTGCTCGGGGCGCATCTCCTCGAGCCGCACGACCTGCGACAGCGGAATCGCCATCCGCCCGTCGTCGGGACTCTGGAACAGCAGCAGCGGCTCGCGCGCCTCGACGGCGCTCGCCGCCGCTGCCGCCTTCTGCCGCTCGCGGTCGCCCGTGACCGCGTGCGCGCGGGTGCCCAGGCCATAGACATCGAGGATCAAGGCCACCGAGCCGTCGCCCATGATCGTCGCGCCGGCGTACACCGAGAGGCTCTTCAGCTGCTTGTCAAGCGGCTTGACGACGATCTCGCCGGTGTCGAGCACCTCGTCGACGATCAAGCCGAACTGGTGCTCGTCGGCCTGCAGGACGACGATGTTGAGCGCCTGCCGCTCCTGCGCGGGGATCTGCAGCTCCTTGGCGAGGTCGATGATCGGCAGCAGGCGGCCGCGCAGGCGATAGACCGGGGCGCCGTAGACATCCTCGATGGCCGCCGCCGCCTTGTCTTTCTCGATGCGCACGAGCTCGACGAGGTTGACCTGCGGGATCGCGAAGCGGTCGCCGCCGCAAGCGACGATCAGCGCCGGGATGATCGCCAGCGTCAAGGGGATCTTGATCGTGATCGTCGTCCCCTGGCCGATGACGCTGGCGATGTCGACATTGCCGCCGATCTTCTCGATGTTGTTGCGGACGACATCCATGCCGACGCCGCGACCGCTGACATTCGTCACCTGTTCGGCGGTGCTGAAGCCGGGCGCGAAGATCAGCTCGATCGCCTCCTTGTCGCTCATCCGCTCGGCCTGCGCCCGGCTGATCAGCCCCTTCTCGACCGCCTTGGCGCGCACTTTGGCGGGATCGATGCCGCGGCCGTCGTCGCGCACCTCGAGCGTCACCTTCCCGCCCTCGTGATAGGCGCGCAGCAGCAGGCAGCCCTCCGCCGGCTTGCCGGCGGCCCGCCGCTGCTCGGGCGTCTCGATGCCGTGGTCGATCGCGTTGCGCACCATGTGCGTCAGCGGATCGCGGATGCTCTCGATGATCGAGCGATCGAGCTCGGTCTCCTTGCCCTCCATCTCGAGGCGCACCTGCTTGCCGAGCTGGCGGGCGAGGTCGCGGACGACGCGCGGCAGCTTGCCCCACACCGCCTCGATCGGCTGCATGCGCGTCTTCATCACTTCTTCTTGCAGCTGCGAGGTGATCCCATCGAGCCGCTTGCCGATGGCCGCCAAGGCGCCCTGGCTGTGTCCGAGGTGCTGCAGGATCTGATTGCGCGTCAGCACCAGCTCGCCGACGAGGTTCATCAAGCGATCGAGGACGCGGACATCGACGCGCAGCGACTGCTCGGTGAGGGCGACGGTCTGGGTCTGCGCCTGGGTGCGCGGCTGGGCGCTGATCGCCGAGGTCGCGGGCTTGGCCTCGGGCGTCGGCTGCAATATCGCGGTCGCTGGCCGGTTCACGGCGACGACGGCTCCCGGCTGGGCGGTCAGGGCCTCGAGCTCGGCGATCAGCTCGGCATACTCCTGGCTGCCCTCGCTGCCGGTGCGCTCGATCTCGGCGAGGATCGCGCGGATCGCATCGACGGTGCGCAGCAGGGCATCGCTGCGCGCATCGTCGAGCTCGAGCACCCCATCGCGCAGCTTGGCGAGCAGGTTTTCACCGGCGTGCGCGACGCGCTGCAGGCGCTCGAAGCCGAAGAACCCGCTCGTCCCCTTGACGGTGTGGATGGTGCGGAAGATCGAGGCCAGCAGCTCGCGGTTGCCCGGATCCTGCTCGAGCTGCAGGAACTCTTGATCGAGCCGGTCGAGGTTCTCTGAGCTTTCGACCAAGAACTCCTTGACGAGGTCGTTCAGTTCCGACATGCGCCCCTCACAGGTCTAACAGATACTCTATAAGTCTCGTCACGGATTCCAGATCCACAGCTCGCCGTCGAGCGAGGCGGCGACCAGCCGGCCGTCCCAGATCACCGGCGGCAGCAGCACGCTGCCCTCGGCCTGGTGCCGGAAGGGGCGCGGGCCGACGATGTCGAGCAGCGACCCGCGGTGGACGACGACGTGCTCGCCCCAGGCCAGCACCCCGGCGCCGGCAAGCTGGCGCAGCTCGAGCCGGCCGAGGACGCGGGGACCCTCTGCGGTCAGGCGCAGGACCTCGCCGTCATCGGTGATCAGGGCTCCCGGACCGGCGGCGATGCAGGGGGCAGCGAGCGGCTGACGCTCGAGCTCGCGGCCATCCCAGCGCCAGCGCTGCCGGGCGCCGACGCCGACGATCGCCGCTCCCTCGTGCCAGGCGGCGATCACCGGCTCGCCGGTCTGCGCCGCCGCCAGCAAGCGGCCGTCGTCGGGGCTCCAGGATTCGGCGCGGCCATCGCGCCGCACGGTCACGAGCCGCTGGTCGGAGGCTTGCAGCGGCGCGCAGGCCCAGGGCGCACCGGGCGCCGTCTGCCACAGCGCCTGGGCGCTGCCGCGCCGGCCGGCGCGCAGGCGCCCCTCGCCGTCGGCGACGATCCACAGCTCACGATCGAGGATGTACTCGCTGCGCTGGACAAGGACAGCGAACTCGCTGCCGGCGACCAGCGGCAGCCGTTCGACGCGCTCCTCGGCGATGCGCAGCGCCATCCCATCGCGCGTCGTCAACAGCACTGCCCCGTCGGCGAGCGCGCGCGCGGGCGCCGTCGGCGGCGTCGGCAGCGCCGCGGGGAAGGGGTAGGTGCGCAGGGCCGCCGGCTGCGGCTCGGCGAGGACGACGGCGCGTGCGTGATCGGCGAGCCACAGCCGACCATCGACGACGGCGGGCGTCGCGGTCAGCGGATGCGGCAAGCGCAGGGCGAGCAGCGGCTGTCGCTGCAGGCGGGCGAACAACCGCCAGCCGCCGTCCGCCCGCTCGCCGCGCAGCGTCGCCTCGCGATAGCCTGGGGCGCGCACGCTGAGGACGAGCTCGGCCCGCGCATCCGCCGGCAGATCGAGCACCAGCGGGGTCGTGCCGAGCACCGTGCCATCGCTGCGCACGACTTCCGCACCGGCCGGCACGCTGAGCACGACCAGCGGCAAACGCTCGAGGCCGAGCTCGCGTCCGATCGCGAGGGCTTGCGCGATGTCGTCGGCGCTGACCGCCTGCAGCAGCCGCGCGCGCAGCTGCTGCTGGCGCTGCACCGCCTGACGGATCGCCTCGCGCTCGGCCAGTGCTTCGAGGCGCGCGGCGGTGTCGCGAAACAGTGGCTCGGTGATCAGATCATCGATCATCGCCTGCGCCGCGGTCCATTCGCCGCGCCGCGCATGAAAGCGCGCGGTCTCGAGCGCGCGGCGCGCCTGGCGCTCGCGCTCGTGCAGCGCGGTCGCCCGCTGCTGGAGGGCTGCGGCGAGCTCCGGCATGTCCTGCGCCTGCTGCGCCGCCTGCTCCGCGGCGGCGGCGCGCTCGGCGAGCGCCCCGCTATCTTGGCAGGCCGCGATCGCCGCCTGCAGCCGCTGCCAGCGCTCGCCGCCGCTGAGCTGCGGATAGCGCTGCACGAGGCGTTCGAGTTCGCGCTGCGCCGCGACGAGGTCGCCCTGGGGATCGGCGAGCGCCGCCAAAGCCTGGGCGCGCACCGCCTCGGCGTCGGCGCGCACGCGCGCGATCGCGACCAGGGCCTCCGCTCGCGCCTCGTCGACCGCCGCCACCTGCACCGGCTGCGCCAGCAGCCCGGCGAGCTCCCGCTCCGCTTCCTCATAGGCACCGCTGCGCGCCTGCTCCTGGCAGCGCCGCAGCGCCGCGACCAGCTCCTCGAGTTGGCCGCTCAGGCGCTGCTCGAACGCGACGAGCTGCCAGGACAGCGCCTCGTCGGGGCGGGCGAGGCGCAGGGCGGCGAGCGCCGCCAAGCGCGCCGGCATCGGCTGCGCCGGATCCTGCAGCTGCTGCCAGGTGCGCTCGCGCCAGGCGGCGACAAGCGCGCGCGCCAATCGGCTGCGCCGCTCCTCCTGCCCATCGAGCAGGGCCAGGGCGCCGACGACATCGTTGCCGTTGAGACGCGTGCGCACAGCGTCGGCCAAGGCCTGGGCCGCCGCCCGCTCCTCGCTCTCCTCGGCCTGCAGCCGCTGCTGCAAGTCCTCCGCATCGGGCAAGGCAGCAAGGGCGCGCCGCGCCTCGTCCCACGCGCCCTCGTCGATCAAACGCGCGATGCGCTGCCGCTCCTGCAGCATCCCCGTCTCGACGGCCTGCGCCAGGGCGTCGACCTGGCGCAGGGCCGCGAGGTCGTTGCCTGCCTCGTGGCGCAGCCGCGCGACCGCTTCCTGCGCCGCCGCCCAGGACCGGGCGCTGATCAATGCCAGCACAGCACGTTCATCCTCGGCGAGCCGGCTGCGGCGGCGCTCATAATCGACGACGAGCGCAGCGATGGCGACGGCCAGCAGCAGCAGCGCCACCAGGCCGCTGCGCACCCAGCGCCGCACCGCGCTGGCTTCGCGCGGCGCCGTGGGCGCTGGCGCCGCCCCCCGCGCTGCTGGCGCCGCCGCCGTCGCCGCCGCGCGTTGCGGAGCGCTGCCGAGCCGCACGCGCTGGACGACGCGCTTGGCTAGCAGGGCGCGGAAGACGCGGCCGAGGTTGGCGTCGCTGTCGCGGCAGGCGATCGCGATCTGCCCGAGCGTCGTCTTGCCGTCGATGAAGTTCAGGACGAGCTTCTCATAGTCGCTGAGCTGCACCGCCTCGCCGCCTTCAGCGAGGGCGAAGACCGCGTCCGGTCCCCCGACCTCGGTCGCGACCGCGAGGCGCTCCTGGATCGACTGCGCGGCGCCGCGGATCAGCGGCTCGACGCCGATGCGCGTGCGCAGCGCGGTGCGGTCGAGCGCCATCTGCTCCGGCAGCACGCCGGGGTGGAACACGCGGTTGAGGCAGGGACCGCAGAGGGCGCGCATCAACGCGTCTTCGGCCACCGCGTAGAGCATCTGCTCGACCTCGGCCTCGCTGATCAGCTGCCGCTCGAGCAGCCAGGCGCGCACCGGCTGCCCGGCCGCCAGCGCCGCCTGCGCCTCGGCCTGCGCCTGGGCATCGATCTTGTGATGCACCAGGCACATCTCGAGGAAGGCGGCATCGATCGCGCTGCCGATGTCGACCGCGAGCACCTCGCCCTCGACCAGGCAGATGCCGATCGTGCTGTCGATCGTCGAGGCGAGCAGGAGGCCGGTCGCGCGTTGGCGATGCAGGGCGTGCAGGTGCTCGACGAGTTTGGCATCGAGGTGCTGCATGTGCCGGCGCTCCTCTCCCCGCTTGGCGGGGAGCCTAGCGCAGGCGTCGCTCGCGCCATGACGCGCTCACGGCGCGAAGGCGCTGACCGTGCCGGCGGCGTCGGCGACGAGGATGTGCCCGACGACGGCCAGCGCGACGGCGCGCGCCGGAAGAGCCGTCGACCAGCGCGGCCCCTCGTCAGTGAAGACATGCAGCCGCCCCTCGGCATCGGCGAGCGCGATGACGCCGCCCTCGGCGGCGACCGCGGTGGCGGCCGGCGCCGGCAGCGGCCACGCCGTTCGCGGGGTCCCGTCCAAGCCATAGCGCAGCAGCTGGCTGCCGGCGGCGACCAGCAGCTGATCGCGGTGCAGCGCCGGGGCCCCGACGGCGGGAGCCGGCAGCAGCAGCGACCAGCGCAGGGTGGCGCCGCTACTCGCGAGCGCGATCGCGACCAGCCGGGTGCCATCCTGGATCGTCACCAGGCCGTCCGGCACGGGCACCAGGCGGCCGATATCGACAGCCTGCAAGTCGAGCTCCCAAGCCAGGCGGCGCGAGGACTCTTCGAAGGCGAGCAGCCGCCCTCGGCTGTCGCCGACGATCAGCCAGCGATCGAGGCCCGCCGGCCAGGGCAGCGGCCCGGCGATCGCCGGCGCCGGCAGCGGCAGCGTGCGCAGCTCGCGGCCGGGCACGCCGCTGCTGAGACTCTCCGCCGCGAAGGCGAAGCGCGTGTGCGCGCCGAGCACATCGTTGCTGTAGACTGCCGGCCGGCCGCGCACCGCGCGCTGGGTAGCGAGGCGCTGACGGACAGCGCCCGTCGCATCGAGGACCGCGACGCCGCCGCCGGGCAGGGCGATCACCGCCCCGCCCTCGGGCAGGACGGCGACGCTGTCGCTGCGCTCGCGCGCCGCCAGCTCATCGCCGCCGAGCGCGGTCTGCCAGCGCACCTGGCCGCGTTCATCGAGGCAGAAGACGCCGTCTTGGGCGACGATCAGGCAGCCGCGTTCGCCGTAAGGGACCAGCTCGATGGGGACGCGGCCGAGCACGGTCTGCCACAGCGTCTGCCGCGTCAAGGCGACCACCGCGCGCCACTCGGCGCTCGCCTGCTCCAGGCGCAGCCGCTGCGGCTGGAAGCCGGGGGCGCGCAGCAGCAGCTCGCCGCGCTGCCCGGGGCGGTAGCGCAGCACCAGCGGGGTCGTGCCGAGCACCCGGCCATCGAGGCTGACCTCGGCGGGCGGTCGCGACTCGAGGCAGAGCGGCAGCTCGAGGTCCCCGACCTGCGCCCCGTAGCCGGCCAACAGATCGCGCCCGGCTTGCCACGCCTGCTCCCACTGCTCGCGCTCGAGGAACTGGCGATAGCGGGCGAGCGCCTGCTGCCGGGCCTCCTCGGCGCGCAGCAGGGCATCGAGCCGCTGCCGCACCGCGACCGCCTCCGGGGCCCCGGGGAAGCGATGGAGGAACTCGCGCAGGCGCTCGGCCGAGGCATCGGCGGTCAGGCGCAGCGCCTCGCTGCGCGCCTCGGCGAGGGTGGCGGCGATCGCCGTGCGCGCGTTGTGCACGCGCGCGCCGAGCCCCCACACCGCGGCCTCGTCCGCCACCGCCGCCAGCACAGCGTCGGCGCGCTGCAGGTCGCTGGCGCGCAGCGCTTCAGCCTGCAGCAGGGCGTCCTCGACGCGCTTGGCGACGGCATCGGCCTGCGGCGCCAGCCGCGCGACGGCGGCCGCGGCCTGCTGCGCGACCTCGACATTCGGGCTCTCGACCAGGGTCCGGTAGGCGGCGAGCGCAGCCCCGAGGCGGCCGCCGCGCTCCTCGGCCTCGGCGGCGGCGAGGAAGCGCGGCGCCTCCTGGATGCGGGCATTGAGCTCGTCGCGCCGGCGTTGCGCCTCCTCGAGGCGCGCCGCCGCCTGCTGCGCACGCGGCGAGCGGTCGTGATAGAGGGCATGGTAGGCGCTGAGCAGGTCGCGCGCGCGCTTGAGGTCGCCGTGATCGATCGCGGTCTCGACCTGGGCCAGCGCCCGCGAGGCCGCGCGCTGCCAGGCGACGGCGTGCTCTCCCGCCAGCTCCAGGGCGCGCGTGCGCAGGGCGCGCCAGCGCGGACTCTCCCCGAGCTGCTCGATGCGCGCACCGAGCTGCTCGAGCTCCGGACGCAGCGCGGCCAGCGCCGCGCCGTCTTCCGCGGCCGCCGCCAGGCGCTCGGCAAGCTGCGCCAGCTCGGCGGCGAAGCGCCGCTGCACCAGCCAGGGCCGCAGCGCGATGCCGGCCCCGATGACGATGACGAGCAGCGCCGCGGCATAGACCAGCGCGATGCGCTGCGCGACGCGCGTCGTCGCCGCCAGGATCTCCTGCAGACGCGGCACGCGCGGATCATCGCTGGCCATCGAGCGCAGGGCCGCGCGGTAGCGCCGGATCGCCGACCAGTAGCGCCGCACGCGGCGCAGCTGGTGGCCTTCCTCGATCGTGCGCTCGACGAAGGCGTCGTGCGCCAGGCCCTCGAGGCGCCGGATGTGCGCATGCAGATCGGCGTTGTCGACCTGGATCTTGGCGAGCTCGCGCCAGGCCGCGAGCGCCCCTTCCCAGTCCTCCGCCGCCTCCTTGGCGCGCGCCGCCGCGACCATCGCCGCCAGCTGGTCGCGCACCGCCTGCGCCCCGCCGGCAATCGCGCCCGGCCGCACCTTCTCGGGGTTGGCCAACCGCGTCGTCGCCGGCCCGCGCTGCGCGGTCGACGCCGGCGGGCGGTGCGGATCGGCCCCGCAGTAGAGGCAGACCGCGTCCGAGACGCCGACCTGGCGGCCGCAGGCGAGGCAGGTCAGGGCCAGCGGCGTGCGGCAGCGCGTGCAGTGCGCGTCGTCGCGGCGGTTGCGATGCCCGCAGCGCACGCAGTCGACGGCCTCCGCCGGCACCGCCTCGCGCTGGGTGGCGGCGCGCAGGCGCGCCAGCTGGCGCCGCGCCGGCTCGTTGGCGCCATCGAGCTCGAGGACCTCGAGGCAGGCGCGGCGCGCGTCCTCGAGATGCCCCTGGGCCTGCCACAGTTCGGCGGCCTGCAGCCAGGCGCCGAGCGCCTCGCTGCGCGCCTCCTCGCCGCCGACCGCGAGCAGGCAGCGCGCCAGCGTGCGCTGCCACGCCGGCTCGCGCGGCGCCAGCTGCACCGCCTTGCGCGCATGCGCGACCGCGGTCGCGCTGTCGCCGTGATCGAGAGCGCCCTGGGCCAGCTGCGCGTAGCTCGCCGCCGCCTCCGGGGCGTCGCCGAGCTTGGCGAGCGTCTCGGCGAGCTTGCGCGCGGTGTCGCTGTCCTGCGGCCGCACCGCCAGCGCGCGGCGATAGAGGATGCTGGCTCGCCGATGATCGCCCTGGCCGGCGAGGTAATCGGCATGGTAGATGATGTCGTCGCGCGAGAGGGAGACGACCAGGCCGCGCTGCAGCAGGCCGGCGAGGCAGGCCAGGACATCGAAGCGCGAGGCGACCGAGTCGCGGACGATGTCATCGACCGAGCGGACGGCATCGATCAGCGGCACGACCGCCGATCCGGGGTAGGACGCGGCCTCGGCCGCGAGCTCGCTCTCGCGCCCGGCGCTCGCGCCGAGCACCAGGCCGCCATCGGGCAGCGCCTGGCGAATGCGCTCCCACTCGTCCTGACGCCGCGCCGACTCCATCAGGATGCTGGGGATGTTGAACACCAGGCCGTCGGCGCGGGCATGCTCGACCAGGGCATCGATCTCGGGGTCGCCGGCGCCGGCGTCGTGGAACACGAACTCGGCGTAGTCCCAGGTGAACAGCGACTGCAGCTCCTCCTCCGCTTGCCGCTGGATCGCCTCGCGCACCGTCGCCTCATCGATGAGGCCGCCCTCGATCAGGCGCGCCAGGACCTGGGACTCGCGCCCGGTCTGGGAGATCTGGGCGGCGGCAGCGGCATCGAGGCGCCGGTCGAGGATCAGGCGCCGCAGGACCGCCTGCTTCTCCTCGCCGCGGCGGAAGGCGACGCCGATCAGCTCGCCCTGGGAGAAGATCAGGTCGCGGCCGCCGTCGCGCGCCGCCAGGCGCAGGACGCCCGTCGCCTGGATGCGGTGCAGGGTCTGCAGCACTTCGGGCAGCGCCAGGGTCTGCAGGTTGCCCGCAAAGCCCATGGCGGCACCCTAAATCATCAGCCTCCCGGTCAATCGCGCCTCCCGGCCTTCTGCTTCCCTGTGGCGCCGCTGGCTTATGCTGGCTTGCGAGTCGACGGTGTCGCGCTGCCTGGTGCTCAATGCCGACTATGGGTATCTGTCGATCGCCGAACGGTGGATCGACGCCCTCGGCTTGGTCGTCGCCGGGAAGGCGGAGGTGCTCGAGGCCTACCCCGAGGTCGTGCGCAGCCAGTACCTCGTGTTCCCGCTGCCGGCGGTGGTCGTCATGCGCTACCTGGTCCGCACGCGCCGCCGCCACGCGATCTTCGATGCGCCGAGCAAGCAGGCAGTGTTCACCCGCGACGACTTCGCGTGCCAGTACTGCGGGGCCCGCGTCAGCATGAAGAGCGGCACCCGCGACCATGTCATCCCGCGCTCGCGCGGCGGACCCGACACCCTGGCCAACGTCGTGACCGCCTGCCGCGCCTGCAACGCGCGCAAGGGCGATCGCACGCCCTCCGAGGCCGGCATGCACCTGCTGCGGCCGCCGCGCCCGCTGACCGACGACGAGAAGCTGCGCTGCCTGCTCAAGACTGTGCGCACCCGCGAGCGGACGACCTGGCTCAACTGCCTGCGCCGCCTCGGCATCTCGCTGTGGGCCAGCCGCGCGGCCTGAGCGGTGGCGCCGCCGCCTCCGCGCCGATCATCGCCGCATGACCATCCACTTCAGCGGCATCGCCGGCGCCGGCATGAACCCCCTGGCGCGGCTGCTCGCCGCCTGGGGCGAGCGCGTCCAGGGCTCGGACCGCAGCTTCGATGCCGGCCAGAACCGCGAGATCCGCGCTGCCCTGGAGGCCGCCGGCATCCGCCTCTGGCCACAGGACGGCCGCGCGATCACCGCCGAGCTGCGCCAGGTCGTCTATTCCTCGGCGGTGGAGGCCGAGACCGCGGAGCTGCGCGCCGCCCGCGCCCTCGGCATCCCCTGCCAGCCGCGGCCGGAGCTGCTCGCCGAGCTGCTCAACCGCGCACAGCCCGGGGTGGCGGTCAGCGGCACCTCCGGCAAGAGCAGCGTGGTCGGCATGCTCGCCTGGATCCTGCGCTGCCTGGGCGTGCCGGCGAGCGTGCTCGGCGGCGCGGCGCTCGCCGGCGAGGGCACGGCGGGCCTGCTCGTCGTCGGTCCGCGCGCTGGTCCGCTGATCGCCGAGGCCTGCGAGAGCGATGGCTCCCTCGTCGGCTACCACCCGGCGATCGGTGTCGTCCACAACATCAGCCGCGACCACGGCGAGCTCGACGACCTGCAGCGCCAGTTCGCGCAGTTCGCCGCGCAGTGCCGCACGCTGCTGGTCAACGCCGACTGCCCGCTGGCCGGCGCCGCCTGCGCCGGACGGCCGCAGCTGACTTACGGCGCGGCGGCCGGCGCGAACCTGCTCCTCGAGCCGATCAGCGCCGGGCCGCAGCGCGCGCGCGGCGTGCTCAGCATCGACGGCCGCGACCTGACGCTCGACCTGCCTGTTCCCGGCGAGCACACGCTGTCGAACGCCGCCGCCGCGCTCGCCGTCGTCCATGCGCTCGCGCTCGATGTCGCGGCCGCCGCCGCGGCGCTCGCCAGCTGGCCGGGCGTCGCGCGGCGCTTCGAGATCGTCGCCCTCAGCGAGGGCGGCGTGCGGGTGATCGACGACTACGCGCACAATCCGGCGAAGATCGCCGCCGCGGTCCGCGCCGCCCAGCTCGCCAGCGACCGCGTCCTCTGCCTCTTCCAGCCGCACGGCTACGGACCGGCGAAGCTGCTGCGGCCCGACCTCGCGCGCCTGCTGCCCGAGCTGCTGCGCCCGCAGGACGCCTGGCTCTACCTGCCGATCTACTACGCCGGAGGCACGGTGACGCGCGACATCAGCAGCGCCGACCTGGCGCGCGACAGCGGGGTCGATGCCGTCGCCGATCGCCGCGAGGCCCTGGGCTGGGTCTGCGCGCGCGTGCAGCCCGGCGACACCGTGCTGATCATGGGCGCGCGCGATCCGACCCTGCCGGAGTTCGCGCGCGCGCTGGCGGCGGCGCTGTAGGCAGCCCGTGGCGGCGGCACCAGGCCGCCACCGGGCAGGCCTCGCAGCGCGGGCGGCGCGCCGTGCAGGTGTAGCGGCCGAGCAGCACCAGCCAGGCATGGGCGTGGCGGCGATACGGCGGCGGCACCCGCTGCTCGAGCGCGCGCTCGGTGTCGATCGGGCGCCTGGTGCGGCACAGCCCGAGGCGGTTGCTGACCCGCTGCACATGGGTGTCGACCGCGAAGGTCTCCTGCTGAAACCAGACATTGAGCACGACATTCGCGGTCTTGCGTCCGACCCCGGGCAGGGCCATCAGCGCCTCGCGGTCGGCCGGCACCTCGCCGCCATGCTCGGCGAGCAGGCGCTGCGACAGGGCGACGAGGTGCCGCGCCTTGGCGCGCCACAGGCCGAGCGAGCGGATGCAGGCCGCGACCCCCTGCTCGCCGAGGCGGACGAGGTCCTGCGGGCTGCGGGCGCGCGCGAAGAGCTCGGCGGTGACGCGGTTGACCTGGGCATCGCTGGCCTGCGCCGAGAGGACGACGGCGACGAGCAGTTCGAAGGCGCTGCCGTGGACGAGCTCGCAGCGCGGGGCGAGGCGCGCGGCGAGCGCCGCGAACACCGCGCGCACCTCCGCATCGCTGAGCAGGTCGCCGCGCCTCATCGCGGCTCGCCGTGGGCCTCGGCGATCGCGCGCGCCGCTTCCTCGGGGCCCAGCCACCACTCGATGCCCCAGTGGACGGCATAGAGCAGCGGGGTGATGGCGACGGCGATCGCGAACTTGTAGATGTAGTTGGTGACGCAGACCAGCGCCGCGCCGCCGACGCTCATCGCGAACAGCCCGGGGACGAGCGCGGGAATGACGACGAAGGCGAGGTAGATGACGGCGAAGGTATCGATCAACTGGCTGATCACGGTGCTGCCCTGAGCGCGCAGCCACAGCCAGCGGCCGCGCGTCGCGCGGCGCAGCCAGCCGAAGACCGCGACATCGACGAGCTGGGCGATCGCGAAGGCGGTGAGGCTGCCGACGACGATCGCCCAGCTCTGGCCGAGGGCGCGGGCGTAGGCCTCGTTCATCGCCTGATCGACGCCGCCGCTGGCGAAGTCATGGGCGTCGACGGCGATCGCCGCCTGCACCACGGGGATCAGCGCGACATTGACCGCGATCGCGAGGAAGGTCAGCGTGCGCACCGCGCGCCGTCCGTAGTACTCGTTGACGATGTCGGTGAGGATGAAGGTCAGCGGGAAGGCGAGCACGCCGGCGGTGGCGACGAAGCGCTCGCCGCTCAGCCCGAAGTCCGCCGGCCCCAGGCCGAACAGGGTGAAGTGGAAGAGCTTGGCGCCGATCAGCTCGACGGCGACGAAGAAGCCGGTGAAGAAGGCGCAGAGGACGAGGAGCAGCAGCTGCCGGCGCGGCATGACGACGATGTCGCCGGCGCGCGCGGCGGGCAAGCAGGCAGGAGCGCAGGCTGTTCAGCCCGCCGCCGGCGGACGGCGGCGGCGCAGGAAGCCGGCGGCGAAGACCGCGAGCACGAGCAGGGAGCTCGCCCAGCCCTCGACCTCGATGAAGGGGCGGCGATGCAGGGCCCACTCCGCTTCCGCCGCCGCGTACTCCTTGTCGCCGGCCTCGCCGGCGGCGAAGCGCGCGCGCTGCGGGGCCTCCGGCGCCACCAGGTTGATCGTCAGCACATGCGGGATCGCGTAGGCCGGCGGCACATGGCGGTCGACGACAGCGCGGTACTCCTCGGCGCTGCTGTAGGCGGCGTCCGGAGGCAGGGCCTGGGCGCGGCCGACGACATCGACCGGGAACTCGAGCAGCAGCTTCAGCCCGATGATCGCGACGGCGACGAAGGCGCAGGTCTCGAGGCGGGGGAACAGCTCGAGCAGCTTGACGAAGCCCTGCGCGGCGAAGCGCATCGCGAGGATGCCGAGCAGGCCGCCGAGGATCAGCACCCACAGGTGCTTGCTGAGGGCGACCGCCGCCGCGATCGAGTCGATCGAGAAGACGATGTCGGTCAGCTCGACCCAGACGACCGTGCTCCAGAAGGCGCCGAGGCCGGCGATCAGGCGCACCTGCCGCGGCTTCTGCTCGCCCTCGCCGCCGCCGTGGCGGCGAAAATGCTCGATCGCCAGCCAGCACAGATAGGCGCCGCCGAGGACCTTGATCCACCAGATGCTGATCACCCACACCGCCAAGCACAGCGCGAGGATGCGGAAGACATAGGCGCCGATGATCCCGTAGCGCAGGGCCTTGCCGCGCTGCTCGGGCGGCAGGTCCTTGACGAGCAGCGCCAGGACCACGGCGTTATCGCAGGACAGCAGGCCCTCGAGGATGACCAGGACGAGGACGATCAGCAGGTCCTGGGGCTGGAAGAGGTGCAGGTCGAGGGCGTGGATCAGCCAGTCCATGGGGTGCGCAGCGTGCGCGGGCGGACGCCCGCGAAAGCGCGATCAGTCCGGCCACTCGCCGGTGAACACGGTGACGGCTTCGCCCTCCATCACGACCTCGGCTTCGTCGGCCGGCCAGGCGACGCGCAGGTCGCCGCCGTCGAGGCGGAGGATGGCGCGGCGCTCGGGCAGCCGGCCGGCGAGCACCCAGGCGACGAGCGCCGCGCAGGCCCCCGTGCCGCAGGCCAGGGTGAGCCCGCTGCCGCGCTCCCAGGTGCGCTGGCGGATCACCGGCCAGCCGTCCTCGTCGGGCAGGCGGGCCGTAAACTCGACATTGGCGCGGCGGGGAAACCGCGGATCGCGCTCGATGCGCGGCCCGAGCTCGGCGACCGGCAGCCGCTCGCAGTCGTCGACGATCGCCACCGCGTGCGGATTGCCCATGCCGACGCAGCGCAGCTCCAGCCCAGCGACCTCCACGAGCGGCGCCCAGCCCGCCGCCGCCACTGGAACCTCCTCGGCGAGCAGGCGCGGTCGCCCCATCAGCACCCGCGCCCCGACGCAGCGTTCCTCGGCGAACAGCAGCTCGACCCGCCGCAGGCCGGCGGCGGTCTCGATCAGCGGCGCGCGCTCGCCCGCCAGGCGGCCGTGGTCCCACGCGAGCTTCGCTGCGCAGCGGATGCCGTTGCCGCACATCTCGGCCTCGCTGCCGTCGGCGTTCCACATCCGCATCCGCGCCTGGCCCGCAGCGAGCGGGGGGCCGATGACGATCAGCCCATCGCCGCCGACGCCGCGATGGCGATCGCTGACCGCCCGCGCCAGGGCCGGCAGATCGTCAGGCAGGCTCTGCTCCCAGGCGTCGATGAACACATAGTCATTGCCGCAGCCATGCATCTTGACGAAGCGCAGCATCAGCGGCCGCGCTCCGCGACCGCCGCGAGATATGCGAAGGCGGCGGCGTTCTCGAGGATGATGACCGTCTCGGTCTCGTTGGTCGGCGGGCAGTAGCGGCTCTCGAAGTACAGCTCGAGGCTCGGCCACTCCCGGGCATGCGGGTAGCAGAAGCCGTAGACCCACTTGAACTCGAAGGGGCTGCCGCCGCCGTCGCCATCGTAGCGGTGCGGACCCTCGGGCACGAAGCCCGGCATCGGTACCCCGAGGTGCCAGCTGTCGAGGTGGAAGATCTGCTCCGGCCAGCGGCTGCCCAGGCCGACGACCCAGCAGAGGTTGAGGGGATTGGCGCCGAGGATGGCGTCGGCCGTCGTGATCTGGGGATCGAGGAAGGCGCGATCGCCGCTCAAGGCGTGGGCGACGATCAGCGGCAGAGTCTGCATTCGCGTCGCCGCGCTCCAGAACAGCGGACGACCCCAGTCGTAGGCCATCCGCAGGCCGCGTCGCTGCGCGGTCTCGACGCCGATGCGCCGCGCCCAAGTCAGGGCCGCCTGGCGCAGCATCTGCTGCAGCTCGCGGTCGACCTCGGGCCGCTCGGTCAGGCAGTAGGTCCACACTGCGCGCTGCTGGTCGTGCTGGGCCCACACCATCAGCGGGACCTCGGGGGCGCGGATCAGCAGCGCCTCGCGGAAGGCCTGGTGGAAGCGCGCCTCGCCGGTGGCACGGAACAGCTGCGCCGCCGCGTGCTGGCGGGCATCGCGCACCTTCGGGCCGTCGTCGGCGCGCTGATGGGCCTCGGCCCAGTCCCAGGCGGCGAGCGCCGAGCGCAGGTACTCCTCGGCCAGCGGCCCCCGCCCGGCGAGGCGCAGGCAGTGCGCCAGGTGCGCGCTCGACGCCGCATGGTCGTAGCTGGCGCGCGGATCCTCGGCGTAGACGAACCACTGCATCGGGTCCTGCCACGAGGCCCAGGGGACGATCGGATAGGTGTTGGCGTGCACCCCGACCGACACCGCGCCGTTCGGCCGCTGCAGGCGGCGGTAGTAGTCGACGCCCCAGCGCGCGTGATCGAGGATGTCCGGCAAGCCGTTGCCGCTCTCGGGAATGCGCAGCTCGCCATCGGGGAAGGCCTGTGGCGCCAGCTCGTAGACCAGCAGCAGCGGGAACACGATGTTGACATGGCCGGCCTCGCGGTCCCAGTCGCCGGCATCGTGCCAGCCGCCCCAGATCGCGCGCTGCTCGCCGGTCGTGTGGCGCGCCGCCTCCGGCCAGCCATCGCTCCACGCCTTGTCGAGCTGGCGATGGTTCGTCTGCTGGAACAGCGTGCCGTCGTCGGGGTGATGGCAGCGCGGATGGGTCCAGTCGGTGTAGGGGGCGGTCTTGGCCGTCCCGCAGCGCTGATGGTAGAGGCCGCGCGCCGTGCCGCGGTAGGCCGTCCGGTAGACCGCGCGATCGATGCGGAAGGGCAGGGAGCAGCCGACGCCCTCGATGGCGAGCACGAAGCGGCCGCTGCCGGTGAAGGCGCTGAAGTCGCACTCCGCGAGGTCGCAGGCCAGGTGGTTGCCGGTGCCGCGGGGGCCATCGTCGGCATGCAGGCTGTCCGGCTCGCTGGCGCGCTTGCGCAGCCGCACCTGGCCGCGGAACACCTCGCGCCGGCTCTCGGCCTCGAGGAGCCGGAAGACCGTGCCGAGGCGCTCATCGATCGCCAGGCCGCCGAGGTCGCCGAGCCACGCCGAGAGGTAGGCGTACTTCGGAGCATCGGGCAGGTAGCCGACCTGGTTGACATGGATCGCCGCGCTCTCGCTGCGCTCGGGGTCCCAGGTGACCAGGGTGCGCAGGCCGCTCGCGTGCCGCACCTCGTAGGTCGCGCCGGCCCTGAGGGCGCGCGGCAGCTCGAGGTAGAGGTGGTGCTCGAGGACGATGCCGAAGGGCTGCGGGTGCTGGTGCAAGGCGGCCTCGCGCGGGCGGGTCTTGCGCCCGACGCGCAGCGGGGCAGCGGCCGGCCAGCCCGCATCATCGACCGCGAGCACCCGATACGATGCCGGATCGCTCCATGCAGCGATGTCGAGCGCCGGCGGGCGATGCAGGTCGCGGCCGGTCAGCGCATGCGTCGGGTAGGCGGTCCAACCGTCTTGGAGCGTCAGCTCAAGCACCCGGTCGGTGAGGACAGCGAGCGATACCCGCGTCGGCCCCGCTGCCGGCTCGCCGCCGACGACGAGGGCCGTCAGCGCGAGCAGCAACAGCGCCGCGCGGCTCACGCCTTCTCCCGCTGCTCGGCCTGCGCCTGCTGTCCGCCCTGCGCGTGGTCGCCCGGGGCGGCCGGCGCCGCATGTTCGTCCTCGTGCGTGACTAGGCCGTCGTCCTTGTCGTCGATCTTCTGATGCTCGAGGTCGACGACCAGCCGGCGCATGTCGACGAGCGCGCCCCAGGTGAACCAGACGAAGGTCAACACGCCGATGGCCAGCGGGAGCACGACATTCCACGCGAAGTGCCAGTCGAACCAGGTGTACGGACTCCAGCGCGTACCGAAGGTGTTGACGGCGACCGCGTAGGCGGCGCCGAGCGGACCGATCAGGCCATAGAGGAAGACGCCGATCGCGATGATCTTGTCCCCCCTGCTGAAGTGCTCGGTGATGCCGGCGAGGATGCGGATGTCGAAGTGGGTGCCCGGACGCGTCGCCTTCTCGCCCTCCACCGCCCACTGCCCGCGGTGCAGCATCTTGTCCATGTTGTGCGGTTCCTTGCAGGTCAGCAGCGAGACGACGATGAAGAGGATCAGGCAGATCAGCATGATGATCGCGCTGATCACCTGGCCGTTGAGCGGCAGCCTCTCAGCATGGGCGAGCAGGTAGTCGTGGACCGGGCCGGGGCCGAGGACCTTGGCCAGCCAGGGCGCGAACCAGGGCCAGATCTGCTGCAGGATGACGCCGATCGTGCTCAGCACGCCGCCGGTGATCAGGCTGGTCCAGGCCCCCGCGGTCGTCGCCCGGCTCCAGTACAGGCCGCCCCAGACGACGCAGCCAATGCCGGCGAGGTAGATGCCGCCGAGGAGGGCCATCAGCATGTTGAGGAAGTCGGGAATGCGGAAGAACATGCTGAAGATCACCGAATAGATCGCCAGGCCGATGGCGGTGGCGCGCAGCAGCCGGATGTGCCGCTGCGGCCCGAGGTGCTTGCCGTAGAGCGGCAGGAACACATCCTGGATCAGGCCGGTGCTGAAGTTGAACAGCGAGCTCGAGACCCCGGCGACGGTGCCCAGCAGCATGATCGCGGCGAGCGCGCCCTTGATCCCCTCCGGCAAGAGCGTGCCGAGGGCGGTCGGCAGCGTCAGCTGGGTGCGCAGCTGCTTGTCGGTCTCGGGGATCGTCGCCTCGAGATGCTGGCGCACGGCCTCGGCCTGGCCCTGGTAGTCGGGGCTGTGCATCAGGACGAAGGCGCCGAGACCGATGATCGCGGTCATCGCGACATTGCCGAGGTTGCGCCAGACGCCGAGGATGTTCGCCATCTGGCTCTCGTGCGCGCTCTTGGCGCTCGCCGTGAACGAGGCGTTCCAGGCGTTGCCGCGCCAGAAGTAGACGACCGAGAACCAGAAGATGATCATGTAGAGGTGCCCGAAGTCCTCCTGCTTGCTGATGTCGAAGGGATCGACGAAAGACTTCCCGGGCTGGCTCGCCAGCACCATCGCGTCGGCCATCTGGCTGTAAGAGAAGGTCATGAGCACCGCGAAGGAGACGACGAGGAAGAGCAGGCTGGAGATCAGGCCGCCGACGCAGTCGGCCATCATCACGCTGAGGTGTCCGCCGGAGAGCGAGAAGAACAGGCAGAGCGCCATGATGACGATCATCACCGGCAGCATCGTCGGCATCGTCGCGCCGAGGATCTCGACCTCGGTCGGCATGCCGAGCAGGTAGACGAAGAAGCGGGCGGTGATGCCGGGCACCAGGCCGAAGGTGAAGAGGCCGGAGAAGACATTGAGGCCGGTGGCCCAGACGCGCACCCCCTTGCTGTAGCGCTGCTCGAAGAACTGGTGGAAGGTCAGGGCGCGCGTCTCGCGGAAGCGGTAGGTGATCAGGCCCGAGACCGAGAGGATGAGGAAGCTGAAGCCGATAATCGAGCCCCAGAGGTTGAGCGAGAAGCCGGCCTGCGAGAACTGCTCCATGCCGGCGACCAGGCCGACGGTGCCGACCCCGGTCTCCATCTGCGCCGTGCAGATCAGATAGCGGCCGGCGGTGCGGTTGGCGGCGAGGAAGCCGGCGACGCTCTTGTTGAAGCGGTTCATGTACCAGGCCGCGATCGCTGCGGCGAGCAGCGGCACGACCATGATCATGAAGTCCCAGAACGAGAGGAAGGCGAAGAAGTCGGAACTCATGGGGTGGCTTCCGTGGTGGGGGGAGGAGGCGCCGCGGCGGCCAGCTCCGGGAAGGCGGCGAGGACCCGCGCGGCGTGCTCGCCGCAGCCGGCGAGCAGCAGCTGCGCGCGCTCGCGGTCGCCGGCCGCAAGGACGAAGAAGGCCGCCAGCGCCCGCCGCGGCGGCTCGGCATTGGCGAAGCCGTCCTCGGCGATCTGCGCAAGGTACTCTGGCGACAGGTGCTGCCAGCGCACATCGAGTGCGCTCGTGCTGCCGGGGGCGTCGACGAGCAGCAGCTGCAGGCTCTCGTCGTTGGCGGCCTGGATGACCACCGGCAAGGTGGACTTGCCCATGCGGTAGCGGAAGCGCGGCCCCTTGCCGCGCTGCGCCAGCCTCGCGACCTCGCGCTTGAGTTCGGCGGTGAACGCGGCCAAGGCCTCCGGCTGCGGCTTCGGCGGCGGGGGCGGGGCGGCGACCGGAGCCGGCGGTTTGGGCTCGCGCGGCTCCTGCTTTGGCCGCTCAGCCTTGGTTTTGGCCGGGGCAGAAGGCTGCGGACGGATCGGCAGGGGGCCTTTCTGGTAATAGTTGATCGCCGCCAGGCGTAGGAAGCCACCGTCGTCGTCGGGGTATTGCGACTTCAGGCCGCGGTTGCCGGGAACCGGCGGCGGATTGGTGATGCCATCGCCCTTGTGGTCGTCGGGCCGCGTACAGCCGCCGGCACCCTGACCGAAGCAGTAGCCGATGACCCCGGCATCGCGCCACTTCGCGAGGTTCTGGTTCTTCGGATAGTCCTCCAGCCAGTATTGCGCGCGGTTATCCATGTAGTGGCCGTCGGTGTTGTTGCAGGTCGCATAGATCGTGTTGCCGATCGGGATCTGCCAAATCAGCGCCGGCAATCCTGTGACCTTGACGGCGGTGCGTGTGTATTCAAGGTAGTAGTCAAAGCGCGCAGCGTCCCACCACACATCCATTTTCATGTATCCGGTTCCCCGCAATTCTTTGAAGCCCGAGTCGCGGTCGCTTGGCTGCATGACAATGAGGTCCCATTGCCCGCACTTGAGGCTGTAGCCCGCCATGCGCGTCGGATCGGTGCCCGGCCACTCAGAGACAGGATACGCGAGCAGCACATTGGGTGCGTAGAGATTGCGCAGGTGGGTGATCGCCTGGCCGAAACCGGCAATCGTGTCGGGAAACTGTGCTACTTCCGGAACCCCGCTGCTTTTGACGACCATCGGGGTACGTTCGGGGTCGTTAGGCGAAAATTGCGAGAAGTAGGTGAAATAAGCCCAGGTATCGGGCTCGTGATGAAAAATGATCGTTTTTCCATATTCTCCGGCCAGTTTCATGAAGCGGATCACCTCGCGGTAATAGGCCGCCATTGTCTCGCGGTTACGGCAGTTGATGAGGATGGCGTCCTCTTCGCGACTGGGATCGCCGCCAGGTAGAGATTGGAGTAACATGTACCAGGTGAACATCGGGATGGCGCCCAGGTTGTCCGTCTCAGACAGGTAGAACCGCATGAAACGCTCCGGTGTCTCGGTGCCGATCGCCCACTTGTTCGGCGTGTTGACCCCGCCGGCGATGTATTTGTAGCGGATGTCCCAGTGCGCGCCCTGGGCCTTGGTTTCGAACATCCATGGCGAGTAGCCTTCATTGAAAAGTCCAAGCATTACATGAGGACGCAGCATGCGAATCGCTTTATCGAAGGGATTCTCGCGCGGGGATGGGTTCTGCCGGACCCCTCGAGCGTCCCGCGCCGAAGTTCCCTCACCTGCAAGGAGATGCGCTTGCCAAGCGAAAGCGCTGATCGTTACCAACAGCAGCAGTCGGACCACTAAAAGCAGCATGCAGCACATGATAACTTCCCATTCTTCTAAGAAACAAGCGACTTTGCGCCGCGCCATCGAAGGTGTAACACGCCCGTCACCAGAGATCGAGGCGGCGCAGCGCCCACCAGCCGAGCTTGCCGCCGCTGACGAGCAGGAACAGCAAGAACGCGACGGCCTCGGGTTCGCCGGCGGCTGGGCGCTGCAGACCGAGCGTCGCGTCGACCAGCCACACCTCGGCGGCGAGCAGCAGCCCCTCGAGGAGCGTGCGCGAGCCGAGCTCCGGCAGCGTCAGCAGCACGACGAGCACC
>JANWWU010000060.1 GCA_025055595.1 Planctomycetota bacterium | reverse complement strand
GGGGCTGGCAAGGGCGCCGTGAAGCCTTGCAAGGCCAACAAGGGATCGCGAGGGAAGGCATCAGGCCACCAGCGCATCGCTGAGCGAATCACGCCGCAAAGATTCACTCGATGCCGTTTCTTGGTGATCGGGCTGCATGTCAAACTGGCAAGCCATCGGTCAACTTGCCGGGGCAAGTCACGCGCCGTCAGGTCATCAATGCCGGCTTGCATCGCGGATTCACAGCTGGCCTCGACAAGGCGGATGCTTCCAGCATCCCGCCCTTTCTCCCGCATCATGGCGAGATGCCGCCGCAGGGCTTCCTTGAGCGTCGGCCGCTCAGCAAGCACAGGCTGCGCCGCGATCTCATGTACTCGCTGGCGGGCGCCTTCGACGGTCAAGGCTGGCCAGACGCCAATGCGCCGCTCGATCACCCGGGCGCCGTGCCGCTGTCGATAATACCAGCATCGCTTGCCGCCGGCCGTCATCCTCAGGATAAGGCCAGGCATGCCAGCGTCCCAATAGCGCCGCTGGCCGCGTTCTGGAGCCGGCAGGTCACGCACCAGGGCATCGGTTAACTTCGCCTTCACGGTTCATCCCCCTTGGTGACTGGTCCAGCCACCGCCTAGACACCAGCGCAGGCCATCAGGCCGCCGCTGGGTGCTTGCCAGTGTCGCTTAAACGCCGCCCATTCCGTGCAAGGCGCAGCCTGCGAAGTGGAAAGCCACATTCAAAAACCGCCGTCCTCGCGGACTTGGGGGTTCGAGTCCCCCCCTGGGCACCAGCGCGCGTGCAGCGCCGCGGCGGCCGCTATCCCTTCCGCATGCCGTCGAGCGCGAGCGAGGGCCGCTGGCCGCGCGGGCGCGGCAGCGCCAGCGACCCGCCGACCCGCTTCCAGACCCTGGTCTCTGTGCCCGAGCCCGAGGCGGAGCCGCAGCCCGATCCGCGCACCGAGATCGTCGACGACGACACGCGCTCGATCCTGAGCTGGAACGAGAGCCCGGATGTCGGGTTCCGCGTCGGCATCAATCCCTACCGCGGCTGCGAGCATGGCTGCCCCTACTGCTACGCGCGGGCCTTCCACGAGTACCTCGACCTCTCGGGCGGCCTGACGTTCGAGACGCGGATCATCGTCAAACGCCGCGCCCCAGCCCTGCTCGCCGAGGCCCTGGACGGCCCGCAGTGGCAGCCGCAGGTCATCGGCCTCAGCGGAGCCACCGACTGCTACCAGCCGCTCGAGCGGCGGCTGCAGCTGACCCGCGCCTGCCTCGCGGTGCTCGCCGCCTGCCGCAATCCGGTGCATGTGATCACCAAGAACGCGCTGGTCGTCCGCGACCGCGACCTGCTGGCGGCGCTGGCCGCGGTCGAGGCCGCGGTGGTGTGGATCTCGCTGACCACCCTCGACGAGGGCCTGGCGCGGGCCCTCGAGCCGCGGGCCAGCGGCCCGGCGGCGCGGCTGCGCGCGATCCGCGCCCTGCGCGAGGCCGGGATCCCGGTCGGCGTCAACTGCGCGCCGCTGATCCCCGGGCTCACCGACCACGAGCTGCCGGCCCTGCTCGCCGCCGCCCGCGCCGCCGGCGCCGGCTGCGCCAGCTACCAGATCCTGCGCCTGCCCGGGCCGACGGCCCAGCTGTTCCAGGCCTGGCTCGAGCGCCACGCCCCGACGCGGGCCGCGGTCGTCCTCGAGCGGGTCGCCAGCTGCCACGGCGGCCGCCTCGACGCCCCGCCCGGCTGCCGCCATCGCGGCCAGGGGCCCTGGGCCGCGCACATCGCGCAGCTCTTCGCCGTCCACGCGCGTCGCCAGGGCCTCGATCGCGAGCCGCCGCCGCTCTCGACCGCCGCCTTCTGCCCGCCGCGCGGGCGCCAGCAGGCGCTGTGGGACGGGCTCTGAGGTTGCCTGCGCCGCGCGCGCGCCAGGGTGCGCGCATGCCGCGTCCCTCGGAGCGCCCTGCGCCGTCCGCCGAGGGCGAGCTCGTGCCGGTGCCGCTGAGCGCCGAGCTCGCCGCCTTTCGCGCCAGCGCCGACTACGCGGCGATGCGCCGCTTCGCGCGCGTGCACGCGATCCTCGCCGCCGCGCTGCCGGCGGCCGCGCGCGGCAAGGTGCGCGCGGTCGCCCTGCGCCGCGGCTGCCTGACGCTCGAGGTCAGCGACGGCGTGCTGCTCGCCGAGCTGCGCAGCACGATCGCGCGCGCCCTGCGCGACGCGCTGGCCGCCGCCGGCACCGGGGTCTCGCAGCTGCAGTGGCGGGTGGCGCCGCGCCGCGACCCGGCACACTGAGCGCATGCGCTGCCTGCCGCTGCTCGCCCTGCTGCTCGCCCTCGCGCCGCTGGCGGCCGGCGAGGTCCGCTCCCCGAAGATCCGCGGCGCCGAGGAGCTCGAAGAAGCCGAGCGGCTCGACCGTCGCACTCAGGCCTTCCTGCGCGAGGCCGCGGAGTACCGCCTGGCGCGCGTCACCGCCACCCCCGACCCGCGCGCCGAGGAGGAGGTGCGGGCGGCGCTGGCGCGCGCGCGCGCGATGCGCGAGCACGGCGGCCGCGCCTGGTACCACCTGTGGCTGATCAGCCGCTACACGCGCGCGCGCTGGCTGGCCGAGGACGCCTACGACGCGCATCCCTACGCGCCGAACATCGGCGAGGTCTTCCACTTCGCGCTCGAATGCCGCGCCGCCAACCGCGAGGTCCGCGGCACGCTCAACGAGCTCGAGCGCCTGTGGCACTGGCTGCCCGACTACCCGCGGATGGGGGAGGCGATGCGGACGGCGCTGGCGATGGCCGAAGATCTGCAGGACTTCGCGACCAAGCTCGACCTCGACGCGGAAGATCCCCGCGCGGTCGTGCGCCTCGAGGGCAAGAGCTTCGTCTACGACCTCGACGACCTGTTCCGCTTCCTCGCCGAGCACGGCGACCGAGACGAGATCGCGCCGCGCGCCCAGCTCGGCCTGGCGCGCAGCCTGCTGCTCTCCGGCGAGCGCGAGGACCGCTGGCGGGCGCGCCGCGCCTACGAGGAGTTCCTCGCCCGCTTCCCCGACCATCCGCTGCTGTTCACCGCGATCTTCGAGCAGGCGCTCTCGCACCTCGTCGCCTACAAGGGCGATGCCTATGACGCCGGGGCCCTGCGCGACGCCGCCGAGCTCGTCGACCTCGCCGAGCTCGAGGTGCGCGGCGACCCCGAGCGCCAGGAGCAGGTGAGCCGGCTGCGCCGCCGCCTGACTGTCTGGCAGCAGCAGCGCGACCTGACGGTCGCGCGCTGGTATGCCGCGCGCACCCGTCCGCGCTGGCTGGCCTGGCTCAAGCGACCGCCGGAGCTCGCCGATCCCGATGCCGGGGCCCGTTACTACGCGGCGGCGGTGATCCGCCGCGACCGCGCCAGCCGGCCGGCCGCCGAGGCCGAGGCCCTGCAGCAGCAGCTGCCGCCGGCGGAGGACCGGTGAGGGCCCTCGCCCTCGCCCTGCTCGTCGTCGGCGGCTGTCACTGGCGGCTCGCCGGCCCGCCGACGGCCGACGCCGGCCTGCAGGTGCGCGTCATCGGCGACGCCGGACGCACGCCGGAAGCCGCGTCGTTCCTGCAGGCCGCGATCGCAGAGCGCGTGCACGAGGCGACGGGCTGGGCGATCCGCGGCGACGGCGCGCGCCGCCTCGATCTGGCGATCGACGGCGACGACTGGGCCGCCGTCGGCCACGACGCGCGCGGGATCGCCAGCCGCTGGCGCTACCGCGTGACGGTCAGCGCCCTGCTCGTCAGCGCCGAGGGCCACCGCGCGTGGCAGGGTTCGGGCCTCGGCTACGCCGCGGAGCGCGCCGGCGAGCACCAGGCGCTGCAGGCCGCGGCCGATGATGTCGCGCAGCAGCTGGCGCGCTGGTTGGCGACGCGCCGCGCCCCTTGACACGCCGCCCAACCGCTCTTCACATGATCTTCATCAAGCGCGCGACGCTGCCGGCGTCACGAGCCAACCCTCCAACACAAGGAGCACCCGTGAAGATCCATTCCTCCACCCTCCTCGCCATCGCTGCCTGCGCCCTG
>JANWWU010000028.1 GCA_025055595.1 Planctomycetota bacterium | reverse complement strand
CACGGCCAGCATCGGCCAGGCCCCGCCGGCGAGCAGCCAGGCCTGCTGCCAGGGCGAGGTCAGGACGCAGGCGCTGGCTCCCAGGAGGGCGCTCGTCATCAGGGCGCCGCCGAGCAGCAGCTCCCAGCGCTGGCCAGGCCGGTGCGCCAGCCCGCCGATCACCGTCAGGCCCGTCACATACAGGAAGAGCAAGAAGGGGTACCAGAGCACGGCGCGCGCCGGGCTGTCCGCGGCCGCGAAGAACGCGCCGCGCAGCGCGTCGTTGCCGATGATCAGCAGGGCGAACAGCGCATGGGCGGCGCGCGTCAGGCCCATCGTGACGGCGCCGAGCCAGGGCCAGTGCTTGGTCTCGAAGTCATAGAGCAGGGCCAGGGCGAGGACGACGAGCGCCGCCAGGCCGCCGAGGGGGCCGGCTCCGAGCAGGGCGGCGACGACAGCGCCGATGCCGCACAGCCCGCAGGCGATGGCGGCCGCCGGCAGGCCGATGCGGCCGGCAGGCAGCGGGCGGCGCGGGGCGAGGATGCGGTCGCGCTCGACATCGGCGAGATCGTTGGCGATCATCCCCGTCGCATAGAGCAGGGCCGAGGCGAGCAGCAGCCAGCCGCAGCGCGCCGGATCGCCAACGATCAGCCGCCACAGCCAGCGCACATCCAGGCCCTCGCCGCTGTAGAAGGCCCACAGCGTCATCGCCGCCGCGTTGCTGGCGACGGTGGCCAGCCCCGAGACGCGGACGAGGCGCAGCCAGTCGAGCACGGAACCCATGGTGCGATCAGCCCCTGCGCGTCCAGCGCGCGACCAGCGTGCGACCGACGATCCGCGGCGGCTGTTCGAGCTGCCACAGCGGCGGCTGCGGATCGGGGGGGGCGGCGAGGCCCTGCCCGAGGGCCTCGGGGCCGACATAGAGCTCGATGCGGTCGTAGAACGGCAGCCACGCTCGGTGCACCGTCGCCCCGCCCTCGACCAGCAGCTCGTTGATGCCGTATGCCCCGAGGGCGTGCAGAACCTGGGCTGGGTCGTGGGGGTCGGCGACGGCCAGGCCGGAGCCGGCGCCCGGCGCATGGATCGCCAGCCAAGGGGCTGCGGCGTTCCGCAGCGCGGCGCGCGCGTGGCGCGAGACGACGAGGCGCAGCGGACCGGGAACCTCGCCGTGCCAGCGCGGGCGCGGCGCCGTCAGCCAGGGATCGTCGACCAGCGCGGTGCCGGCGCCGACGAGAATCGCATCGAAGGCGCGGCGGCGGCGGCGCATCAGCGCGTAGGCGAGCGGACAGGAGATCGCCGTGCGCTGCCCGGGACCCGCGCTGAGGCAGCCGTCCGCCGAGCGCGCCCACTTGCCGGTGACGCGCGGGCGCCCGCGGGTGACGCGCGCGAGGAAGCCGCCATGCACATGGCGCGCAAGCGCCTCCAAGCAGCCGACCTCGTAGGCGATGCCGGCGGCGGCGAGGCGCGGCCCCGGGTCGTCTTGCATCGGATCGGCGATCGCGGCGACGACGCGGGCGACGCCGGCGCGGATCAGCGCGTCGACGCAGGGCGGCTGGCGCCCCGGGCGCGTGCAGGGCGCCAGCGTCACGTAGACCGTCGCCGCGCGCGCCTGCGCACAGCGCGCCAGCGCCGCGGTCTCGGCGTGCAGGTCGCCGCAGCGCTCATGGCGGGCCTCGGCCAGCAGCTGTCCGTCGCGGACGATGACGCAGCCGACGCCGGGATTGGGCCAGGTGCAGCCGAGGGAGCGCGCGGCGAGCCGCAGGGCGCGCGCCATCCATGCGGCGTCGTCAGGCATCGCCGGTCGTCGGCCGCGCGGCTGCCGGACGGCGGAGGTCCTGCGGGCGATGGTCGCGCGCCAGGCGATCGAGCACCCCGTTCACCAGGCGCGCCGTCTTGGCGTCGCTGCCATAGGCCTTGGCCAGCTCGATCGCCTCGTTGATCGCGACGCGCGGCGAGACCTCGCCGCGATACAGGATCTCGTAGGCCGCAAGCCGCAGGATCGCGCGGTCGACGGCGGCCAGGCGGCCGAGCGTCCAGTTCTGCAGGCGCTGGTCGAGCGCGCTGTCGATCGCCGGCAGGTGCTGGCGCACGAGCGCGAGGAGCTCGCGGGCGGCCTCGACGGTCTCGGGCGGCCCCGCTGCCAGGCTGTCCTCCGGCAGCTCCGGGGCCTCCTGCGGACAGCGGCAGAGCTCCCAGGCGAACAGCCACTGCATCGCCAGTTCGCGCACGCGGTGCCGGGGATCGGCGGGCGTCGTCGACATCGGCGGCGAGGACCTCACAAGCGACGCAGGACGTCGACCATCTCGAGGGCGGCGAGCGCGGCATCGGCGCCCTTGTTGCCGCCCTTGAGACCGGCGCGCGCCAGGGCCTGCTCCATCGTGTCGCAGGTCAGCACGCCGTTGCTGACCGGCACCCCGCTCTCGAGCATCGCCTGCGCCAGGCCCTTGGCGTTCTCGTTGGCGATGAAATCGAAGTGCGGAGTCTCGCCGCGGATCAGGCAGCCGAGCGCGATGATCGCATCGTACGCCTTGCTCATCGCCAGGCGGCGCACGACGAGCGGCAGCTCCCAGGCGCCGGGGACGCGGACGATGGTGATCGCCTGCGGATCGGCGTGATGGCGCTGCAGGGCATCGAGGGCGCCAGCGAGCAGGCTCTCGACGACGTGGCTGTTGAAGCGCGAGGCGGCGATGGCGAGGCGCACGCCGCTGCCGCTGACGGCGCCTTCGATGATGCGGGGCATGCGGCGAGCGTACGAGCGCAGCGCGGAAGTCATGCCCGCGGCCCGGCCCCGCTTGGTCGTCGACGCCTGCGTCCACGATGCCGGCATGCGGACGGCGATCCTCGACTACGGAGCCGGCAACCTGACCTCGGTGCAGCGCGCCTGCGCCCACCTCGGCTGCGCGGCCGACATCGTGCGCGATCCCTCGGCGCTCGCCGCCGCCGACCGCATCATCTTTCCCGGCGTCGGCGCCGCCGGCGCCGCGATGGCGCGCCTGGCTGAGAGCGGTCTGGCGGCGGCGTTGCGGCGCGCGATCGCCGAGGGCCGGCCGGTGCTCGGCATCTGCCTCGGTTTGCAGCTCTTGTTCGAGGAGAGCGCGGAGGACGGCGGGGTCGCCTGCCTCGGCGTGCTGCCGGGGCGGGTGGTGCGGCTGGAGCCGGCCGACGCGCGCTGCAAGGTGCCGCACATGGGCTGGAACGCCGTCGACTTCGCGCCCGACGAGCCGCTGGCGCAGGGGTTGCCGGATCGCCACTTCTACTTCGTCCACAGCTATGTCGCGCAGCCCGGGCCGGGGGTGCGGACGATCGCGGAGAGCGAGCACGGCGGGCGCTTCTGCGCCGGGGTGCGCGCCGGCAGCCTGGTCGCCGTGCAGTTCCACCCCGAGAAGAGCGGCGCCGCGGGTCTAGCCTTGCTTGGACGCTTCCTTGCCAGCGCCTGACGAGCGCGCGGCAGCGAGCCGTCGCGCCTCCGCTTCCGGGCGCCGCCACCAGGCGAGGCGCCAGGCATGGTGCACCTGCCAGCCGAGGCCCTGCAGCACCTCGTCGTGCAGGCGCTCGCGGTCGCGGCAGGTCGCGGCCAGGCACCACTCCTGATCGTCGCAGCGCACGGCGAGCTGCCCGAGGCGGAAGGCGATGCCGCCCGTCGCCACCGGCACGCCTTCGGCGGGGCACAGCCGGCGCGCGACCCCGCGCAGGCGCCCGCCGTCGGCCGCGCGCTGTCCGCCGTCGCGGGCATAGGCGAGGAACTCGCGCAGGGCGCGCACGCCGGCGGCCTGGGTGCGCGCGGCATCGAGGTCCTCCGGCAGCAGGTTGGTGTACACCCGCAGTCGCCGCCGCGCGCGGGTGATCAGCACATTGAGGCGGCGCTCGCCGCCCTCGGCGTTCAGCGGACCGAAGTTGAGATGCACCTGGCCCTCGCGATCGCGGCCGTAGCCGATCGAGACGAAGATGACATCGCGCTCGTCGCCCTGGACATTCTCGAGGTTCTTGACGAAGAACGGCTCGTGGGGATGGGCGGCGAAGAAGCCCTCGAGGGAGGGATCGGCGCGGCGGCGCCGCTCGACGGCAGCGGCGATCGCCAGCATCTGGGCCTGCGAGAAGGCGGCGACGCCGAGGCTGAGCCCGGGCCAGCGCCGGGCATGATCCATCACTGCGTCGGCGACGGCCTCGGCCTCCGCGGGATTGGTGCGCGTGCGCGCCCGGTCGTAGACGGCCTGCGGAAGGTGGATGAGGCTCAGGCCATCGCCGTCGGGATGCGGCGGCCCGGCCGGGCTCGGGAAGGTGAGCAGCCGCCCTTCGTAGAACTCGCGATTGCTGACTGCGATCAGCGAGGGGTGGCGGCTGCGATAATGCCAGCAGAGCATCAGCGAGGGGCAGCCGCCGGCGAGGCAGAGATCGAGCAGGCTCTCCAAGCCTCCGGTCCAGGCCGCTTCCTCCTCGCCCTCGCTGCCGTCCTCGGGAGCGAGCAGCCGTTCGAAGAAGGTCGTCGGCGGCATCTGCTTGCTGTCGCCGACGACGACCAGCTGGCGCGCGCGGGCGATCGCGCCGACGGCATCGACCGGCCGCACCTGGCTCGCTTCGTCGAAGACGACGAGATCGAAGGTCAGGCGGCCGGGCGGCAAGTAGGCGGCCACCGACAGCGGGCTCATCAGGAACACCGGCTTCACCCGCTGCACGGCGCTGGCCGCCTCGGCGAACAGCGTGCGCAGCGGCACGTGCCGCATCTTCTTGGCGGCCTCGCGACGCAGCACAGCCGCCGGACCGCGTTCGTCCGTCGCCGGCAGGCGGGCATGGTGGGCGGCGCGGACGCGGGCGCGATTGGCCGCGAGCACCGCGAGGTCGAGCTCGCGGAAGCGCGCGGCGGCGCGCTGATGCGCGTGCGGATCGAAGCGCGCGAGCTCCGGCCGCTCGGCGATCGCTTGCTCGAGCAGGGCCTGGAGCTCGGCGGCCTTGCAGGCGGGCACGAGCTCGCTCGCCGGGCGCGTCCAGCGGCGGACGGCCTCGGCGATCGCCGGCGGCAGCGGGGCCAGCGCCCGGTTGACGGCGCAGACCTCGTGGATCGCCGTCGGATCCGCGCCCATGCCCTGCAGGCGCTGCTGCCAGCGCTCCCAGTCGTCGTCGGGCAGCGGGCAGGCGAGCAGCTCGCACAGCGCGCGCAGCGCGGCCAGCGCCGCGCTGATCGCGGCTTCGCCGGCGGCGAGCGCGCTGCGCGCCGCGCCGGGATCGAGGACGCGGCAGGGCGGCCAGCCAGCGGCGCGTCCCTCGCGCCAGCGCTGCGACCAGTCGCGGGCCTCGACGAGGGCCGGCCAGTCGCTCTCGCTGCCCAACCACTGCGCGCCGAACAGCGCGCGCCCGAGGCGCGCCATCGCCTCCTGTTCGAGGCTGCGGCGCTGGGCCTGGGCGCGGAGGATATCGTCGCACAGGCGCAGGCGGTCGCTGTTGGCGGCTGGCCGCTTGCCCGGCAGGCAATAGCGGGCGAGCGCGGCGCGAGCGCGCCACCAGGCTGGGCTGGCCCAGCGGAAGGGACTGTCGCCGAAGTCGGCGAAGGCCTGGCGCAGCGGCGCGATCTCGGCGTTCCATGCCGCGCTGCTGAGGGTCGCGGCATGGCGGGTGCGCAGGGCATGCCAGCACTCGCCGGCGGCGAACAGCACCGCCACCGCGTCGCGCTGCTCGGTCCACAGCGGCGATTCGGGGTCGAAGGGGAGCGCCGGCCGAGCGGCGAGAGCCTGCGCCGCGGCCACCAGCCGCTCGGCGGCGAGCGGGCCGCTGGGGCGGGGGGCGCCGAGGGCCTCGGCGAGCCGCTGCGCCGCCGGCCGCGCCGCGGCCACTGCTGATTGGGCCTGCCGCACCGCCTCATCGAGGCGCCGCTCCTGCGCGGGCAGAACGGTCGCGAGCCGGGCGATGCCCCAGGGGTGCGCGGACAAGGGCCCGCTCGCGGCGAGGGCGGTCGCGGCTTCCTGCAGCGCCTGCTCGCAGGCCGCGCTGGCTGCGGCATCGAGGCCGGTCCACGCTTCGCGCGGCAGGTCGGCCGCGGGCACGCTGATCTCCGCCAGCTGATCGAGGGCCTCGCCCGGGCTCAGCCGGCGGCTGCCGATCGGCGCGCGCATCGCGCGCGCGAAGGCGTTGAGGTCCTGACGCAGCCGGGCATAGGCGGGATCCGCGGCCGGCGGCGGCGGCGGCGCGGGCAGCGCCAGCGTGCGGCCGAGCTCGGCGAGCACGGCGCGCTTGCTCGCGGCATCGCTGTGCAGCTCGAGGCAGCAGTCGCCGAGCCCGATCGCCGCCAGACGGCGCTGGACGACGGCGAGCGCCGCCTGCTTCTCGGCGACGAACAGCACGGTCTGTCCGCGCAGCACGGCTTCGGCGATCAAGTTGCAGATCGTCTGCGACTTGCCGGTGCCGGGGGGGCCTTGGATCACGAGATCGGCGCCGGCGGCGACGGCGGCGAGCACCCGGGCCTGCGAGCCGTCGCTCTCGAGCACCTCGCCGCTGGCTTCCGGGGGGCGCAGGGCATCGAGGTCCTCGGGGAGCGTCGGCAGCGGCGCGAAGCCGCCGCCGAACAGCCGCTGCACCAGCGGCTGCTGCGCTGGCCCTGCGCCCGCGGGCCAGGCCTGCGGATCGAGGTCGTGCCACATCAGGAAGCGGCCGAAGGCGAAGAGGTCGAGGACGATGCGCCGCTCGACCTCCCAGCCGGGCTGCCGCGCGACCGCGCGCTGCACGGCCGCGAACCACTCCTCGAGGTCGAGGCCGTCGCAGTCGGGCAGCTCGGGGAGCGCGATGCCGCCCTCGCGCTCGAGCTTGACGCGCAGCGTCAGGTTGTCGATCGGCTCGCTGTCGGTGGCGAAGACGACGAACTGGGCATCGGCGCGCGCCCGCTCCAGACGCACCGGCAGCAGGCACAGCGGGGCCAGCCGCCAGGTGTCGGCGGGGGCCTCGGCCTCGCGCCAGCGCAGGAAGCCGAGGGCGAGGAAGAGCGCGTTGACTCCGTGATCCTCCTCGACGGTGCGCGCGTCGCGCGCCGTCGCGAGCAGGCGTGCCTGCAGGCGGGTCGGCGGATGCACGGTCTGCAGTTTGCTGTCGCGATGCCGCTCGGGCAGGGACTCGCCGGGCGGCGGCGGAATGCTGGGGTCGTCGCCCTCCCCGGCCTCGGTCGCGCCCTC